>JBOGZC010000028.1:0-39871 GCA_050697075.1 Solirubrobacterales bacterium | reverse complement strand
TCGAGCAGGCCCTGCACCGTGCCGTCCTCGCCGAAGGGCCCGTGGAGGACCGGAAACGCCACCTCCGCGTCGAGCAGCCCGCCCGCCGCGCGCAGCTCGACCTCGTTCCCACCCACGAGCCAGCGCCCGTCCCGCTCGATCAGGACTTCGATCACCTCGTGGCCGGCCTCCCGCAGGCCGGCGACCACCGAGGCCCCGGACCTCAGCGACACCTCATGCTCACTGGACCGCCCGCCGCTGAGGACCGCGACCCGCATCAGGGCGTCTGGGTCGTGGAGGTGGACGTGGTGGTCGTGGTCGGCGGCGGCGCCTGGAACTTGCCGACGAACACTGTCACGAACTCGCCCGGCGACAGGCGGGTGCCGGCGGGCGGCGCCTGATCGAGCACCTGGCCGTCCTCGTTCGGATCGGTCGTCGCCTGCTTGACGATCCGGACGCTGAGCCGAGCCGCCTTCAGATCCGCCTTCGCCGCGTCCTGCGATTCGCCAACCACGTTCGGGACCGTGGCGGGGGCCGGGCCGTTCGACACCACGACCGTCACCGCGGTGTGCTTTCTCACGGTGCTCCCGCCAGCCGGGTCCTGGGCGATCACCTGCCCCGCGGGCGCGTCCGAATCGCGGTTCTCGAAGTCAGGGATCAATCCGGCATCGCGCATCTGCGTGTCGGCTGCGTCCTGCTGCTCACCGATCACCGAGGGCACCTGGGCGAGCTTGGGGCCGCTGGAGACGAGCAGCGTGACGCTCTTTCCGCGCTCGAGCTCGTTTCCAGGCGCGGGGATCGTGCCGATCGCGAGGCCGGCCTTCACGGTGCTCGATCGCTGATCCTTCTCCTTCGGCCGCAGGCCCGCCTCCTTCAGCGCCTTGAGAGCCTGCTTTGCGGGCTGTCCCGCCACGTCGGGGATCACGATCGTCCCGCGACCACTGGAGACCGTGATCGTCACGGTTGAACCCTTGTCGGCATTCGAGCCCGCCGGCGGGTCCTGCTCCGTCACCGTCCCGGGCGGGTTGTCACTGGGCACGGAGGTGACGGCGACCTCGAATCCGGCATCGCCCAGGATCGCCTGCGCCTGCGCCTGGGTCTTGCTGATCACGGTCGGCACCAGCACCGTCTCCGGCCGCGTCAGCGCGTACACGAGCACCCCCGCGATCGCCAGGAGCAGCAGCCCGAGGAGGGCCAGCCGGGCCGGCGTGAAGAAGCCGCGACCGGACGGTGGTTGGTCCTCGGGCGGCTCGGCCGGAGGGGCTCCGGCCGCCGCCGCGACCGCCGCGTAGGACGCCGTGTCCCCCAGGGCGCCGGCGGACGGGTCCGCCTCGGCCGCGTCGAGGGCCTGCTCGAACTCCTCGGCCGAGGCGAAGCGGTTCGCCGGGTCCTTGGCGAGCGCCTTCAGCACGACCGCGTCGAGGGCGCGCGAGACCTGGGGATTCAGGTCGCTCGGTGGCCGCGGACGTTCCGAGACCTGCTTCAGGGCCACCGTGACCGCCGAGTCGCCCTCGAACGGAACCTGCCCGGTGAGAGCCTCGTAGAGCAGCACGCCGATCGAGTAGATGTCGGACGCTGGGGTGACCGGCAGGCCCTGCGCCTGCTCGGGCGAGAGGTACTGGGCGGTGCCGAGCACCGAGCCCGTCTGCGTGATCTCCGAGGCGCCCGCCCGGGCAATCCCGAAGTCGGACACACGGGCGCGGCCCTCGGCGTCGACGAGCACGTTCTGGGGCTTCAGGTCGCGGTGGACGATCCCGTGCGAGTGTGCGTACTTGGCCCCCGCCAGCACCTGGCGGACGATCTCCACCGCCTCGCTCACCGACAGCCCCCGCTCGATCAGGTCCTTCAGCGACGCCCCCTCCACGAACTCCATGGCGATGTAGTGGGTGCCGTCGTAGGTGCCGCGGTCGAACACTCCGACCACGTTCGGGTGCTGAAGGCCGGCGGCCGAGGAGGCCTCGCGGCGAAACCGCTCCACGAACTGGTCGTCCTGCGCGAACCGCTCGTGCAAGAACTTGAGCGCCACGCGGCGGTTGAGCATCGTGTCCTCGGCACACCACACGTCCGCCATGCCGCCGGACCCGACCCGCCCGAGCAGCTTGTACCGCCCGGCGACCAGCGTTTCGGCCTCGAGCTTCATCCGCCCAGCAGGCTGTCGATGACCTGGGTCGCGACGGGTCCCGCGACCTCGGCTCCGAAGCAGCCCTGACAGCGCTCGATCGTCGCGGCGACGGCGACCTGCGGATTGTCGGCCGGTGCGAAGGCGATGAACCACGGCTGGTTGATGCCGTCGGCGGGATCGCCGATCTCGGCCGTACCGGTCTTGCCCGCGAACGTCACCCCGCCGGCGACCGTCAGACCCGAGGCGGTTCCCTCCTGGGTGACGTGGGTCATCATGTCGGTCAGCTCGGTGGCGGTCTGGGGGCTGATCGGCGTCGAGGCGACCTTGGGGCTGAGCTTGTCGGTCACTCGGCCGTCCGGATCAGTGACCTGCTGCACGAACGTCGGGCGCATGAGCTTGCCGCCGTCGGCGACCGTCGCGGCCACCTCGGCCATCTGGAGTGGCGTCGCCAGGTCCTGCCCCTCGGCGCCGCCCTGGCCGATCGCCACCCGACCGACGTCGAACCCGGAGGTCACCAGATGGCCGCTCGAGTTGTAGGGGCCGCTCGGGGCCATCTGGTCGTCGGGGTAGTCGAGGGGCGGGTCGCTGTAGAAGCCGAAGCGCTTCATGTACTTGACCATCGTGTCCGTCCCCAGCTGTTCCCCGACCTGCGCAAAGTAGGTGTTGACCGAGTCCGTGAGGGCGGTGGTCATATCGATGTCGCCGAACTGCTCGCCACCCGCGTTGGAGAGCGGGAGCCCCCCGATCGTCTGAGGCGAGCGGCCGCTGAGGACGCTCGATGGCGTGAACTGCCCCGAGTCGAGCGCCGCGGCTGCGGTGACCACCTTCATCGTCGAGCCGGGCGGATACGTGCTCTGGGTGGCACGGTTGACAATCGGGGCCCCTGAGCTTGGCTTTCCCAACTGCTTGCGAACCTTGGGATTCTCAAGTGAGTTCGGGTCGTAACCCGGCACCGACGCCATCGCCTTGACCGCGCCGGTGGAGGGGTCGAGGGCCACCACCGCGCCGCCGCTCCCCGAGGCCCCCGCGGTCGAGGCGATCGCCGACTGAAGAGCCTGTGTGGCGACCCGCTGGGCGTTGGAGTCGATCGTCAGGGTGACGTTGTTGCCCTCCTGGGGAACGTTGCGAAGCTGATCGAGGATCGACGTGAACTCGTTGCGCTCGCCTGCCAGGACGGCGTTCTCGGAGCGCTCGATCCCCGTTTGGCCGAGGTCGACGAAGCTGTAGCCGACCGGGTTCGCGAAGTCAGAGCCCTGCGGATAGTCACGAACGTAGACCGGGTGCTTCCCGCCGCCCACCGGATGGCTCTCGGCCACCGTCACGCCGTCGGCCGTCTTGATCGTGCCTCGCTTGACCGTCTGCTCGGCGATCAGCGGCCTGCGGTTCTCGGGGTTGTCCTTGAGGTTGGTCGAGTCGAAGACGGCCCAGTACGACGTGAACCCGACCAGGGCCGCAAAGAGGAGCAGGAGCAGGCCGTAAAGGCGGACGATCGGTGGGTTCACGCGGGCAGCGCCTCCAGCTCGTGGTCCGGCTCACTTGCCGGCCGCGGCCGCCGAGCGTCGTCGGAGATCATCAGCAGCAGGCCGACGAGGATCATGTTCGCGATCACCGAGCTGCCGCCGAAGCTGACGAAGGGCAGGGTCACGCCGGTCAGCGGAATGAACCGCACGACGCCCCCGATGATCACGACCGCCTGGAGAGCGAACACGGCCGTCAGGCCCGCGGCCAGGAGCTTCGAGAACCCGTCGCGGGCCATCACGGCGATCTTGAAGCCCCGCGCGGCGATCAACGCGTAGACGGCGATCAGCCCCGCCCCGCCGAACAGCCCCAGCTCGCTGACGATCACGGCGAAGATCTCGTCCGTGTGCGGCGCGGGGAGGATGCTGCCGCAGTCGGGAAACGGCTGAGCGCAGTGGGGGGCGAACGGCCCCGGAAGCTTAAGCAGAGACTCGCCCAGGCCCTGGCCGAACAATCCGCCGTCGGCCTGGGCGAACAGCGACTGCTGGATCTGGCCGGCGCCCACCGCCTTGCTGTGCCAGGGGTCGAGCCAGATGTCCACCCGATCGCCGATGTGGGGGATCAGGCTCTGCATCAGCAGGGCGCCGACGAAGAAGAGGGCGAGGCCCGCGACCACGTATGAGAAGCGCGCCGTGGCGACGTAGAGCAGCGCCAGGAAGGCGCCGAAGAACATCAGCGAGCTCCCGACGTCGCTGATGTAGAAGAGCATGAGCATCGCTCCTCCCCAGACGACCATCAGCGGGCCGAAGTGCTTCAGCGGCGGGATCGTCAGCCCCGCGACCCGTCGAGCCGACACAGCGAGCAGCTCTCGCTTCTCGTGCAGGTAGCTCGCGAGGAAGATGACGATGCAGATCTTCGAGAGCTCCGCCGGCTGAAAGGAGAACGGGCCGAGGTTGATGTTGAGGTATGCGCCGTTCACGGGCGCCCTGAGCCCGGGGACGCGCGTCGCCAGCAGCAGCAGGATCCCCCCGGTGGCGATCAGGTAGCGGTAGCGCTCGAGCGCGTGATAGTCGCGAACGAAGAGGATCGTCACGGCGAGCAGGGCGGCGCCGGCGACGAAGATCGAGGCCTGCTTCAGCGCCAGGCTATCGTCGATTCGGAACAGCATGACGAGGCCGATCGCCGCCAACAAAGCGCAGAGGGGGAACAGGTAGGGGTCCGCGTACGGGAGGCGAGCTCGGATGAACAAGTGGACGCCAAGGCAGACGGCGAGGAAGTAGCCGCCGTAGATCAGGCTGATGTCGCCGATCCGGCTCGACTCGACGATGAAGACCTCCGTGAAGCCTCCGGTGACGAGGATCGCCACCGGGATCAGCGCCAGGAGCTCACGGTTCCGCGCGCTCACCGCCCGCCACCGCCCGATCCGGACCCTCCGGAGCCACCGCCCTGCCCGCTTCCTCGACCGGCCTGGGTGCGCTTGGAGCTTCTCGGGCTCGACTTGGCGCCACCGCCCGCGCCCTGCGTGTTCTGGTTGCGATTGCGCGTCTTGCTCCGTCCGTTGCCACTGATCGCCTGCCTCTTCTGAGCGGCGCGCTCCGCCGCTCGCTGAAGGTCCTCGAGCAGCGAGACCGCGTCGCCGTGGAAGCGCAGCGTGTGGTCGATGGCGCTGTCCTGGCGATTTGCCGGGATCGAGCTCACCTGGACGGGGGCCGGGTAGACCTCGGAGTACAGCTTGATGTCAAGCGGCAGGCTGTAGGGGAGGCCGCGGTACAGGGCAAGGCGACCGCCGGAGTCGCTGCCCAGGAAGTAGATCTGGCGCACGCCCCAGACTGCGGCCGCTGCCAGCCCCACGGTCACCAGGACCGCTGCCAGCACCCTGGTCAAGGTGCCGAGCCGCGGAGCACGACGCTTCCTGGTAGCGGCCGCGCCCCCAAGCGCTGCCCCGTCGCCGGTCGCGCCCGCTCTCGAGCGCCCGGCGGCCGCCGCCACGCTGTCGGCGGTCAAGCCCGCCTCCTCGGCCGCAGGACCGACCAGCGTCGCTCCCTCCTCGGCCAGCGCCGGCGCCTTCTCGTCCTCGAGCCGGAAGGCGACCACCGTGATGTTGTCCCGCCCGCCCGCCACGTTGGCCTCGCGCACCAGTCGCTTGACCGCCTCGTCGAGCGTCCCGGCGCCGGCGAGCACCTCCTTGATCCTCTCCTCGCGGAGCATCGTGGTCAGCCCGTCGGAGCAGAGCAGGTACACGTCGCCCGGACGCGCCCTGTACGTCATCGTGTCCACCTCGACCTCTCGCTCGGGCCCGAGCGCCCTGGTGATGATCGAGCGCTGCGGATGGTCCTGCGCCTGCTCGTCCGTGAGGCGGCCCTGGCGTCGCAGCTCCTCCACGAGCGAATGGTCTGAGGTCAAGAGCTTCAGCTCGCCGTCGCGGAACAGGTACGCCCGGCTGTCCCCGACGTGAGCGAAGCCCACCTCGTCCTCGTCGACCAGCGCCGCGGTCAGGGTGGTGCCCATTCCGGAGCGCGACGAGTCGGTCTGGGCGAGCCGATGAATGCGCGCGTTGGCCGTCTTCGCGATCGCCCTCAGATAGGCCTCGGGCGACTCCTCTCCCCTCTGCACCGCCTCGAACGACTCGGCGGCAAGACGCGAGGCCACCTCCCCGGCCTGCGCCCCTCCCATCCCGTCGGCGACCGCGAACACGGGCGGGCGGGCGAAGTACGAGTCCTCGTTGGCGTTCCGCTGCCGCCCCGTATCGGACTGATGCGCCTGTTCGACGACCCGCAGCATCAGCTCTCGGGGACGTCGAGCTCGAATCGAAGCTCCGTGCCGCCGATCCGCAGCTCGTCGAGGTCCTTGAGCTCGGCCTCGCCCTTGAGGAGCCCTCCGTTCAGGTAGGTCCCGTTGGTCGAGTTCATGTCCTCGGCGTAGTAGCTCGCCCCGCGCGAATACACCCGTGCGTGGAGGCCCGAGGCGTACCGATCTTCTATTCGCACGTCCGCATCGCCCGATCGCCCGATCGAGATCCCCCCGAACAGGTCGAATCGCTCGCCCGGGTCGAGGCCCCCGCCCGTGACCGCGACGAGCCACGCGTCGGTGGCGGCGGAGCGTCCCCCCGGACCGATCGGGTGAACGCCTGTGGCTTCGGGCGCCGGCGCCGTCGTGCGGCGAAGCTCCCTGAACGCGCTCGCGGCCACCCAGAGCAGGAACAGGTACAGAACGGCGAGGAAGCCGAACTTGAGCGCTACCGCGATCGGCTCGGTGTCCATCGGCGGTTAGTGCTCGATGTCGAAGGTGAACCTGGTCGTCCCGAGGGTGACTTCGTCCCCGGGTGCGAGGCGGGACCTGTCCACGCGCCGGTCGTTGACCTTGATCCCGTTGGTCGATCCCAGATCGACGATCTGCCAGTCCCCGGTTGAGCCACGACGAAGCTCCGCGTGCCTGCGCGAGACGTTCGGATCGGAGAGCACGCAGTCGCACTCGCGCGAGCGGCCGAGCGCCGCGACCGGGCCGTCGAGAACGTATCGACGATCGTCGAGCGTGACTATCGCCTTCGTGCCCACGAGCGGCCTTTCCGGCCGCCGGCGCTCCTTGCGGGACTCCTTGGGCGGCACGGAGTAGACCATCGTGTGGCCCTGCTCCCCCTGGGAGGGAGCGTCGCCCTGGCGGGCCGGCGGCTTCACCAGGCGCGTCTGGATCCCGAACTCCCCCAGGCGCAGGCGGTCGTCGGTCTCCAGGTCGATCTTGGGGCGGGTCAGGAGCGCATAGTCATGCCGCCGCGCGTGCTCGAGCAGATAGCCTGACAGCTCCTCCGCGAGGGAGCGTTCATAGCCCTCCAGCCGTCCGCGATCCTCGGCCGAAAGCCAGACCGTGTACTGGTTGGGCACGTAGACGCGGGAAACGGAGGCGGTTCGGTGGGCGTCCATTTCCTTCGCAAGCTTGCGGGCGATCTCGACCGGTTGAACCTGCGACGAGAAGGCGCGGCTGAACACCCCCTCGACGAGGTTCTCTATCCGCTGCTCCAGGTTTCGCAGAACGCTGATCTGGGGTCCTCCGGCGTCGCACGCAGGCGAGCGAGGGCGATCCCCCCACGCCTGCGCGGCGTGACAATCCTAAGTGGTCAGCGGCGAAAGTACCGTGGGCGTCGGGCGGTGCAGGCGGGCGATCAGCGGCCCGAGATCGCCGTGTCCGGGCGGCCGCCGTGACGGGGGAGCGGGAGCCGAATGCCCGGGATCGGGGCCCAGCGTGGCTCCGGGCGAGGCGCGCGGCGGCGAAACTCCACGATCACCGCCGCGACGGCTGCGGCCGCCACGAGCGCCGGCCTGCCCGCGAGCCCGCCGTCCGCGAACGCGCGCAGGGCGGCCTCGAGCCCACCTGCCCATAGCAGCGCCCCCAGCAGTGCCAGGGCGACGTGTCGAGCGCGCAGGACGACCCCGAGCAGCGCGGCGGCCGCTCCGAACACGGCCGCTCCGAGCAGCGCCTGGGGGTCAAGCAGCGGCGCCAGCACGCCGCTCGCGGCGGTCGCCGTCGACCGGCTCCAGCCGCTCGGCGCCGCATCCACGAGACCCAACCGGGATCCGACCTTCACCGCGGCAGCCGCCGCGAGCATGCACCACCAGCCGAGCGCCCCGAGCAGCGCGCGTTCAACCAGGCGCCCGCGCAGCGCGGCGACGGCCGGGTAGACCGGGGCCGCGGACACCGCGCCGAGCACGGGTGCCAGCGCCGGAACGGCGGCCCATGGCAGTGTCGAGGCGACCAGGATCGCCGGCGCGCTCAGGGCGCCGAGGATGAGTGCCAGCCCCGGCCGGCCCCCAACCGAGATCGCGGTCACCGCGAGCGCCCAGCAGCAAAGCGCGAGGAGCTGGGCCGCCCGGAGCAGCCCAGGATGCTGCGCTGCCTGTTCTCCGGTGTCGGGGTCGGGCACGGCCCCGGCGTCGTCGAGCGCCGGGAGGCCACCCTCGAGCTCGCGGCGAAGCTCGATGAGCGAGGGACGTCGCTCGGGCTCCGGATCCAGGCATGCGTCGATGCACGACGCAAGCTGGCCCGGAAGGTCGTGGCGGTACTCGCGCAGGGCCGGCACCGACCCGCCGATCTCACGCGCCGTTTGAGCCGGAGTCTCGCGAGCCACCGGGTTGGCACCCGCCCAGCACTCGTACAGGCTGAGGGCGAGCGAGTAGACGTCGGCGGGCTCACCCACGGCGTCCCCCTCGGCCTGCTCGGGGGCCATGTAGGCGAGCGTCCCGACCACCTCGCCGGTCGCGGTCAATGCGGCCGCGCCGGTGAGCGAGGCGACGCCGAAGTCCATCAGCTTGGCCCGGCGCCCGGCGCCCGCGTCGACCTGCACGATCACGTTCTGCGGCTTCACGTCCCGGTGGATCACGCCGTGGGCGTGGGCGTGGGCCAGCGCATCGCAGACGTCGGCGCCGAATCCCGCTACGTCCCGATCCGAGAGATCGCCGCAGTGGGCGAGCTCCGCGAGGGTCGCCCCGTCCACGAGCTCGCTGACCAGGAGGGCGCGCCCCTCGTCCGACCCGAGCTCGTACAGGGTGACGATGCCCGGGTGGTTGAGGCGGGCGGCGGCCTGGGCCTCACGGAGGATTCGCCGCGCATCGGTGCCGGCGATCTCCTTCACCGCCACCTGGCGCTGGAGGCGCTCATCAAAAGCCCGGTACACGACGCCCATGCCCCCCGAGCCCACTCGCTCGAGGACCCGGAATCGGCCCATGACCAGGTCGCCCACCATTTCCAAATTCAGCTTCGCCGCTAACGCCCGCGTCCCTCCCCGGCGACCGCAACGGTTCGTGCGCTGCCCCGTGAGGCGGGCGACGCGCCCGGAGCAGGGGTCATACTCTCGGCGTTGAAGGCACCGAACGGGGCTTAGCTTTTGGCATTCCTCGACGAGGAAGAACCGCTGGCAGCGTCGGGCGGCGGCGGTCCGCCATCGCGGCGCGTGCCCGATCGGCAACGGCAGATCATGTTGCGCCGCGCGGTCGGCGTCGGGGCGATCGTGGTGATCCTGATCCTGCTCGTGCTGGGGATCCGGGGCTGCCTCAACGCGCGACAGCAGCGCAGCTTCGAGAACTACGCCTCCGATCTGACCGCGATCGCCACCCAGACCAACCAGCTGTCGCGCGATTTCTTCGGGCGGCTCAACGATCCCGGGAACCTCTCGCCGCTGAGCTTCGAGGCGCAGATCGCCGCGGACCGCGGCACCGCCGAGGGACTCGACACGCGTGTGCACGCCCTCGACACGCCGGGCGACCTCGGCGGCGCACAGGACCAGCTCAACCAGGCCTACGACCTGCGACGCGACGCCCTGACCGGGATCTCCAACCAGATGAAGACCGCGCTCGGCACCCCCGGCCCACAGCGAACAGCGGCGGTGAGCTCGATCGCAAATTACATGAAGTACTTCCTCGCGAGCGACGTCCTCTATGGCCTGGCGCAGAGCCAGATCGACGCGGAGCTCAAGGATCAGGGGATCGACCAGAAGGCACCCGACAGCGTCTTCATGACCGACCCGCAGCGCTGGCTCGACCCGCTTGAGGTCTCGAGCGCCCTGGCTGCCGTGTCCGCCAGCAAGGCGACCAGCGGATCCCACGGCCTTGCCCTCCTCCAGACGACGGCCAAGCCGGGCAACGTGACCCTCGACCCGAACACCCCGGCGACGATCAGCGGCACCGGACCTGCAGGGCTCGACGTCGAGGTCCAGAACCAGGGCAGCGCGGATGAGAGCGATGTCACGGTGAGCTTCCAGCTCACCGGCGGCACCCAGACGATCACCGGAAGCGGGACGATCCCGCGGCTCGCGGCCGGCTCGATCCAGACCGCGTCGATCCCGATCGACTCCTCGCCCGAGAAGAACACGCCGCTCACGCTCGAGGTCACGGTCGAGCCGGTGCCCGGCGAGCAGATCACCAACAACAACCGGTCCACCTACTCCGTCACGTACAAGTAGCCGGCGCGCCGCGGCGATAATCCCGCCCGTGCCCACCAGCGTGGCATTCCTCGGACCGGCCGGGACCTTCTCGGAGGATGCCCTGCGGGCGGCGACGGCCGGCCTGGAGATCGAAGCGCGCCCCGCCGCGACCGTGTACGAGGCGATCCGCGCGGTGGGCGAGGGAGACGTCGATCGCGCCCTGGTCCCGTTCGAGAACTCCATCGAGGGCTCGGTGCGCTCCACCCTGGACACGCTCGCCTTCGAGGGCTTTCCGGTGACGATCGCGGGGGAGCACGACCATCCGATCCGCACCAGCCTGATCGCCCGCGTCGAGCTGTCGCTTGCCGATATCCAGGTCGTCCTCTCCCATCCCCAGGCGAGCGCACAATGCGCCCGGTTCATCCGCGAGACCCTGCCGGACGCTCGGGTGCGAGCGGCGCCCAGCACGGCTGAGGCGATCCGCGAGGTGTCGGCAAGCCCCGAGCCCTGGGCGGCGCTCGGGGCGGCCTCCGCCGCGCGCATCTACGACTGCGTCGTGCTCCAGGAGGGAGTGGAGGACAGCTCCGACAACGTCACCCGCTTCGTCTGGATCGCCCCAACCGGAACCAAGGTCGCCGGGGGCGGCTCCTGGCGAACCACCCTGGTGTTCTCCGAGCTCGGCGCCGACCACCCCGGCGCGCTTGTGGAGGCGCTGACCGAGTTCTCCAGCCGTGAGGTGAACCTGACTCGGATCGAGTCGCGGCCGCGACGCCGAGGGCTTGGCAGGTACATGTTCTTCCTCGATCTCGACGGCGCCGCGGAGGACCCGACGGTCGCTGACGCGATTGAGGCGCTGCGGGGCAAAGCAGAATCGGTGCGGATCCTGGGCACCTACCCGATCGCCGCCAAGGGGATCCCCGGCACGTAGGTGGCTGGGCCTGTGAGGGGTCCGTCTACAATCGGGGCGCTATGGACACGGCGGCTGACCCCCATGTAGGGCTCCGGGGCGCCAGGGCCCCGGAGCTTGGGAGAGTTGCGACCGCAGGGGACACGGCCAGCAACGGGTCCAACGGGCGAGGCCATCACGTCGCCGTCGGCAGCCGGGTGCTGGTCCTCAACGCGAGCTACGAGCCGATCAACGTCTGCAACATCAGGCGGGCCACGGTGCTGGTGCTGAAGGAGCGCGCCGAGATCCTCGAGCGTGGCGAGGGGGCGCTTCACTCCGAGCGGCTGGTCTTCCAGCGCCCCTGCGTGATCCGGTTGATCCGCTACGTGCGAGTGCCGCGCAACGTGCATCGCCGCAAGATCACGCGCAAGGCGGTCCTGGCGCGAGACGCATGGACGTGCCAGTACTGCGGCAACCAGGGCGGCGGGCTCACCGTCGACCACGTCATCCCACGCAGTCGCGGGGGGGAGTCGGTCTGGGAGAACATCGTCGCCTCGTGCGCCCCGTGCAACCGAAAGAAGGCCGACCTCACCCCCAGGGAGGCCCGCATGCACCCCCGCAACCGGCCGCGGCCGCCCGGCCCGAACGTGTTCATCCGACTCGCGAGCCCCCGGATCCCGGTCGCGTGGGAGCCGTACCTGGTCGCGGCGTAGCCGGGCCCCTTCCATCCAACGGAGCCTGAAAGAGCGGGGCCGCCCCGACGAATCGAGGCGGCCCCGGCTCAAGGTGCGGCTGGAAGCGAAACGGGAATTGGCGGCGGGGCGGGACGTGACTCCCCGCCTCCCCGTATCGCCGGTGCCCGGGTTGGATTCCGCCGGGCGGCCCGCACGGCCTACCTAGCGGCCCTGCACCTCCAGCGTCCCGAGAAACATGTGAATCAAGTTAGGACCACCTCCTTTCTCTGGTCCACCGATTGAAGCAAAAGCAGCGGCGCCGTGAGCTACAGCCGGCCGCGAGCCTTCGCGAAGCGATCAGCGAACTCGAGCGAGCGGCGGTTGCGCGCCAGTCGGGTCGCGGTTCCCGGGAACAACCCGTAGAGCCAGATCAGCCCCCGGACGGCCGGACCGCCGACGATCACCTCGGCGGGGTTATGGCGGAGGGCCCGGACCACGGCCTCGCCCACCCGCTCCGGCGGCAGCGTTCCAATCGGGTTCGGCCCCTCGATCTGATCCTCGATCCGCCCGTACATGCCCACCCGGCTGATGAAGACCGGGCAGATCGCCGTGAACCCGACCGGCTCTGGTCCATGCTCAGCCCGAAGCGCGTGCGTGAACCCGACGACGCCGTGCTTGGTCGCGGAGTAGGACGCCAGGTACGGCGCCGGCGCCTTACCGGCGAGGGACGCGATGTTCACCACGTGGCCGCGGCGGCGATCGTTCATCCCGGGGAGCATCAAGCGGGTCAGGTCCATCACCGCCAACAGGTTGACCGCGACGATCGCCTCGAGCTCGGCCTCGGTCGTCCCGGCGAACGGGCCGCCGAACTCAATTCCGGCGTTGTTCACCAAAACGTCGATCGGACCGAGCGCCCCCTCCGCCCAGGCGGCCAGACGGCGACGCTCCTCGCCATCCGCCAAGTTGGCGGGCACGTGCTCGACGGCGACGCCGCGGGTCCGCAGCTCGGCGGCGAGGCCGTCCACCGGCGCCTCCCGGAGATCCGTAAGGGCCAGGTTGACGCCCTCGACGGCCAGCGCCCTGGCGATGTAGCCGCCGAGGCCACCCCCCGCGCCGGTGACGAGAGCATTGCGCCCGCGAAGCTCCTCCACAGGATGCGCAGCCTATCCGCACCCTTCGCCGCGGAGGCCGCCGAGCCGTTTGCCGCTGGCCTACTCGCTCGTGCCGTTCGAGGAACCAGCGTCGGTTCCTCCGGCCTTGACGATTCCGTTTCCCGCCTCTTCGGCGGCAACGGCGTCCTCGGCGACCGAGGCGCCCGACTCGACCACGAGGGCGACCGCGCTGACCCGGTCGTCCTCCTTCATGTTCATCACCCGCACGCCCTGTGTCGCCCGGCCCATCTGGGAGATGCCGCCGGCCTGCGTGCGCTGCACCATGCCGTTCTGGGAGATGAACAGGAGGTCCTGGTGCTCGCGCACGATCAGGGCCCCAGCGAGCCCGCCTTTCTTGGCGGTCAGCTTGGCGGTCAGCACGCCCTTGGTGCCCCGCCCCTTGACCGGGTACTCAGCCACGGCGGTGCGCTTGCCGTAGCCGTTCTCGGTGACCACGAACAGCTCCGACTCGTCCCGGGCGATGTCCATCGCCAGCACGCGGTTCGCCCCGCCGCCGGGGATCTTGGCGGATACGTTCATGCCCCTGACCCCTGACGTGTCGCGACCCATAGGGCGCACCCGCTTCTCGCTGAAGCGCGAGGCGTGCCCCGACTTGGAGACCAGCAGTAGGTCCTCATCGCCCGACGTGAGCCTCACTCCCACCAGCTCGTCGCCGTCACGGACCTTGATCGCGATGATCCCGTCGGCCTTGATCTTGGTGTTGTAGGCCATGAACTCGGTCTTCTTGACCATCCCCTTTGCCGTCGCGAACACCAGGTACTTGCCCTCGGTGAAGTCCCGCGTGGGCTTCACGGCCATCACCCGCTCGCCGTCCCGCAGCGGCAGCACGTTGACAAGCGCCTTGCCCTTCGACGTCCGCGATCCCTCCGGCAGCTCGTAGACCTTCAGGCGGTAGACCTTGCCGCGGTTGGTGAAGAAGAGCAGGTAGTCATGGGTCGAGCAGATGTGGAGGTGCTCGATGTAGTCGCCCTCCTTGAGATCCATGCCCATGACCCCGATCCCGCCCCGGCGCTGCTGGCGGTAGGTGGCGAGCGGCAGGCGCTTCACGTAGCCGGAGTGGGTGATCGAGATCACCATCTGCTGCTCGGCGATCATGTCCTCGATGTCCACGTCGCCCTCGAAGTGGGTGATCTCGGTCCGGCGCTCGTCGCCGTAGCTCGCTTCCAGCTCACCGAGCTCGTCGATGACCAGGCCGTCGATCCGCGCAGGTTCGCCGAGGATCCCGCGCAGCTCGCCAATTCGCTCGATCAGCTCCGCGTGCTCGGAGCGGACCTTGTCGGACTCGAGTGCCGTCAGACGGGCGAGTCGCATGTCGAGGATCGCCTGAGCCTGCTCCTCGGTGAGCTCGAACTTCTCCATCAGTCCCGAGCGAGCGCTGTCGGTGTCGGCCGACGCTCGGATCAGCTCGATCACCGCGTCGAGGTTGTCGAGCGCGATCAGCAACCCCTCGAGGATGTGCGCGCGAGCCTCGGCGCGGCGTAGCTCGTACTGGGTCCGGCGGGTCACGACCTCGCGCTGATGGGCGACGTAGTGGTGGATCAGCTCCTTCAGCGAGAGCGTGCGGGGCACACCGTCCACCAACGCGACCATGTTGAGTCCGAAGGCCTGTTGAAGCTGGGTGCGCTTGTAGAGGTTGTTGGTGACGATGTTGGGGTCAGCCCCCCGCTTCAGCTCGATGACGAGGCGCATGCCCGACCGGTCGGATTCGTCGCGCAGGTCCGAGATCCCCTCGAGCTTCTTGTCACGGACCATGTCGGCGATCTTCGTGATCAGTCCGCCGTCGCCACCCTTCTTGACCATGAAGGGGAGCTCGGAGACGATCAGGGCGTCCTTGCCGCCGCGAAGCGGCTCGCTGTGGACCCGGCCGCGGATCCTGACGCTGCCGCGGCCCGAGGCGTAGGCGTCGCGGATCCCCTCCATGCTCATGACGCCGCCGCCGGGGAAGTCGGGTCCCTTGACGTGCTCCATCAGCCCATGGAGGTCGATGTCGGGGTTCTCCACGTAGGCGCGCACCGCCGCGGCGACCTCTCGCAGGTTGTGGGGCGGGATGTTCGTCGCCATGCCGACGGCGATCCCCGCGGCGCCGTTGACGAGCAGGTTGGGGAACCGCGACGGGAGGACGAGGGGCTCCTGCTGTGACTCGTCGTAGTTGGGCCCGAACTCGACCGTGTCGGCCTCGATATCGCGAAGCAGCTCGGTGGCGAGCCTGGCCAAGCGGGCCTCCGTGTACCTCATGGCCGCCGGCGGATCGTCGTCGATGGAGCCGAAGTTTCCCTGACCGTCGACGAGCGGGTAGCGCAGCGAGAAGTCCTGCGCCATCCGCGCGAGCGTGTCGTAGATGGCGCTGTCGCCATGCGGGTGGTACTTACCCATCACCTCGCCGACGATGAACGCCGACTTCCGGTAGGGCCGGTTCGGCTGCAGCCCGAGGTCGTGCATCGAATAGAGCACCCGGCGGTGGACCGGCTTCAGGCCGTCGCGCACATCGGGCAGTGCCCGGCCCACGATCACGCTCATTGCGTAATCCAGGTAGGAGGAGCGCATCTCCTGAGTGAGCTCGCGCTCCTCGATGCGCCCGGTCAGTGCGTCAAGTGCTTCCATCTCAGCCTCCGCCAACGACGGTTAGCGGGGCCCGTCTAGACATCAAGAAAGCGGACCTCCTTGGCGTGCTTCTCGATGAAGTGCTTGCGCGGCTCGACCTTGTCGCCCATCAAATCGGCGAAGACCCGCTCGGCGCTCGACGCGTCCTCGATCGTGACCCGTTGCAGCGTGCGACTCGAGGGATCCATCGTCGTCTCACGCAGCTGGTCGGCATTCATCTCGCCCAGGCCCTTGAAGCGTTGGAGCGTGACGCCCAGGCGCGCGAGCTCGAGGATGGCGCGGCGCAACCCGTCGAATGAGTCCGCCTCGCGCCGCTTGTCGCCGAGCGTGATCCGGAATGGCGGGCGGCCGACCTGCTTCAGGAGCTCGCCGTGCACCTCCACGAGGTGCCGGTAGTCGTTCGACTTGAAAAGCTCTGTCGAGAGGTTGTGGGTGCGCGCGAGCCCGCTCGCCCGGTGAACGGCCTTGACCACCAGCTCGTCCGCCGTCGACGAGATCAGCTCGGTCTCGTATGGCTCCTCCTGGGGATCGGCGGCCTCAACCAGCTTCTTCACGCCCGCGATGCTCGCCGCGCCGGCGTCCAGGATCTGCGACTCGGCCAGGAAGGCGACCGTCTCGTGCCCGAACTCCGCCTGTACCGAGTCCGTCCAGCCCTCGTATTCGCGGAAGCGGCGGTTGAAGCGCTGCCAGCGAGCGGCGGTAAGCCTCCGTGACTTGCCCTCGGCGTCCGTGAGCTCGTACTGCTCGATCTTGTCGCGAAGCAGCATCTCCTCCAGCTCCGACTCCTTCTCGATGTAGGTCTCTTGCTTGCCGTTCTTGACCCGGTAGAGCGGCGGCGTCGCGATGTAGACGTACCCGGCGTCGATCAGCTGCGGCATGTGGCGGTAGAGGAAGGTCAGTGCGAGCGTCCGGATGTGGGCGCCATCCACGTCGGCGTCCGTCGCCAGGATCAGCTTGTGGTACCGGGCGTCCTCCAGGTTGAACTCCTCGTCGCCCACGCCCGTCCCGATCGCCGTGATCAGCGCCTGGATCTCGGCGTTCTGCAGCACCTTGTCGATGCGGCTCTTCTCGACGTTGATGATCTTGCCGCGGAGCGGTAGGACCGCCTGCGTGTTGCGGTCGCGGGCCTGCTTCGCCGAGCCGCCGGCCGAATCGCCCTCCACGATGAAGAGCTCTGCCAGAGCGGGGTCGCGAACCGAGCAGTCGGCGAGCTTTCCCGGCAGCGTCGAGTTCTCGAGGGCCGACTTGCGGCGGGTCAGGTCCCGCGCCTTACGCGCGGCCTCGCGAGCGCGCGCTGCGTCCACGGCCTTCTGGAGGATCCGGCGCCCCTCCCCCGGGTTCTCCTCGAGGAACTCGCCGAGCTTTCGGTTCACGGTCTCCTTGACCAGCCCCTCGACCGGCGGGTTCCCGAGCTTCGTCTTCGTCTGCCCCTCGAACTGTGGATCGCGAAGCTTCACCGAGATCACCGCGGTGAGCCCCTCGCGGACGTCCTCGCCGCTCAGGTTCTCGTCCTTCTCCTTCAGCAGCCCCTTCTCGCGGGCATAGGCGTTCAAGGTTCGGGTCAGCGCGGCGCGAAAGCCGGACAGGTGGGAGCCGCCCTCATGCGTGTTGATGTTGTTGGCGAAGCTGAACACGGACTCCTGGTAGGAGGAGTTCCATTGCATAGCCACCTCGACCTGACCCTCCTCGGTCTCGTTCTCGAAGAAGATGGTCTTCCGGTGCAGGGGGTCCTTGTTCTCGTTCAGGTGACGGACGAAGTCGACGATCCCGCCCGCGTACTGGAACGTGTCCCGCTGGCCGGCGCCGCGCTCATCGATCAGGTCGATGCGCAGATTGCGGGTGAGGAAGGCTGTCTCTCGCAGTCGCTCGGAGAGCGTCTGGTAGTCGAGGACTACGTCCTCGAACACCTCGCCGTCGGGAAGCCAGGTGATGATCGTCCCCGGCCCCTTGACTTTCTCGCCGCGCGTCAGGGGGCCCTTGGGGTTGCCGCGCTCGTAGTCCTGCGTCCACTTGTGGCCGTCACGGCGCACCTCGAGGTGGAGGCGCTCCGAGAGCGCGTTGACCACGGACACGCCGACGCCGTGGAGCCCACCTGAGACCTTGTAGCCGCCTCCGTCGCCGAACTTCCCGCCAGCGTGGAGCGTCGTCATCACGACCTCGGCCGCCGGCCGCTTCTCCTTTTCGTGCTCCTCGACCGGGATCCCGCGGCCGTCATCCGCGACGGTGACCGAGTTGTCGGGATGCAGGGTGACCGTCACCTCGTCGCAGAACCCGGCGATCGCCTCATCAACCGAGTTGTCCACGACCTCGTAGACCAGGTGATGTAGGCCGCGGGGACCGGTCGAGCCGATGTACATCCCGGGCCGCAGGCGGACGGCCTCGAGGCCCTCGAGCACGGTGATGTCCTTGGCGCTGTAGCCGTCGGCAGACGCCCGGCCCATGGTGCCCGGCTTGGGGGCGTTCGCCTTCGTCTTCTTCGGTGCGGCCTTCGGGCCACCGCCGCTACGTGAGCTGCTTGCCACTCAGTCCTTTCGGCTCGCTGGCGTCATGAGAAACCCCGACCGACCGGTGCGCGACCTGAAGCCCGCGCGGGCGGTTCGGGGCGTTCGTTCAAGCTCATACAAGGATACCAGGGCGGGTCTTCGGAAAAGCTCGCAGAATGCAACGAAAGTCCTGGAAATCACGCTTAAAAGCGCTTCGCCCCATCGGCCGTGAAGCGAAGACCTCGCACGGTTCCCACAGACCGCCCGGACTCGGGGGCCGCGAGGGCCGCGTCGAGGCGCTCCAGGAGCTCGGTTTGAAGCAGATCGAGCTCCTGGGCCCAGGTGGCGGTGCGGCACGCGACCGTGATCACGCCCTCACGCTCCGCCACGGGCTCCGCCTCTCGCGAGATGGCGGCGCCTGCGGCGCCTGCCCAGGCGCCCTGAACCGCAGCCAGGAGCGTTGGGGGCTCGGCCCTCGCGCGTACCTCGCGCAGCGCCCCCCCCACGGGGCGGGGACCACGGCGCGGCCTCATGCCGCAACCGGGGCGCTCACCGGCTCCGTGCTCTCCGCGACCAAGGCGCGAGGCCGCATGGTCGCGCGCCCTTCGCGGACGGCGAGCTCGGCACGCGGGCAGACCTCCGGGAGCTGGGCCGCCTCCGTGGCGGTGAGGAGCGCCTGGCCACCCCCCTCCACCAGCCGCCGCGCGAGGAGCTCACGGCGGGTGGGGTCGAGCTCGCTCATCACGTCGTCGAGCAACATCAGCGGTGGCGCTCGACGCGCCTCCAGGAGGGCGCGGCGCTCGGCGAACAGAAGCGCGAGCAGCGCCGTTCGCTGCTCACCCTGGGAGCCGAAGCGACGCAGGGAGCGGTCGCCGAGCGAGATCCCCAGCTCGTCCAGATGGGGGCCGTGAGTCGTGTGGCCGCGCGCCAGGTCGGACTCGCGGCGGTCCAGCAGCTCCGCCGCCAGCCGCGACGGATCGCCGGCGTCGGAGCGCGGGAGGTAGCGGAGCTCGGCATCGCCAGCGAGCCCGAGCTCCGCCGCTGCGGCATGGAACTCCTCGGACAGCGCCGCCACCGCTTCGCGACGAACCCGAATCAGCTCCGTGCCGGTATCCGCCAGCTCGCGATCCCAGGCATCCAGCGAGTCGGGCCGCGCCGCGCCCCCCCGGACTCGGCCGAGCAGCGCGTTGCGCTGGGCGAGCGCGCGGCCGTAGCCGCGGCGGGCCTCAGCACGGCCGGGCCACAGCGCGGCGGCGAAGCGGTCGAGATGGTCACGCCTGGCACCCGGCGGGCCCTTGACCAGCGCCAGGCGATCCGGGAGGAAGACGGCCAGCGCCGGTCGCAAATCCGCCTGCTCGTGCCCGACGGGCTTCGTGTCCACGAGGTGGCGCCGCTCGCCCGCACGGCTCAACGACCAGAGGAACCGATGCGATTCGCCGTCCCGCTCGACCTCGACCTCGACCCGAGCAAGAGGCTCTCCAAAGGCGATCGTCTCGCGCTCGTTGCGCGTCCGGCACGAATGGCCTGCGAGCGCCGCGCACAGCGCTTCGAGCAGGTTCGTCTTTCCCGCTCCGTTGGGGCCCCATAGCAGGGTCATGCCCTCGCCCAGCTCGAGTTCCTGTGCGGCGAGGTTTCGGAACCCGAGCACGTCGATCCGCGCGACGTTCATTGGAACACCGCTAGACGTTGAGCCGGATCGGCATCACGAGGTAGCTGAAGTCCTCTTCGCCGGCCGGCTCCAAAAGGCCCGGCCGAAGCGGCGAGCTCAGCTTCATCACCAGCTCGTCGGTGTCCACGCTCTCGAGCCCCTCGATCAGGAATTGGGGGTTGAAGGCGATCTCGAGCGGCTCGCCCGAGTACGGGGCGGGCATCGCCTCGCTCGCGTCGCCGACCTCCGGGGTCTCCGCCGCGATCGTCACCTCGCCGTCGGCGAACGCGAAGCGCAGGGGGGCGTTTCGCTGCGCCAGCTGGCCGATCCGGCGGGTCACCTCCAGCAGCTCCTCGCGTGGCAGCCGGACCTGCTGCTCGAAGGACTCCGGGATCAGCTGGCGCCAGCTCGGGAACTGCCCCTCGATCAAGCGCGAGAACAGCACCACCGAGCCGACGAGGAAGACGGCCTGGTTTCGAGCCAGGGAAAGCGCGACCTCCTCCGCTTCCTCCTGGGCGATGATCCTCGCCAGCTCGCGCAGGGCCCGGGCGGGGACGTTGGCCTCGACCGGCTCAGCGAGGGCGGTCTCGAGCTCGGTGTGCTTGACGCTCAGGCGATAGGAATCGGTGGCAACCATGGTCAAGGTCGAGCCCTCCGCCTGAAACAACACGCCGGTCAAGATCGGCCGGACCTCGTCGCGAGAGGCGGCACGCGCGACCCGGTCGATCGTCTCCGCCAACGGGCGCGCCGGGAGCACCGCACGCCGCTCGTCGAGCTCGGGGAACTTCGGGAAGTCCTCAACCGGGAGGGTGCGCAGATGAAAGCGAGCGCCCGCGGCGATGAGCTCGACGTCGCGCTCCTCTGCACGTACTCCCAGCGTGACGTCGCCAGGCGACAAGCTTCGGACGACGTCACCCACGAGGCGACCGGGGAGAAGGACGCTTCCTTCGGTTTCAATGGTCGGATCCGAGAGCACCGCGGTCAACCCGATCTCCATATCGGTCGCGCGAAGCGTCAACGAGTCACCGGAGGCGCGGAACTCGATTCCACCCAGCGCCGGCAGCGTTGCGCGACTGGAGACGGCGCGGCCCACCAGCTGGAGACCGGTGAGCAGCGAATCACGGGAGATGGAGAGCTTCATCGGGGGATCTTGCATCTTCCTATCTGGCTCAGATGTATTGAGGGTGGTGGAAGAGTGTGGAGAACCAAGGCTCACGGGAGAGGGTGAAGTGTTGCGCTGGTGGATGCGGATCGTGGAGAGACACTCGAGTCGTGGAGATTGGCAGCGGTGTTGGTGCCGGTTGGTGAGGAGGGCTGGATCAATCCACGGGTTCGCTCGAGGAGCGCCGTCGTTTCGGAGTTGACCTCCAAGCGACCGGAGACCGCTCGGATGGCGTGGAGGACCGTGCTGTGGTCGCGATTGAAGCCGCGAGCGATTTGGGCCAGCGAGAGCGAGGTGATGTCGCGGGTGAGATAGATGGCGAGCTGCCGCGCCTGCGTGACGCGGGTCGTGCGCTTTGGGGACAGCAGGTCGGTTCGGGAGACTTGGAAGGCGGCGCAGGTGGCTTCCTGAATGGCCTCGACGCTCGGGGAGGCGTCGGTTGGTTGGAATGCGGGCTGATTCGTGGAACGTGCAACGCCCAGGGCTCGGTGGACGAGCTCCGGAGTCACGGGCTCCCCAAGTACCGAGGAAAGCGCGACGACTCGGGTCATCGCGCCCTCGAGCTGGCGAACGTTGCCCGCGGCGAGGCTAGCGATCTCGCGGATGGCGCCGGCGTCGGGCGGGTCCACCGGACTGCCCGTGGCCATGCGCCACAGCAGAGTGGTTCGGGTCCTCAGGTCGGGCGCCCCCAACTCGGAGCACAGCCCCCACTGGAAGCGGTCTCGTAGGCGCTCCGCCAGCCTGGCGAGCGCGTCGGGTGGGCGATCGCTCGAGAGAACGATCTGCTTGCCACCCGCGTGAAGGGCGTTGAACGTGTGCACGAACTCCTCTTGGGTCTGCTCCTTGCCTTCGAGCGTCTGGACATCGTCGATGAGGAGCGCATCGAGCCCGCGGTAGCGCTCCTTGAAGCGCTCGGGCCCCTGCCGCTTCAAGGCGGCGACGAACTCGGTGGTGAAGCGCTCCGCGGTCGTATAGTGAAGGCTCAGATCCGGCCGGGATCGACGGAGGTAGTTGCCGATCGCGCTCAGCAGGTGGGTCTTGCCGAGGCCCGGCGGGCCGTGAAGGAAGAGGGGGTTGTAGGCGTCCCCGGGAAGCTCGGCGACGGCGAGCGCGGCCGCATGGGCGAGCCGGTTCCCGTCGCCGATCACAAACCGCTCGAAGCTGTGGTCGGGGTTCAGGGGCAGCGACTCCACCGCGGTCGTCCAGCTCCCGCCACCAGCGCCGGGCTCAGCTCCCTCCCGCACGACCACGATCCGATCCAGGCCGTCCGCCACGTCCCGAAGGGCGGCCTCGAGCGAGGCTGCGTAGCGCCGCTCGACCCAGGCGCCGCTTGGCTGTGGCGCGGCCACGTAGACGGTGCTGCCCTGGATTGCGACCGGCCGCAGAGGATCGATCCAGAGCCGAAAGGTCGACGCCGGAAGGCCGGCGCCCATCTCGTCCGTGACGCGCCTCCAGATCGAGGTCAGATCGGCTCCGGGAGCATCGGTCGGCACGGCGCGCGATCATAGAACCGGCCAGCGCCCCCGCCGACCCGCCGCTTCGACCGACCCCGCATTTCGCGGCAGAAAGAATGCGGCTCCGGACACGATCACCTGGCCGGGGAGGCCGCGGCTTATACTGCCTCGCCGGTCGTGAAGCGGACTTACCAGCCCAAGAAGCGAAAGCGAGCCCGCACTCACGGGTTTCGCGCTCGGATGCGCACGCGGGGCGGCCGCGACATCATCAAGCGCCGGCGCCGCAAGGGTCGCAAGCGGCTGACGCCGTGAGCGCGGGATCACCGCGCGGCGGCCGCAAGCGAGGCCGCCTCTCCCGCAGCGGCGACTTCGATCGCGTGTACCGGGAGGGCCAGTCGCACTCGAACCGCTACCTGGTCCTCTACGCGTTCCCGCGTGGAGACCCGCGGGACGATGCCGAGGTCCGGCTCGGGATCTCGGTGAGCCGGAAGGTCGGCGGAGCCGTAGGGAGAAATGCGGTGAAGCGCGCGCTGCGAGAGTCATTTTGGTCGTTGGGCGACCCGCTGCCCGATGCCTACGACTTCGTGCTGGTGGCCCGCCCAGACGTTGCCGGGCTGATCGAGCGCGACGGCATCCCGGGAGTGGCGACCGCGCTCGAGGAGCTCGTCGCGGAGGCCCGCGCGGCGAGCGGTACGGTCTAAGTTGGGGCGTAACACGTGAAACGGTGGCTCCTCGCGATCCTCCTCGCCCCGATTCGGGCCTACCAGCGGTTTGTCTCGCCTGCCCTTCCGCGCCGCTGCAAGTACGAGCCCACCTGCTCGGCGTACGCAGCCCAGGCGATCGGTGAGCTCGGCGTCGTGCGCGGCGGGATCCTCGCAGCCTGGAGAGTGGCGCGCTGCAACCCGTTCAGCCACGGTGGCTACGACCCGGTGGAGGCGCGCACCCTGTTCAGGGCGAAACCGGGGACCCCGGCGTGATCCTCCCGCCCGCCAACATCCTCCAGCCTCTGATCGATGTCGCGAACTCGGTCCTCACCTTCTTCTACGACAACGTGTACGCGAGCTGGGGCGTGTCGATCATCCTCCTGACGATCGTCACCCGGCTGGTGATCCTGCCGCTGTCGCTGAAGCAGATCCGCTCGATGCGCTCCCTGCAGGCCCATCAGCCAGACATCAAGCGAATCCAGGAGCGCTACAAGGACGATCGGCAGCGACTCCAGCGGGAGCTGATGGACTTCTACCGCGAGAACAAGATCAACCCGTTCGCCTCCTGCGTGCCGCTGCTGCTGCAGCTGCCGGTGTTCTTCGCCCTGTTCCAGCTCCTGCGAAGCGACGAGTTCAAGACCGAAATCCACGCCCCGGGCAGCAACCCGGACTTCCTGGGCGTGACGCTCGACGAGAAGGCAACCGGCGCGGCGCTGATCATCCTCATCGTCCTCTACTTCGTGACCATGGTGGGCTCCACGTCGATCATGGCCTCCTCGGCCGAGGGGAACCAGCGGCTGATGATGTACGCGCTCCCGGTGCTGTTCACGCCGTTCGTGATCAACTTTCCCGCCGGCCTGGTCGTCTACTGGATCACGACCAACCTGTGGACGATGGGCCAGCAGTGGGTCGTGAAGCAGGTCATCCCGCCCCCGCCGAAGCCGACGGAGGAGGAGGAGAAGACGGCCAAACCACCACCACCACCCCCGCGCAAGCGGAAGAAACGCCGCCGCTGAGGATCGGCGCTTACGCCCGCGCAATAGACTCGCGCGGTGTCGACCAACGGCGCGATCGATCGGCCGGACGAGCCCGCGAGCCGAGTGCGGGAGATCCTCGAGCGGGTCGTCGACGAGCTGGGTCTTGAAGCCAGCGTCGAGGTGGACGAGGGTGAAGAGGAGATCGTCGGGAGGATCGAGGGCGAGGACGTCGGGCTCCTGATCGGGCGTCGCGGGCAGACGATCGACGCGGTGCAGCTGCTCTGCTACCGCGCGGCATTCCGGGGCCGCCAGGATCGCAAGCGCGTGGTGGTCGATGCCGCCGGCTACAGGGAACGTCGGCGAGAGGCGATCGAGCGCCAGGCGGATCGCGCCGGCGAGCGGGCGCTCCGGACGGGCAAGGAGATCGAGCTCGAGCCGATGAGCCCGACCGAGCGCCGGGTCGTGCACCAGCACCTCAAGGATCGCGCCGGGCTCGAGACGTTCAGCGAGGGCGAGGAGCCCGAGCGCTGCGTGATCGTGGCCCCGTTGCTCACCGATTGAGCGCCCCGCCCGGCCCTGAGATCGAGCTTTCGGATGAGGGGCGCGAGGCCATGCGCGCGGTGCTCGCCCTCCTGGCCGCGGACCGGACCGCCCCGAGCGCGGTCCGGGACCCGCCGGACGCGTGGCGGGTCCACGTCGCCGACTCGCTGAGTGCACTGGAGGTCGAGGCGCTGCTGGAGGCACGGCGAATCGCGGACGTGGGGGCGGGAGCGGGCTTCCCCGGCCTGGCGCTCGCGGCTGCCGTGCCCGAGGCGCGGGTGACCCTGATCGAGTCGATCGGCCGCAAGTGCGAGTTCATCGGTCGGGCGATCGAAGCGGCGGGGATCGCCAACGCGAGCGTCGTCTGCGAACGCGCCGAGGCCTGGGCGCAGAGCCGGCCCCCGCACGGCGGGCGCGAAGCGCACGACGCGGTCACCGCGCGCGCCGTGGGGCGCCTCTCCACCGTGGCCGAGCTCGCCTCTCCTCTCCTGGCGAACGGAGGCGTGCTGGTCGCCTGGAAGGGCAGGCGCCGCCCGGACGAGGAGCTCGAGCTCGAGCGCGCCGCCGAGCGGCTAGCGATGGAGCCCGTCGAGGTTCTACGTGTCGGCCCCTACTCGGGCTCTCGCAATCGGCACCTGCACGTGGTCCGAAAGCGCGGCCCCACCCCCGAGGAGCTGCCGCGGCGCGCGGGAATGGCGAAGAAGCGCCCGCTCGGGGGCCGGCGATGAAGCCCGGCGGCCCCGTCGGCGTCGGTAGGTATGGTCGAGCGCCGAATGGGCACGGTTTACGCGGTCGCCAACCAGAAGGGAGGGGTCGGCAAGACGACCACGGCGGTCAATATCGCCGCGTGCGCCGCGGCCTCCGGGAACCAGGTGCTGCTGTGCGACCTCGACCCCCAGTGCAACGCGACCGTCGCGCTCGGGCTGGACCGGGACGCGCGGCCCTCCTCCTACGACTGCTTGATCGGGGATCGCTCGGTGGCCGAGGCCGCGCGTCCCGCGGGCCCGGACAACCTCTGGATCGTGCCCGCCAACCGCGACCTTGCGGGCGCCGCGGTCGAGCTGCCCCGCATCGAGGGGTCGGACGGGAACCTCCGGCGCATGCTGGGGCCGGTGCGCGAGCGGTTCCCCCTCACGCTGCTCGACTGCCCGCCGTCGCTTGGGCCGGTGACGGTCAACGCGTTGGTCGCGGCCGACCGCGTGATCGTGCCGGTGCAGGCGGAATACCTGGCGCTCGAGGGTTTGGTGCAATTCCTCGACACGCTCGAGCTCGTGCGCCGCGAGCTCAATCCCGCCCTCGTCCTGACCGGGGTCGTGATCACGATGCACGACGAACGGACCAGGCTCGCAAACGACGTCGAGCGCGAGCTGAGAGGCCACTTCCCGGAGCTCGTCTTCAGGACGGTGATCCCACGCAGCGTCCGCGTCGCGGAGGCGCCCAGCTTCGGCCTGCCGGTTACCGACCACGCCCCGGGGTCACCCGGGTCGATCGCCTATTGCGAGCTGGCGACCGAGCTCGCCGAGCGGGAAGGGGCGAGCAGGGTGTCCGTCGAACATTCGTATCACGAGCCAGAGGCTGTCCCTAACGCTCAAGTGGAGGTTGAGGAATGACCAAGAGAGGTATGGGACGAGGCCTGGCGGCCATCCTCCCGGAGTCCGGGATCGGCGAGCCGCAGTTTCGCCACGTCCCGATCGAAATGATCCGCCCCAACCCGGGGCAGCCTCGAACCGAGTTCGACGCGGCGACGATCGACGGTCTCGCCGCGTCGATCGCCGACGCCGGCGTGGTGCAGCCCCTGATCGTTCGGCCGTTGGCTGACGGCCGGTACGAGCTCATCGCCGGGGAACGACGCTGGCGGGCAGCGCGCCAGGCCAAGCTCGAGACCGTCCCCGCCCTGATCCGCAACCAGGACGAGGCCGAGCGTCTCCAGACCGCGCTGATCGAGAACATGGCGCGCGAAGACCTCAACCCTGTCGACGAGGCCCGCGCATGCGCCGCGTTGGTGGACGACCTGGGGTTGTCCAAGGAGGAGCTCGCCCGCAGGCTCGGCCGCAGTCGCGGCGCTATCTCGAACCTCGTCCGCCTCCTCGATCTGCCGGACGCGGCGCTGGAGCTGATCGCCGCCGCCGAGCTCAGCGAGGGTCACGGGCGGGCGATCCTTCAAGCCCGCGGCGCGGAGACGAGGGCGTCACTGGCTCGCGAGGCCGCCGCGCGCGGCTGGTCCGTCCGTGAAACCGAGCGCCGGGCCAAGGAGGTCGGCGGCAAGCGACGCGCGAAGATCGTCCCCCATCCCGACCAGGAGGCGGCCATGGTGCGAGCCGAGGAGGCGCTGGAGGAGGCGCTCGGCACCGGCGTCAGGGTGCGCTCGGATCGCAGCGGGATCCGAGCCGAGATTCACTTCGACGACCTGGACGACCTCCTCTCCTTCGCGCGCTCCCGACACGTCGCGAGCGAGATGCGGGCGGAGTAGCCGGTCCCTACGGCGCCAGCCGTTCCAACCGCCATCCCCTGTCGGCCCGTTGATAGCGGAAGCGATCATGCAACCGCGCCGCCTGCCCCTGCCAGAACTCGATCTCTTGCGGCATCACCAGGAAGCCGCCCCAGAATGGCGGCCGGGGTATCTCGGGGCCGGCGAATCTGTCCTCGGCTTCGCGCGCGCGTTCGTCGAGGCTCGGACGATCGGGCAGCGGCTGGCTCTGAGGTGACGCCCACGCGCCGATCTGAGAGTCGCGCGCTCGGCTCGCGAAGTACCCGTCCGACTCGGAGTCGGGCAGCCGCTCCACCGGGCCCCTGACCCGAACCTGGCGATCGAGCTCGCGCCAGTAGACGACCAGAGCCGCGCGCGGCGCCACCTGGAGCTGGCGCGCCTTCGCCGACTCGAGGTTGGTGAAGAACCGGAACCCGGTTGCCCCGAAGCCCTTCAGCAGGACCATGCGGGCGTCGGGCGCTCCCTCCGCGTCGACCGTCGCCACCGTCATCGCGTCGGCCAGCGGGACCGCCCGCGTCGCGGCCTCGTACCAGTCGCGAAACTGCTCGATCGGATCGGCCGCCAGCGCTTCGCGATGCAAGGGCGGCATGTCCGGACGACGCGGCACGGGCGGCGCCAGCGTAACCCCGACGCGTTTGTCTCGCATACCGAGAGGAACGCGTCGAAGCTTGAGCTCCTCGGCCAGAGGCGGCTTTCTACAATGACCGCGGCGAGGGCGATTAGCTCAGTCGGTTAGAGCGCCTCTCTGATAAGGAGGAGGTCCCTGGTTCGAGTCCAGGATCGCCCATGTCTCCGCCGGCGGCACGCGGACTCTCACACCGGTCGCCCTGCGGGCTTCCTGGAGTCCAGGATCGCCCATGTCTCCGCCGGCGGCACGCGGACTCTCACACCGGTCGCCCTGCGGGCTTCCTGGAGTCCAGGATCGCCCATGTCTAGCCCGGCCTCCATGCTCGACGGAAGGCCCCAGGGCCGTACCTATAATGGCCCGCAGCCCCAAACGGGCTGGGAGATCACCTTGCAGCAGATGCAGATCTACGGCGTCAGCTTCGACATGGTCGGCAAGCAGCCGATCGTCCTGTTGAAGACGGTGGACGGGAACCGATTCCTGCCGATCTGGATCGGACATCCGGAGGCGGCGGCGATCCTGATGAAGCTCCAGGGCGCCTCGACGCCGCGCCCGATGACCCACGACCTGCTCTCCGACATGCTCGACCAGCTCGACGCCAAGTGCGAGCGGGTCGCGGTCACCGAGCTTCGCGACAACACCTTCTACGCCTCGATCACGATCTCGGTCAATGGGTCCGAGCTCGAGGTCGACTCCCGCCCCTCTGACGCGATCGCGCTCGCCGTGCGCACGTCGGCGCCGATCTTCGCCGCCGACGACGTGATCGACGAGTCCTCGATCGAGTTCGAGCACGAGGTCGAGGACACCGAGGAGGTCGTCGAGAAGTTCAAGGACTTCCTCGACCAGGTGACGCCCGAGGACTTCGCCAAGGGCGAGGAGTAGCCGGCTCCCAGAGCGCTAAGCGGCCTCGAGCAGCGGGTGCGTCAGCCCGTGCTCGGCACAGAGGCGAGGCACGCTCTCTGGATCGAACTCCAGCCCGTACCGCGCGCCGAGCTCCTCCAGCTGCGCCGGGTCGGGGTCTGGTCGCGCCGTGATCTCCCCCAGTTCGTCGAAGAAGTGCTCGAAGCCGCCGGGGGAGATGATCTCGAGGATCCGGCAGGGCTCGTCACCGGCATTCCAGAAGGTGTGCCATTGGTCTCGCGGCTTGAATGCGAGGTCACCCGGCTCGGCGTATACGACGTCGTCGCCCAGCAATGCGCCCATCCGCCCCTCGAGCACGAAGCTGTACTCGTCCTCGCGTGAGTGCTTGTGGAGCGGGGCGGCCAGACGACGAGGCGGCATCGGGTGCTCGACGAGCGAGAAGCCGCCGCCCGTCTCCTCTGTCCAGGCCATCATCCGGGCGCCGATCGAGCCCAGGTCGACCGCCTCGCCGTCCTTCGGGCCGATGATCCGCGGGCCCTGTGATGCGTCGAACCGACGGGGGGTGGCGTCTTGTGGTGGGGCCATCAGTCGTCCTCCTACCCTTTTGTTAAACAGTGCTGTGCGATGAACCTAGCAACGGTCGCCGGGGATGTCAATATTGGTCGTACACGAATGTCTATTGAACCGACGGACAGTGGAAGACGCAGGTATCGGAAGGGTCGGCGGGCCGAGCTGGAGATGGAGACACGACAGCGCATCGCCAAGGCCACGGCGAAGCTCCACGGCACAGTCGGCCCGGCGCGAACGACGGTGAGCGCGATCGCCGACGAGGCCGGCGTACAGCGGGCGACGGTGTATCGCCATTTTCCGAACGAACGAGCCCTCTTCGACGCGTGCACGGCCCATTTCTATGGACTCCACCCCAGGCCCGACCTCACGGACTGGGCGCGCATCAAGGACCCTGACGAACGGCTTCGCACAGCGCTCGCTGACCTCTACGCCTGGTATGGGGAGACGGAAGACATGCTCTCGAACACCCAGCGGGACGCCGCATACGTGCCCCCGAAAGCGCGAGCACGCTTCCTCGACTACTTCAGGTCGGTGCGCGAGGTGCTGGTCCGGGGACGTGCGGAGCGGGGGCGGGCCCGCGCTCGCGCGGCCGCCGCGATCGGGCACGCGACCGGCTTCCACACCTGGCGCTCGCTGGTTCGCGAGCAGAAGCTCGAGGACGAGGATGCCGTCGAGCTGATGACACGCATGGTCAACGGGGCCGGCCTAGCTCCGCGTGGGTGACGGCGTTCGGGCGAGCCCCAGCTTCACGATCCGGTCCACGAGCTCCTCGAACCCGATCCCGGCCGCGTCGGCGGCCATCGGCAGCAACGAGGTGTCGGTGAGCCCGGGGATCGCGTTCGCCTCCAGGACCTGGGGCGTCGAGTCGCCGTCGAGCACCAGGTCCACCCTCGCGAACCCGGTGCACGACAGGGCTTCGTAGGTGGCGCGGGCCACGGTCTCCACCTCGGCTACCTCGTCCGGGGCCAGCTCGGCGGGGCAGAGGTACTCGGTGCGGCCGATCTCGTAGCGCGCCTCGTAATTGAAGAGGTCCTCCTCCTTGGGTCGTACCTCGACCGCCGGCAGGGGCTCGCCGTCGAGAAGCGAAACAGCGAGCTCGCGCCCCTCGACGTGGCGTTCCAGCAGGACCCGGTCGTCGTAGCTGAATGCGGCCACCAGGGCCTCCGGGACGTCGTCGCGGGAGCCGGCGAAGCGAACCCCCAACGCCGACCCCTGAGCCGCGGGCTTGACGACCAGCGGGAAGCCGAGCCGAGCCTCGATCTCGTCGAGCGCGTCGGCCGCGCCGAGCTCCCGGAAGGCCGTCGAGTTGAACGCCACCCAATCGGGGGTGGGAATCTCACTCGTTCGCAGCAGGTGCTTGGTCAGGACCTTGTCCATGCAGCGGATGCAGGAGGCGACGCCGGGCCCGGTGTACGGGGTGTCGAGGATCTCCAGCAGCTCCTGCGGGGTTCCGTCCTCGCCGCCCGGGCCGTGGAGGGCGATGAAGACGACGTCGGGCCGCTCCGCCTTCAGGCGCGCGACCAGGTCGGCTCCCACGTCGAGCGAGACCACGTCGTGACCGAGCGAGCCCAGAGCGTCCTCAACCCGCGCCGCCGATCGGAGCGACACCTGGCGCTCCAATGACCTCCCGCCCTTGAGGACCGCTACCTTCACGCCGCCCTAGGGCTCCTCGCGCCGGCGCAGCGGCAGCACGTCCGCGGACGGCGCGTCCAGCTCCTTGGTGTCGGGCTCCGAGCCGGCGTCGGACGAGGTCGCCCCGGCCGCGGAGTCCGGGGTCGGCAGGCGGAGCTCACCCGTGATCGTCTCGTACAGGGCGACCTGCTCGTCGACGACCTTGCCGATCCGCCGGATGCCCTCGCGGATCTCGTCCTCGGCGGATCCCGAGAAGTTGAGCCGCATCGAGTTGGTGCCGCGCGTTCCGTCAACGAACGCCGCCGCCCCCGGCACGAAGGCGACGTTTTCCCTCAGCGCCTTCGCGAGCAGGTCCGAGGTGTCGATATAGGGCGGAAGCGTCGCCCACACGAACAGTCCGCCGCTCGGCCGCGTCCAGGTCGCCTGCTCCGGAAAGTGGCGCTCGAGGGCATCCAGCATCGCGTCGCGGCGGGAGCGGTAGACGCCGCACAGGCTGTCGATGTAGGAGCGCCACCGACCCTCGGCGAAGTACTCGAGCGCGAAGTACTGCGAGAGCGTCGATGTGCAGAGGTCCGTCGCCTGCTTGCCGAGCGCGATCTTCTCCATGATCGGCGGGGGCGCGACCGCCCAGCCAAGACGGATTCCGGGCGAGAGGATCTTGGACAGGGTGCCGACGTAGATCACGTAGTTGCCGCCGTCGAGCTGGTAGAGGGGCGCCTGGGCCTCGCCCTCGTAGCGGAGCAGGCCATACGGGTTGTCCTCGACCACCAGCACCTCGCGCTCGCGCGCGAGCTCCACCAGCCGCCGCCGCCGCTCGGCCGAGAGCGTGACCCCCGCCGGGTTCTGGAAGCTCGGCACGGAATAGACGAACTTCGGTCGCCGCCCGTCCGCCGCGAGGCGATCCAGGAGCGCCTCGAGCTCCTCGATCTTCATCCCGTCGGAGTCCATTTCCACCTGGTGGGTGTCCGCCTGGTAGGTGGAGAAGACGGGCACCGCGCCCGGATAGGTGGGCGCCTCGCAGATCACCGGGTCGCCCGGATCCACGAGCGTCTTGGTGATCAAGTCGATGGCTTGCTGGCCGCCGGTAGTGACGATGATGTCCTCGGGGTCCGGCGCCATGTCCTCGGCCGCCATCACACTGCGGATCGCCGCCTTCATCGCCTCGAACCCGTCGGTTGGCCCGTACTGCAGCGCCTCGGCCGAGGACTCCTGGGCGATCCGGGTCATCTGCGCCGCGAAGCTCTCAGGCGGAAAGGTGGAGGTATCGGGGAGCCCCCCCGCCAGCGAGATGACCTCGGGCCGCGCCGTGATTGCCATCAGGTCGCGCATCGCGGAGGAGCGCATGGCCCGGGTCCGCTCGGCGAACAGGCTTGCGTAGCGCTCCAGATCGCGCGCCGTTGTGTGCGCGCGGCGGTGGGCCGGCGGCGCCGAACGTGCCGGCGGGCTCCCCTCTTCGGGCTCGGACACGCCCTCAGTGTTGCGAACGGGATGGAGGGCTGCGATCCGGACTTCGCCGCCGGCCGATCAGGCGGTTGACCTGCGAGACGACCACGGAGCCGTCGCCGACCGCCGAGGCCACCCGGTTGATCGAGCTGTGCCGAACATCGCCGGCTGCGAATACGCCGGGCATGCTCGTCTCCATGACCTGCGGGCTGCGCTCGAGCGGCCAGCACTCGACCACCCGTCCGCCCCGGACCAGGTCGAGCCCCGTCAACAGATAGCCGCCCCGGTCGCGCTCGATGTCGTTCGGCAGCCATGCCGTGTGCGGGTCGCCCCCGATCAGCAGGAACAGGCCGGCCGCGTCAACCTCGTGCTCGTCGCCCGACGGGCTGTCCCGCAGCACGAGGCGCTCGAGGCGACGACGGCCGCCGCCCCCCACGACCTCCGCTCCGAGGCGCACCTGGACGTTCGCCGTGGCGTCCAGCTCCTCCCTCAGGTACTGGGACATCGTCTCGGCGAGCGTGTTCCGGCGCGCCAGCAGGGTGACCTCCTTCGTGTAGTGCGACAGATGCATCACTGCCTGCCCGGCGGAGTTGCCCCCGCCGACGACGTAGACGTGGTCGCCCGCCAGGTGACGAGCCTCGGCGATCGACGCCCCGTAGAAGACTCCGGCGCCTACCAGCTCCTCCAGCGAGGGGATGCCGATCCGCCGGTAGGAGACCCCGGTAGCGAGGAGCACAGCGTCGGCGGTGACCTCGCCGATCCCCTCGACGCCGAGCGCGAGCCCGCCGTCGGCGGGCCGCAGTTCCGTGACCTCCCGCATGAGCAGGAAGCTCGTTCCGAAGACCCACGCCTGCTGGTAGGCGCGCTGCGCGAGCTCGGCGCCGCTGACGCCTCGCGAGAACCCGAGGTAGTTGCGGATCAGCGAGCTCGACCCGGCCTGGCCCCCGATCGCCTCACGCTCCACCACCAGCGTGCGGAGTCCCTCCGAGGAGGCGTAGACGGCGGCCGTCAGGCCCGCCGGTCCCGCGCCGACGACCGCAAGGTCGAAGTGCCGTTCGCCATGGAGCTCGGTGTCCACCCCGAAGGCCGCCGCGAGCTCGGACCGGGTGGGGTCGACGAGCACGCGGCCGTCGTGCATGATCGCCACCGGCGCATCGGCCACCTCGGCGCCCAACTCCCGGAGCGCCCGACGTCCCGCGTCCGAGTCGCTCGAGAGAAAGGCATGCGGGACGCCGTTTCGAGCCAGGAGGCTGCGCAGCTCGTGGCCGCGCACCGACCACCGGCGCGCCACGAGCGTGATCTCGTTCGCGGCGGGCGATTGCGCCCGGGACCACTCGTGGAGGAACTCGACGACGGTGCGGTGGAACTGCTCGTCGCCCGCCTGAAGGGGTTTCATCAGGTAGTAGTCCATGTGGCGCTGCGCCATTCCCCGGAAGATCGCCTCGGCTGTCGGCTGGTGTCCCCAGGCCCCCCAGTCGATCAAGAGCCCGCGCTTGGCATGCGGGTGCAGCCTGCCCACCTCGGCGAGCAGCTCGGTGCCCTCCGCCTCGCTCATCCACTGGGCCGCGAGGACGATGGCCACCCTGGCTCCCTCGTCCTGCATGGTCCGCAACGCGGCTGCGGCCGCGCGCGGCGAGAGCTCGCACACGACGTCGTAGTCCCAGCCGTACCGCTGGGTCAGCTCCCGTTCGATGCGCGCCAGAGCCGCCGCGTCGTCGTCGACGGCCAGGACGACCGGACCCGCTGAGTTAGAAGCATCCTCCATGACCCGGTGGGGTGGGCGCACCGATGGTACCCAGGCCAGCCACCCGCTCGTCCCGAGGCGGATCCAAGAACGGCGCGCTGCGGGCGCCGAACGACTAACGTCCCGTGGCGTGGGTCGGTTGCGGGTGGAGATCGGCGTCCTGCTCGGGGCGGTAGCGCTCGTCTTCGTGCCGGCCAGCTTCGCCGCGAGCCCGTCGCTCTACCACGGCCCGGCCCCGCGCCCGGGACCCGAGATTCTCTACCGCCCGCCCGCACAGGCCCCGCAGCTTCGAAACGCCGGCGTCTGGCACGCGAACCCGATCCTCGTCTCCGGCGCCAGTGCCTACCGCGGTGGGGAGTTCCTCTATCAGGACTTCCTGTACGACGACCACGGCGCCCGGGGGCTCTCGCGGGATCCCGGCGACCCGCGCGTCGGGGGCGACAGCTTCTCGGCGCCGAACGGCACCTACACGTACCCGACGGATCCGGCCTACGCCGACAATGCCGCCGACCTGGTCGAGCTCCGCGTCAAGCCCCTGGCTGCCGCGACCGCGTTCCGGATCTCGCTCAACACGATGAGGAGCCCGGACCTGGTTGGAACGACGATCGCGATCGGCGCATCCCCGCAACCTCGCGAGTTCCCACACGGGGCGAACGCCAAGGCGCCGGCGGGCCTCTTCCTCACCGTTCACGGAACCCATGCCGACCTGGTCGACGCGGCAACCGGACGGCGCCTGACGCCGGCCCCACACGTGACTGTCTCAACCATCCGCCGACAGATCGACGTCGTCGTCCCGCACAGCGCCTGGGACCCGGGCCGCCGGACCGTTCGGCTGGCGGCCGGCGTCGGGCTCTGGAACCGGGCGGCCAACCGCTACCTGGTGCCGGGAGCGGCCGCCGACGCAACCCATCCGGGCGGCGCAGCGGGCCTTGCGGATCCGACGGCCTTCTTCAACGTCGCCTTTCGGTACGCCGAGCCATGGCAGCACCCGTATCCACCGGACTCCGTGTTCACGAACCCGGCCTGGTGGCGCGACCGCCAGCAGGGCACGGCGCTGGCCAACGGCGACCTGAGCCCCTTCCATGCCGAGGTCGACTTCGGCAAGCTCGAGCGCGGGGTGACCGACAACATGCGCGGCCAGCCCGACGGAGCCCCGACGTCCGGCTCGATGGACCGGATCCTGGCCAGCCACTTCGAGAGCCAGCAGGGCGCTCGCTACAACCCCACCTGCGGTCAGGCGACCGATTGCCAGGGCGAGCTGCGCGGCCGACTTCAGCCGTACGCGATCTACGTGCCCAAGAAGCGGATGCCCTCTGGTGGCTACGGCCTGACTCTGCTCCTGCACTCGCTGGGCGCCAACTACAACCAGTTCTCGGACACCCGCAACCAGTCACAGCTCGGCGAGCGGGGCCCGGGCTCGATCGTGATCACCCCGGAGGGCCGCGGACCCGACGGCTGGTACTACGGACACGCGGGCGCCGACACGTTCGAGGTTTGGGCGGACGTCGCCCGCCACTACCGGCTCGACCCGGACTGGACCGCGCTCTCCGGGTACTCGATGGGCGGCTACGGCACGTACAAGTTCGCGACGCAGTATCCGGACCTGTTCGCGCGGGCCAACCCGGTCGTCGGACCACCCGGGCTCGGCGTCTGGGTGCCGCCCGGCCCGCCGCAGCCCGGCGGCGCGGCGAGCAACACCAACCGCATGCTCGCCTCGGTGCGGAACATCCCCTTCCTGATCTGGGACGGCTCCGAGGACGAGCTGGTCCCGGTGGCGAGCGCGGTCGCCCAGGCGCAGACCTTCGACGATCTCGGCTACCGCTACACCTTCGACCTGTTCACGACGGCGGACCATTTCACGTTTGCGATCGAGGATCAGTACGCGCCGGCCGCGGCGTTCCTCGGCACCCAGAGGGTGCGCCGCAGTCCGCCGCACGTCTCGTATGTGGTCAATCCCAAGATGGACTTCGCCGGCGCGGGGACCGTCGCCGACCATGCCTACTGGCTGTCCGGACTTCGCCTCCGCAATTCGACGGGTAGCGCTCCGCTGGGCCAGGTGGACGCGCGCTCGGAGGGATTCGGACGCACCGATCCGAGCCCGAAGCCGACCCGCACGGCCCCCTCCAATCTGCTCCAGGGAGGCAACCTCCCCCCGCTCAACTACAGCGAGCGCCGCAAGACCTGGGGCCCGGAGCGGAAGGTCGCGAGGAAGGACGCGCTGCACCTGGACGCGCACAACCTGTCGCGGGTCGTGGTGCACCCAGGCCGGGCGCACCTGAGCTGCGACCCGAAGCTCGACGTCACCACCGACGGGCCGCTCACTCTGGCGCTGGCCGGCTGCGGCCCCCCGTTGCACTTCGGCTCCTAGCCTCAAGCCACCGGGGAGAGCAGGTCGATGCTCTAGCCTCTTGGCGCCGATGAGCCTCTTCCTCGCAACGTGCCAGGGCATCGGCCTCGCGGTCGCCGCCGGCGCATTCGCCGGCGCATCCGGCCGCCGGGGCACAGTGGGCGTGCTGCTCGCCGTTCCGGCGGCGATCGGCGGCGGCGTCCTGTTCGCCATCTCACTCTCGAATCGCGACCATCCGGCGTGGCCAGGGGTGCCCCTCGGGATAATCATCGCCCTGCTCGCATTCGGCGTGGTCAGCGCGGTTGTCGCGGGAGCCCAGGCGCGGGCGAGGGGAGCCTCCTCGATCGGCCTGATCGTGGCCGTCGGGGCCCTCGTCGTGGCCGCCCTCTCCGTATTCGTTGAACCCTTCGGCCTGGTCGCATTCCTCGCGCTGCTGTGGCTTGCGTCCGCGCGCCACCGCCGCGCGCAGCGCAAGTACGAGGGGTTGCGCGTGCTCCGGTGAGGGCCGGATCCGCGCCGCCGTTTGGGTCCGACTCCATGCACGCGTCCCGCAAGCTCTGTCTGATCGTCGTCGACTCGCTGCGGACCGACATGCTCCAGCGCGCCGTCGCGGACGACCTCGCGCCGAACTTCGCCGGGCTGATCGAGCGCGGCACCCTGATCGGCGACTGCGTGTCCGCGTTTCCCTCGGTGACACCCGTCGCCTGCTCGGACATCGTGACGGGGGTGAGTCCGGAGGACCATCACATCAGCGGCATGAACACCTACCACCGCGCCGAGGGGCGCTACGTCGAGTACGGATCCTCGCTGGAGGCCACCCGCGCCTTCGGGCTCTTCAAGACCCTCTACGACACCGTCTACAACATGAACATGGCCCACCTCTCCCACGAGGTGGAGACGGTGTTCGAGCGCTTGGGCGATGCCGGGGTGCGGACAGCGTGCACCCCGTTCCTGATCTATCGCGGACGCCGCCGCCACGAGCTCGGCCTCGAGGGCCTGCTGCGGCGGGTCGCCCTCGCCGCCGACTTCCGCCACGCCGTTTGGGGGCCTGACGAGCTCTTCTACGGAGAGCTCTACGCGAGCAGGCGCGTCCCCTGCAAGCCGACGCTGGCACGTCCCGGCACCCGCGACGCCTACTCGGCCTGCGTCGGCCGCGAGCTGATCGACGACGACGGCTACGACTTTCTCCTCTTCTCGCTGCCGGACAACGACCACCACACCCACACCCACGGGGTGGCCGCGATGCGGAGCTCGATCGCCCACGCCGACCATTGCTTCGGCGAGCTCGTTGACGCCGCAGGGGGCATCGACGCCTTCTGCGATAGCCACGCGGTGATCCTGATGGCCGACCACGCCCAGACCGATGTGCGAACTCCGGTGCCGATGGCCGCGGCCCTTGGCGAGCGGTGGCGGGTGCTGGAGCCGAATGCGCAGCGTCCGGAGGCCGCCCAGCTCGCCGTCAGCCCCACTGGGCGCGCCGCGGCGGTTTACCTGCTTCGCGAGGACGATCGCCGGGGTCGGGCGCTGACGCGATTGTGGGCCGATCTGCGAGAGCTCGAGGGCGTTGACTTCGTGGCCAGGCTGTCGACCGCCAACGGCGACATGCCGGAGGCGATCGTTGAGAGCGAGCGTGGGGCGCTTCGCTTTCGCCCCGGCTCCCAGATTGCCGATCGGCGTGGGGCTGCGTGGGACCTCGACGGCCGCTTCGAGGTGCTGGGCCTGGAGCCCATGGACGGAAGGCTCGCGAGCAACGCGTACCCCGACGGCCTTGCGAGGTTGTGGTCCGCGCTTCGGGCGCCGAACGCCGGGGACGTCCTCGTCTCGCTCGCAGAGGGCTACGAGTGCGTGGACTGGGGCGGTGCCACTCACGTGGACGGCGCCAGCCACGGCGCCTTGGCGGCCGGCGACTCTCTGGGGCCCCTCGTCCTGTGCGGGCTCGACGGCCCCGCCGAGGCTCGTGAGCAGTGGGCGCTTCGCGACGTCGCCGCCCTCGTGTTGCAGCACTTCGGGATCGGAGACGACGCCGCGGGAGGGACGCCGGAGCGGCCCGCCGCGGTGGCGAGATGAGCCGAGTCGCCGCTCAGCCGTGGACATTGGGCGGCAAGGCCGACTGAGGCCGAGGGGCCTGAGAGGCTTCGCGGCCGGCGTCGCGGTCGTCTTGGCGGCCGCGCTCGCGTGGGCAGCGCCGTCGCTGGCCCAGACGACCTCGGTGGCGGGGTCCACTCCCCAGGCGAGCACCGGGAGCTCCGCGGCCACGGCGGTCCAGCAGTCCTCCGAACAGCTGGGGCCGTCGATCGACAAGGCGCGGGCGATCCGGATCGCGCGCACCGACCCCAAGGTCGCCCAGGAGCGCCGCGCATATGGGCCGCTGACAGCCTCAGCGCAGAGAAAGCCCGGCACGTGGCAGGTGGACTTCTACGCCGACGGAGTCGATCGCGTCCAGGTGGTCGTCGACGATGTCACCGGCCAGATCCGCGAGTCGTGGACCGGCTACCAGATCGCCTGGCAGATGGCCCGCGGCTACAGCGGGCAGTTCGGGCACAAGCTCGACGCTCCATACGTCTGGATTCCGCTGGCGGCGATCTTCTTCTTCGGGCTCTCCGACTTTCGTCGCGGGCGCCGCGTCGCTCACCTCGACCTGCTGGTCCTGCTCTCGTTCGGGATCTCGGAGGCCTACTTCAACGCGGGCAACATCGGCGTCAGCGTGCCGCTCGCCTATCCACCGCTGCTCTACCTGCTCGCGAGAATGCTCTGGGTGGGCTTTCGCGGGCCGGGCGCCGGGCTTCGCCCGACGGCGCCCATCGCGTGGCTCGCGATCGGCGGTGCCTTTCTGCTCGGGTTCCGGATCGCCCTCAACATCGCCGACTCCGGGGTCATCGACGTCGGCTACGCAGGGGTGATCGGCGCCGACCACATCACCCACGGCCAGGCGATCTGGAACAACTTCCCCTCCGACAACCAGTTCGGGGACACCTACGGCCCGTTCAACTACTACGCCTATCTGCCATTCGAGCTCGCGCTCCCCTGGAGCGGCCATTGGGACGACCTCCCGGCCGCCCACGCGGCGGCGATCTTTTTCGATCTGGCGACGGTCACCGGCCTGTTCTTCTTTGGGCGGCGCCTTCGGCCCGGCGCCGAGGGCACCAACCTGGGCGTGATCCTGGGCTTCGCGTGGGCCGCGTATCCCTTCACGGACTACGCCCTGCAGTCGAACTCGAACGACACGCTGATCGCCGCGCTCCTCGTATGGGCGCTGGTCCTGTTCGCGCTGCCGGTGTGGCGCGGCGTCCTGCTCGCGCTGGCCGTCGCCACCAAGTTCGCGCCGCTGCCGCTCGCGCCGCTGTTCGCGAGCGGTCAGACGGGCCTCGCGGCGCGGGCCGAGGGCCCGCGC
>JBOGZC010000027.1:0-40505 GCA_050697075.1 Solirubrobacterales bacterium | reverse complement strand
GGCCCGCTGAGCAGGCCCTTCCCCGGCATCCCGCTCCAGATCGCCGTGGCGTACGCGGCGATTGGCTTCTCGCTCTACTTCTCGATCGGGGTCGTGGCCCAGTTCGCGTTGGGGCTGACGCCGGTGATCTTCCTCGCGGCCGGGCTGCTGCTCGTGCTCGCCACGCTCACCTATGTCGAGGGGGGCGCGATGTTCGCGGAGCGTGGTGGGTCGGCGTCGTTCGCGCGGCACGCGTTCAACGAGTTGGTCAGCTTCATCGCCGGGTGGGCGATCCTGATCGACTACATCATCGTCGTGTCGTTCGCGGCCATCTCGGTTGCCCACTACCTGGGGCCGATCTGGGGGGGATTCACGCACGGCTGGGCGGAGATCGTGGTCACCGTCGCGGCGGTCGCCTTCGCGGCGGCGATCAACATCGGGGGCTTCACGCGCTACGTGCGCCAGCGACCGCTCATCATCTTGGCTCTGGCCGACGTCCTGCTCCAGATCGGGGTGATCGTCGCCGGGGTGGCTGTCGCCTTCAATCCCGACCGGCTGACCGCTCACGTCGAGCTGTTCACGACGCCGTCGGTCCGACACATCCTCGAGGCGCTGGCGGTAGCGACGTTGGCGTTCGCGGGCATCGAGGCGGCGTCGGACTTGGCGCCGGACTTCAGCTGGCGGCGAAGGGACCTGCGGACGGTGGTCGGCGCGAGCGCCGTCACGTTGCCGGTGATCTACGCCGGCATGGCCGCGATCGCGCTGATGGCGGTGCCCGTCGTGTCAGGCCCGGACGGGCCGCATACGGCGCTCGCGGGGCGCTACATCGAGGAGCCCGTGCTCGGGGTGGTGATGAGCTACCAGCCGGGCTGGTTATCCACGCTGCTGCAGATCGGCGTGGTGGCAATCGCGCCGATCGTGCTGACGTGGGCGGCGAGCACCTCGATGCTTGGCTTGTCGAGGCACGTCTACGTGTTGGCCAGGAACCGCCAGGTGCCCAGCTGGCTCGGGAAGCTCGGGCCGAGGTCGACGCCCCACATCGCGATCCTGTCCGCCGCGGTGATCGCGCTGGCGCTGGCGATCCCCACCGACGTGCGGCTGCTCGCGGAGATCTATGCGTTCGGGGCGACGCTCGCGATCGCGATCGCGCACCTGTCGATCCTCCGGCTGCGGTGGACGGAGCCGGACCGCGAGCGACCGTACAGGATGCCGTTCGAGCTCAGGGTCGCCGGTCGGCGCCTGCCGGTGCCGGCGCTGCTGGGGGCGGTGCTGATGTCGCTGTTGTGGCTGGCCGTGCTCGTATTCCATGCCCGCGCCCGCTGGGTGGGGGGCGGCTGGATGCTGTTCGGGATCGTCGCCTACGTCATCTACCGCCGATTCGTCGAGCGGACGTCGCTGACGAAGCGCGTCTCGGTCCCGGAGGAGGCGCTGCGGAAGGCCGTGCACAAGGCGGAGTACGGGAACATCCTCGTGCCGATCTTCGGCTCGAAGCTCGACGACGACATCGTCAGCACGGCGGGCCGGCTGGCCGACGCGGCTGATGAGCCGGGTGAGGAGCGCCCCAGGCTGGAGGTGATCTACGTGTTCGAGCAGCCGCTGACGGTGCCACTCGACGCGCCCCCGCCGAAGGAGCGGCTGGAAGCTGCCGAGGCGGCGCTTCGGCGGGCGAAGGAGGTGGGGGAGGAGTACGAGTCGGTGGAGGTCGAGACCGACCTGGTGCCGGCGCGCACGTTGGGCGCCGGGATCGTCGAGGAGGCGCGGCGTCGGAATGTCGAGCTGATCGTGATGGGGGGCGAGCCGCCGAGCCGGGTGCGCGGCGGCCCGGTGCTCGGCGGCGTCGGGGGGTCGCGTCCGCCGGAGGTGGGGGAGGCCACCGAGTACGTCCTCAAGAAGGCGCCCTGCCGGGTGCTGCTCACGGCGCCGCCGGAGGGGTAGTCGGGCGTAGATCGAGGTGTCGGGTATCCCCTGGGAGGTGCCCGGGTGTGGGTAGGATCCAGGCCGATGTTCATCCTGATCGCCGGAGGGGGCCGCGTGGGCTCGTCGCTGGCCCGCTCGATGCTCCGGGACGGCCACAGCGTTTCGTGTCTGGACGAGGACTCCGAGGCCCACGCGCGCCTGGAGATCGGGCTCGAGTCGTCGTGGGAGGACGCGGGCGGTCAGTTCACGGTCGGCACGGCGCTGGAGATCGAGGCGCTTGAAGAGGCGGGGATCGCGCAGGCGGACGCCTTCGTCGCGGCCACCGACGGCGACAACACCAACATCGTTGTCGCGCAGATCGCCAAGCAGCGGTTCAACGTGCCCACGGTGATCGCGCGGATCCTCGACCCGTACCGGGCGGAGTGGTACGAGCAGCAGGGGCTGCGGACGATCTGCCCGACGCGTGTGGCGATCGAGATGCTGGAGACCGAGGTAAAGGAGGCTGCAAGCCGCGCCTCCGGCGCGAGGTAGCGGGATGTATGTGATCGTCGTCGGAGCGGGGAAGGTGGGCTGGAACCTGGGCCGCGAGCTGCTCGACAAGGACCACGAGGTGACCCTCATCGAGAAGGACAGGAACCGCTATCTGGCGGTCGAGCAGGAGCTCGAGCACAACGTCCAGTACGGGGACGCGTCCGAGCTCTGGGTCCTGGAGCGGGCGGGAATCGGGCGAGCGGACATGGTGATCACGGTCACTGGGGACGATGAGGACAACATCCTCATCTGCCAGGTGGCCAAGGAGAAGTACATGGTCGACCAGATCATCGCGCGGGTGAACAACCCGCGGAACAAGCAGTGGTTCGACCTGCTGGGGATCAATCCCGTGGTGTCGGCGACCGACCTGATCCTGCGGCTGATCGAGCACGAGGTGCCGAAGTACGGGCTCGTCCACCTGCTCGACCTGCCGCAGGAGCGGCTGGAGATCATCGAGCTGCTCCTGAGCGAGGGGTCACGGGTCACGGGGCAGCGGGTGGGCGACCTGGAGCTGCCAGAGGGGAGCCTCCTGATCTCGGTGCTCCGCGAGGGCAGGGGGTTCGTGCCGGGGCCGGAAACGGTGCTGGAGCCCGGCGACGAGGTCCTCGCCGTCCTCGACCCCGGGATGGAGGAGGAGTTGAAGGCGTACTTCGGCCCCGACGGCTCAGGCGACTGAGCGATGGCGGCCCGCAAGGTCGACTTCCTGCTGGTGGGAGGGTTCGCGGCCGCGCACTGCGCCGCGGAGCTGCGGAAGCGTGGGGCCGACGGGTCGATCCTGCTGGTGGGACGAGAGCCGCACGCGCCGTACGAGCGACCGCCGCTCTCGAAGGAGTATCTGCGGGGGGAGAGCGGGGAGGAGGACGCGCTGGTCAACCCACTGGGCTGGTACGACGAGAACGGGGTGGACCTGTTGACCGAGACGAGCGTCATGTCGCTCGACGCGGAGGCGCGGACCGCGAAGCTGCAGACGAGGGAGGACGTGGAGTTCGGCGGGGCGCTGATCGCCACGGGGGCGCGAGTGAACATCCTGCATCACCTCGACGGGGCGCGGCTGGAGGGGATCCACTATCTGCGCGTGCTGCCGAACTCGGACGCGATTCGTCGGGAGGCGGCGGAAGCGGACCACGTTGTGCTCATCGGGGGGAGCTACATCGCCAGCGAGGTGGCGGCGTCGCTGACGGCGAAGGGGACGCGGTGCACGATGGTGATGATCGAGGACGTTGCGATGTCACGGGCCTTCGGCGAGGAGGTGGGGAGGTACTTCCACGAGGTGCTCACCTCCCACGGTGTGGAGCTCGTGACCGGCGATGAGCTCGAGGCGTTCCTGGGGGACGGGCGGGTGAGGGCGATCCGCACCAAGAGCGGCCGAGAGATCGAGGGCGACGTCGTAGTGGTGGGAGCGGGAGTCCATCCGGAGACGATGCTTGCCGAGCGGGGCGCGCTGGAGGTGGACAACGGGATCGTCTGCGACTCGAAGCTCCAGACCTCGGTGGACGGGATCTTCGCCGCCGGCGACGCGTGCTCCTACGACAGCGTGGTGCACGGGCGACGGCTTCGAGTCGAGCACTGGGACGTGGCGCTCCAGCAGGGCCAGCACGCCGCGCGGGGGTTGATGGGGGAGGAGGAGCCCTACCGGGTCGTGCCCTACTTCTTCAGCGACCTGGCCGACTGGACAAGCCTGGAGTACGTGGGCCCGGCTCAGCGCTGGGACGAGGTGGTGTGGCGGGAGGACCGTGACGCCGGCGAGTTCAGCGTCTGGTACCTGGATGGCGGGCGCGTGGCAGCCGCGCTCTCGGTGGGGCGCTCGGAGGACCTGGCCTACGCGCGGACGCTGATCGAGTCGGGGGCGGACGTCTCGGAAGACAAGGATGCGCTTGCGGACCTTGAGAGCGATCTGGACGAGATCGGGCAGCGCTAACCGGTCATCGGAATCGCTAAGTTAGGCGCGACCCTGCCCGGTCGTCTAGTGGCAAGACGCGCGGCTCTGGACCGCGAAACGGTGGTTCGAATCCATCCCGGGCAGTTCGAGCTGCTCTGCCCGAATTGTCACGGCCAGACGCAGACCTACAGGGGCTCCGCGTACGACAACATCCCTGCTTGCTACCTTGACTCCGCCATGTGGGGTAGGTGCGCATACCTCCCGCTTGCGGGGGTATTCATCGTGGCGGCGCTCGGGGCTGCCGGCTGCGGCGGAAGCGACTCGGCGCCCGTCGTCACCGTGCAGGGCGCGAGCGGCGCCAGCGGCGCAGGAGGCGCCGCGACGCTCACCAAGTCCGAGTTCATCGATCAGGCGAGTTCGATCTGCACCGAGGCGAATGACGCCATCTCGAGCCTCAACAGCGGCACCGTGAACACGAGCTCGAAGGTGCAGGCGACCCAGGAGCTGCAGATCACCCAGAGCGAGCTCAACTCGCTCGAATCGCTGACCCCGCCGAACCAGAACCGCTCGACCCTGAAGAGCTACCTCTCGGCGCTGCGCAACGAGGTCACCGCCCTGATGAACAAGCGCGACGCCGCCGAGCAGGGCGGCGACACCTCCGCCGCCGACGCGGAGGCCTCGAGCGCCCGCTCCAGCGCGCAGACCGCCGCCGGCGCCTACGGCCTCAAGGACTGCGCGAAGGGCGGCCCGAGCTCCACCACCGGCGGAACCGGCACTACGGCCACGACCACCACCCCGCCCGCAACCACGACGCCCACCACGGTGGCCCCCGCCACGACCACCCCGGCGCCTGCCCCGGTGGCCCCGCCCTCCGGCGGCACCGGCGGAGCCACCGGCGGCGGCACGAGTGGCGGCGGCACGAGTGGCGGTGGCTCCGGCGGAACGGGTGGCTCCGGCGGCATCTCGCCTTAGCGTCTACGCGGCCTGCTCGGCCCAGGCGCCGTACAGCCGCGAATACGGGCCCCCGGCCTCGATCAATTCCTCGTGTGTGCCCGACTCGACGATGCGCCCGTGCTCCAGGACCACGATCCTCCCCGCGCGTCTGATGGTGGACAGCCGATGCGCGATCACGATCGCCGTCCTCCCGATGAGCAGTCGTTCGAGGCCGCGCTCGATGATGCGCTCGGTTCGCACATCGACGTTCGACGTGGCCTCGTCGAGGATCAGGATCCGCGGCTCGGCCAAGAGCGCGCGCGCGAAGGCCACCAGCTGCCGCTGGCCCGCCGACAGGCTGACGCCCCGCTCGCCGATCTCGGTCTCGTACCCGTCCCGCAGTCGCTCGATGAACGCATCGGCACCGACCGTCCTGGCCGCGGCGCGAATCTCCTCGTCGCTCGCGGACGGGCAGCCGAAGGCGATGTTCTCGCGCACCGTGCCAGAGAACAGGAAACCCTCCTGGGGGACGATCCCGAGCTGGCTGCGCAACGCCTTCGAGCTCAGCTCTCGCAGGTCGTGCCCGTCGACCAGCACCTGACCGCGCTGGGGGTCGTAGAAGCGCGCCACCAGCTTCGCGAACGTCGACTTGCCCGCCCCGGTTTCGCCGACGAGCGCCACAGTCTGCCCCGCCGTTATGTGCAGGTCCACGTCGCGTAGTGCCCACTCGCCGCTGTCGCCGTAGGAGAACGAGACCTCGGCCAGCTCGATCTCGCCGCGCAGGCGCCCCGGGTCGAGCGCGTCCGGGCGGTCGGTCATGTCGGGCTCCGTTTCCAGCAGGTCGAAGATCTTGTCCAGCGCCGCCATTCCCTGCTGATAGGTGGTGTAGAGCTGGGAGATCTGCTGAATCGGATCGAAGAACGCGTTCAGATACCCGACGAAGGCCACCAGGATGCCGACCTGGATGTTGCCGTCGATCACCTGGTAGCCGCCGTAGAGGAGGATCACCATCGTGCCGATCGCCGACAGCAGCTCGACGGCCGGGAAGTAGGCGGCGTTCAGGTAGACGGTCCGCATGTTGGCGACCCGGTTCTCCTCGTTGAGGACCGCCATCCGCGCCAGGTGCCTCGGCTCCTGGGCGAAGCTCCGCACCACCCGCACCCCGGACAGCGTCTCCTGAAGGTATGCGGTGATGTTGGCGATCTTCTCCCGGGTGAGCCGATAGGCGTCGGCGGCGGCCACCCGGAACACCAAGCTGCCGATCGCGAGCAGCGGAAAGGTCACGAAAGTCACCAGGGCGAGCTGCAGGTCGAGCAGCAGCAGGATCACCACCACCCCGACCAGCGTGAGCGTGCTCGAGATCAAAGTCACCACGCCGTCCGTGACCAGGGTGTCAAGCGCTTCGACGTCGTTCGTGAGCCGGGAGATCAACACCCCGGGCCGGTTCCTGGTGAAGAACCCGATCGACATTGCCTGGAGGTGTGTGTAGATCCGCTCGCGCAGGTCCTGAAGCGCCCGCTGACCGACCCAGCCCACCAGGTACGTCTGCGTGTACGTCGCCGCCCAATAGAGGAGGGCGGAGAGCAGGAAGAGGCCCACGATCAGATCCAGCGCGCCCACGTCGCCGGTGGCGATGCCGTTGTCGATGGCCCGTCCGGCGAGGTAGGGGGGAGCAAGCCCGGCGGCCGTGGCCACGAGCAGGGCGACGAGCGTGACCGCCACCCGCACCCGGTAGGGACGAAGAAGGCTGAACAGCCATCGCAGCTTCCTGGTGCGCTGGCGCTCGCCCCTAATCAGCCGCCAAAGCTCCCGCGCCAGCAGCAGGGTGCCCATCAGGCGCCCCGGCTGGTTCGCTTGATCCTCCGTCTCCTCGGCGACGTCGGACCCCTGCGTCTCCGGATCGAGCCCCGTGATCGAATCGGTCGGGCGTCCGTCGCTGCCAGCCTCACGGGTTGCGGGCTCATTGCGCTCTGGTCGACGCTCGGCGCTCACAGCCTCGCCGTCTCCTCACGCCGCTCGAGGTCTCGCTGCAGGAAGACCGAGTCCTCCATGCCGTGCTCGGCGATCTCGGCGTACAGCGGGCAGCGCTCGATCAGCTCGTCGTGCGTCCCCCGGTCGACGATTCGCCCACCGTCCATCACCACCACCTCGTCGGCGAGCGAGATCGTCGACATCCGGTGGGCGACGATGAACGTGGTCCTCCCCGCCATGGCCTCGCGCAGGCCGCGCTTGATCGCCGCCTCCGTCTGCGCGTCCACCGACGACGTGGCGTCGTCGAGGATCAGGATCCGGGGGTCGGCCACGAGGGCCCGCGCGATCGCGACCCGTTGGCGCTGGCCACCGGAGAGCGTAAGGCCGCGCTCGCCGATCCGGGTCTCATAGCCGTCGGGAAAGCGCTCGATGAAGCTGTGCGCCTGAGCGCGCCGCGCGGCCAGCTCGATCTCCTCGCGGCTGGCGTCCGGCCTTGCGTAGGCGATGTTCTCCGCGACCGTTGCGGAGAACAGGAAGCTGTCGTCGGCGACGAATGCAACCTGGGATCGAAGCGAACGGACGTCCACGGAGCGCAGGTCGGCCCCGTCGATCAGGACCTCGCCCCGGCTCGGGTCATACAGCCGCGCCATCAGCGCCACCAGGCTCGTCTTGCCCGACCCGGTGGGTCCCACGAGCGCGACCGTCCGTCCGCCTTCCACCACCAGCTCGATGTCCTCCAGCGCGGGCGCACCGCCGTTGTAGGCGAGCGAGACGCCGCGCAGCTCGACCCGCCCGGGACCCTCCGGAAGGGGAGGCGCGCCCGGAGGGCTCTCGATCCGTGCGTCGCGATCGAGGATCTCGAACAGCCGGTTGCCCGAGGCGACGGCCCGCTGAGCCATCCCCAGGGCGATGCCGAGTGTGCGCATCGGTGAGGTGAGCATGATCAGGTACGCGTAGAACGCCGTGAAGGCGCCCAGCGACAGGGTGTTGTGGATCACCTGGCGGCCGCCGACCAGAAGCACCACCGCCAAGCCGAGGCTCGGAAGAAACCCGATCAGGGGCGAGTAGAAGGCCTGCAGGCGGGTGGAGAAGATCTCCTGGTCGAACACGCGGCCCACCGAGCGGCGGAAGCGTTCGAGCATGAAGCCCTCGCGGGAGAACGCCTTCACGATCCGAATCCCGGAGATTCCCTCCTCGACCTCTCCGGTGAGCTCGGCGAGCCGCTGCTGAATCTCTTGGACCGCCGGTCGCGAGCGCCGGCTGTACCGCATCGCCGAGAGGACGACGAACGGAACCGGCAGCAGCGCCAGGGCGGCGAGGTCGGGCTTGAGCGCGAACATCACCGCGCTGGCGAGCAGAAGCGTGAGCGCGTTCTGCGTCAGGAAGACGAGCCCGTAGCCGAGGAAGAAGCGGATCGCCTGGAGGTCGATCGTCGCCCGGGACATCAACTGGCCGGTCTGCTGGGAGTCGAAGAAGCCGAGCTCGAGCGCCTGCAGGTGACCATAGAGTCGCTCCCTGAGGTCGAACTCCACTGCAACCGAGACCCTGCCGGCGATGAGGCGGCGGACCACGGTCAGGCCCAGGCGCACCACCCCCGCGCCGACGATCGCCAGCGCCAATGGCGCGATGTCGGAGCGCCGGTGCTCCTCGATCGCGTTCACCGTGCTGCCCACCAGCCACGGGATCGCCACCGTCATCACCATCGCCCCCGAGGCGAAGACCAGAGATCCGATCACCGCGCGGCGGTAGGGACGCAGGAATCCGAGCAACCGCCTGAAGGTGGACACGGCCCTCGACTATACAAAGTGAAGTGAGAGCCACGATACTTCGAGCATGGCCCCCACATCCGCCGGCCTCTGCCACTCCTGCGTGCACCAGCGAATCGTCCGCAATACCCGCGGCTCGAGCTTTTCGTTGTGCGAGCGTTCGCGGACCGACCCCGCCTACCCCCGTTATCCGCGGCTACCGGTCACCGACTGCGCCGGCCACGAGCCGCGGAAGCCCAGCGGTCGACCGCCGACATAGCCGCTTGCCCGAGGGCCGCGTGGCGCTGCTCGACGCGGCCACAACTCGGCGCGCGCCCAGGAATCAGGCCTCGACCGGCGTTGGCGCCGCCGCCGCCCCGAGCGCGCCCGCGCTCGCCGCGACGACCAGCGCGATCGCCACCACCTCGGTCGGGCTGAGGCCCTGACCGAGCACCGCCAGCCCGACGAGCGATGCGACGGCGGGCTCGAGGCTCATCAGGACGCCGAACGTCCCCCTGCGGATTCGCCGCAGCGCCTCGAGCTCCAGCGAGTAGGGAATCGCCGAGCTGAGCACCGCCACCGCCAGCCCGACCGCCAGCAGGCCCGGACGACCCAGCGCTGTGCCCCCTCCGACCACGCCCGCCGGGATGAGGACGATCGTCGCCACCACCATCGCCACGGCGAGGCCCCGGCCGCCGGCGAACGCCCGCCCGACCCGGGTCGCCAGGACGATGTAGCCGGCCCAGCAGGCCCCCGCGAGCAACGCGAACGCCGCGCCCGGCCCGTCGAGCGAGCCGTGCAAGGGCGACAGGATCAGGATGCCCGCCGCGGCGAGCACCACCCAGACCACGTCCGTGGCGCGCCGTGAACCGGCCACCGCCACCGCGAGGGGGCCCGTGAACTCCAGCGTTACCGCGATGCCCAGCGGGATCCGGTCGAGCGCCGCGTAGAAGCTCAGGTTCATCCCCGCCAGCACCAGCCCCAGCAGCACGGCGTCCCGAAGCGGCCCGCTGGCCCGATGCGGCACCGCCGGGCGCCAGATGGCGACGAGGATGACGGCGGCGAACCCGGTCCGCAGCAGCACCGCTCCCGTGGGCCCCACCTCGTCGAACAAGGTGGTGGCGACCGCCGCGCCGAGCTGCAGCGAGGCGATCGCCCCGATCACCAGCCCGATCGACGTGGCCCGCTCTGCCTGGCCCAAGCGCCCGAGGCTAGCGTGACCCTGTCCGACCGACAGACATGGCCGCGTGCCGGGACAATGGCTGGCGATGGCAACCGGTTCAGCGCCCGACCCCGACTTCGAGGTGATACGCCGAGCCTGGGCGGCCCAGAGCGAGCGGAACGAGGAGGATTTCCGCGCGGCGCTCCACCCGGCGATCGAGGCCGTTCCCCTCGGCGCGGAGATCGCGGACAGGTCCTACCAGGGTCCGGATCGCGTCATGCACTGGTGGCGCACCGAGCTGCTCGCGAACTGGGAGGTGTACGAGACGATCCCGGAGCGCTTCCGCCGCGTCGGCGCGCGGATCCTCGTGACTGGCCGCTGGCATGCCCGGGGCAGGCAGAGCGGGGTGGAGCTCGACAGCCCCGCCGCGTGGATCCTGGAGGTGCGGGACGGCCAGATCGCCTACTGGGAGACGTACACGGACGCCGCTCGGGCCGAGCGCGAGATCGAGCGCGACCCTTAGGCGGGATCGAACGCGCCGCGCGCGTGGGTCAGCCGTTCGACGGAGCTGATTGGAGTGCCTCCCGCAGCGAGCTTGCGGTTTGCGGCCCCCGCAACGTCCGAACGATCTGTCCCTGAGAGTTGAGCACGAACGTCGTTGGAAGCCCCGTCACGCCATAGTCGCTGGCGACCGAGCCCGACCCGTCACGCAGGATCGGATACGAAAGGCCGTGATCGCGGATGAACGCCGTCGCGTTCGACGTCGTGTCGTTGTAGTCCACCCCCACGACCCGAGCGCGACCCCGCAGCCCTCTCGAGAGATGATCTATCGCGGGGGCCTCCTCCTTGCACGGCGTACACCAGCTCGCCCAGAAGTTCACCAGCGCGGGCGTCCCGTGCAGGGAGGCGAGATCGACGCTCGGTCCGTTGAGGACTTGGGTCGGAAGCGCGGGAGCCGCACCCTCGCCGCTCCCCGATCCGCTGGTGGCGAGCTCGGCGATCACGAGCCCCGCCACGGCGGCCACCGCGAGGAGCGCGAGGACCAAGCGCCTTGACATCAGCGCCTACTGGGACGCGAGGATCGGGACGTCGTGAACCACTTGCTTGGGCTTGAAGTTGGCCGGGTAGACCGTCTTCAGCTGGCCGCTGCCAGTGATCCCATAGATCAGCGCCGAGTGCTCGACCGCGTCGGGGTTGCCCTTCTTGGACGAGTTCTTGGAGATGATGTGCCAGGCGCTCCAGACCTTTTCGAGCTGGGTCCGTGAGCCGATCAGGTACTGCATCCGCCCGGTCATTTGATGGTCCGCCAGGAAGGCCTTGACCGTCTTTGGCGTATCGCCCCTCGGGTCGACGGAGACGGCGATGATCTGGAGGTTGTCCGCCTCCTTGCCGAGCTGGCTCTGGGCCGCGTGGAGATTGCCGACGATCAGCGGGCAGATGTCGGGGCAGTGGTCGTAGATGAAAGTCACCAGCACCGCCTTGCCGCGGTAATCGGCGATGTTGACTGGCTGACCGAGCGAGTTGTCGAGCTGCAGCGACGGCTCCTGGGTGGGAGGCTTGACAAGCCCGCCGGCCAAGGGCGGGTCGGCGGCAGTCGTGGAGCTCGACCCAGAGCTGCCGCAACCCGCCGCCCCGACGACGGCGGACAGCAACAGCGCTCCGGCGCTCAGAAATCGCATCCTGGGAGGAAGAAAAATCGGACTCTCATCTTCGATCAGGCGGGTAAACCCAGCCTAAGCCTTCGCCCGTTCAACCCGAGGGCAACCGGCCGAGCAACACATTGGCGAGCAGGATCACCGCCATGCCGAGCGCCAGGGCGGACACCACCCCGAGCTCGCCAGTGAGGCTCACGGAGAGCACGGCGGTCCCACCGACGATCGCGATTTCGGTCAGGCGGGGGTGGTCGCGGAGCAACTTGAGCACGGGTTCAAGATAGCGGCTCGCGCATGGGCTTCAGCCCCGTACGCGCGTGATTTCGAAACCTGGGATCGGCCTCCGATATCGTGCCGGCGCCTCTTGACCTCTCGAGCAAGGCTCCGGTAGCGCGGTGAGTCGTCCCATCGCCTCGCTCGGCACCATCGCGCGGGAGTGGACCCGAATCGGGGTCACGGGCTTCGGGGGCCCGCCCGCCCACATCGCGCTGCTGCGCCGCCTGGTCGTCGACCGCGAGGGCTGGATGGGGGCCCGCGAGTTCGAGGACGCCAACGCGGCGTGCGGTCTCTTGCCCGGCCCGGCCTCGACTCAACTGATGATCTTCTCCGCCTACCGGGTCGGCGGCGCCCGTGGCGCAATCGTCGGCGGTCTGGGCTTCGTGCTCCCGGCCGTGGTCATGATTCTCGCCCTATCGGTGCTATTCCTCGCCCAGGCACCCCCGACCTGGGTGCGGGGCGCGGGAGCCGGCGCCGGGGCTGCCGTCGCGGCCGTGGCGGTCCACGCCGGGCGGTCGCTAATGAGCCCCAGCTTCCAGCGCGTCCGAGCCGAGGGCCGCCATGAGACCGGCTGGCTTGCCTACCTCCTCGCGGGCGCCGTCGCCGCGGCGCTGATCGGCCCCTACCTGGTACTCGTCCTGCTGGCCTGCGGGGCGCTCGAGCTGGTGCTCCAGCGGCGCTCTCGCGGGGCGCTTGGAATCCACACCGGGCCGCTGGCGGTGCTGGCGCCGGCGGCGATCGCCACGGGCGGCGTCGGCGCGCTCGCCTGGACGGCGCTCAAGGTGGGGGCGCTCTCGTTCGGTGGGGGCTTCGTGATCGTCCCTCTGATGCAGGACGACGCCGTCCACGTCTACCACTGGATGACCAACGCCGAGTTCCTCAACGCGGTCGCCCTCGGCCAGGTCACGCCGGGCCCGGTCGTCGCGACCGTCGCCGCGGTCGGCTACGCGGCCCACGGCCTCGGCGGTGGGCTGTTCGCTGCCGCGATTGCCTTCGCCCCCTCGTTCTCCTTCATCCTCCTTGGCGGCGGGCGGTTCGAGCGGCTGCGCGGTAACGCCGACGCGCGGGCGTTCCTCAACGGCGCCGGGCCGGCGGCCATCGGGGCGATCCTCGGCGCCGCCATCACCCTCGCCGCCGCGCTCACCGAAGCGTGGCAGGCCGGCGTCCTCGCCGCCGCTGCGGTCGCCCTGCTTCTCCTGGGCAGCGGCGTCGTCGAGACGTTGCTCGCCGCGGGCGCTGTAGGCATCGCGGCCGCTCTCCTCGGCGCGCCGCTGCCTTCTTAGCCACGTCTACCTGTGGGCTTCCCGAACGCGCGACCAGAACCCGACGTACTCTCGCTCGTGGCCGATCCCCGATTCCAGCGACAGCCTCGCGCCCTCTGACAGGTCGGTCTGCGCGAGCAGCTCCTCGTACGAGTGAAGCCGGCGCTCGTGGCGCTCGAGCTGGGCGTCCGCGAGGTTCGCAGGGTTGGCACCGCAGAACAGCTTCAGCAGGCCGGGATCCCGCAACTCGTAGAGCTCGGTCGTGGGGTCATCGCGCCATGCTCCCAACGCCTTCCGGCCGGTGGCCGAGAGGCGGTAGATCCGCCGCCGCCGCCCGCGCTCCTCCCGGCGCTCCTCGAGCAGGCCGGCCTCGGCGAGGCGGCCACATTCCGTGTAGAGCTGGGTGTGGGGGATCGACCAGAAGTGGAAGATCGAGACCTGCGCGATCTGCTTCAGCTGGTATGGAGTCGCCGGCTCGCACATGTCGAGCAGGCCCATGACCGCGTAGGACGTCTCGCTGAGGCGGGGCGTGGGCATGGGGATCATGATACAGTTCGAGCCGAACGGTTCGGACCGAACTATCTAAGGAGGCACCATGAGCACGGTCACCGAGGCCCCAGCCGCCACCGCCCGCCACGGCTTCGACTCGCTCGAGGAGGAGACCCGCCTCCAGGGCCTCCCGGTCCAAGGCGAGCTTCCAACCTGGCTCCAGGGCGCGCTGATCCGCACCGGCCCGGCCAAGTGGGACGTCGGGGAGCGCGTGATGAACCACTGGTTCGACGGGCTCGCGATGCTCCACCGGTTCTCGTTCGCCGGCGGGGAGGTGTCCTACGCCAGTCGTTTCCTCGAAACGCGCGCCTACCGCGCCGCGCGCGATCGGGGGGAGATCGCCTACTCGGAGTTCGCCACGGATCCGTGCCGCTCGCTCTTCGCACGCGTGAGCGCCATGTTCTCGCCCAAGCTCACCGACAATGCGAACGTCAACCTGACCAGGCTCGGCGAACGGTTCATCGCGATGACCGAGACGCCGATCCCGGTCGAGTTCGACGCCGAGACCCTGGCCGCCGCGGGCGTTCCATATGACCCGCCGGGCCAGCTCACCACGGCGCACCCGCATATGGACCGCGCGACCAAGGGGATGCTGAACTACGCGGCCAAGCTCGGTCCGAGGAACAGCTATCGCCTCTTCCTGCTTCGCCCCGGCAGCTCGAAGCCCGAGGTGCTGGCGACCGAGCGCGTTTCCGAGCCCGCGTACATGCACTCGTTCGGGCTCACCGAGCGCTGGTTCGTGTTGGCGGAGTTCCCCTACGTCGTCAATCCGCTCCGGCTGGCGTTCAGCGGACGCCCCTACATCGAGAACTATCGCTGGAGGCCCGAGCTCGGCACACGCTTCCATCTCTTCGACCGGGCGTCGGGGCGCCACGTCGGCCCGTTCGAGACCGAAGCGCGGTTCGGCTTCCATCACGTCAACTCGTACGAGGACGGTGACGACGTCGTGGTCGACATCTGCACGTTCCGGGACGCCGCGATCGTCGAGGACCTGTACATGGAGCGCCTGCGGGCCGGCAAGCCGGTCAGCAAGCCCAGCCTGGAGCGCTTCCGGATCGCGCCGACTGCGGGAACCGTTACGCACGAGCGGCTGATCGACGAGCCGATGGAGCTGCCCCGGATCAACTACGGGCGCAGCAACGAGCGCCCATACCGCTATGCGTGGGGCGTCGGCGACGCAAGCGGCTGGATCGACCGGATCGTGAAGGCCGACGTCGTCGATCGCCGCTCGGACGTCTGGGTCCAGGAGGGCTGCTTCCCGGGCGAGCCCGTGTTCGTGGCCGCCCCCGACGCCAAGGGCGAGGACGAGGGCGTTCTCTTGTCCGTCGTCCTCGACGGCGCGAGGGGCAACTCGTTCCTGCTGGTCCTGGACGCTCACACGCTCGACGAGCTGGCGCGGGCTGAGGTCCCGCATCACATCCCGTTCGGGTTCCATGGCCAGTTCGCGCGGGCCTGAGCTCAGCCCTTCGGCTGCCAGAAGGCCAGCTCGCCGCCCGACGGAGCGGCGAGCACGCTGCGCCAGCCGGCTGGCCCCTCCCTGGGTCCCAGCAGCACCGAGGCGCCCAGCTGACGCGCCCGCTCGGTGGCCTCGGTGATCTCGGCCACCTCGACATATGGCAGCCAGAGCGGGCGCCTCGTCTCGCACTCGACGATCCCGCCGCCGAGCCGGCTCCCCAGCCCGAGCGCGAGGTAGGAGCCGGGTCCGACCTCGATCCGCTCTTGGCGCCAGCCGCACGCCCGGCCGTAGAAGTCACAGGCGCGCGCCAGATCGCCGGTGTGCAGCTCCAGATGGACTACTCGGTTGGAGGGCTCCGCGGTCATGCCCTGTCCCTTAGACCCCCACGCCCCCATGAACTAATCGGCCCGCACCAGGCGCCCATGGCCGATCTGCTCACCGTCATGGCGTGAAAAAGCCGGCCACGCGGGAGAGCGGCCCGTCCCTCTACCCTCCATGGCGATGGCAGCTGTTCCCGCCGACTCGACCCTCCAAGAGCGCGAGCTCCTCGAGGCCGCTCGCGGCGGCGACGAGGACGCGTTCCGCCGCCTCGTGGAGTCCCATCGGAGCGAGCTCCACGCCCACTGTTACCGGATGCTCGGCTCGGTTCACGACGCCGAGGACGCGCTCCAGGACGCCCTGCTACGCGCCTGGCGCGGCCTGCCCAAGTTCGAGGCCAGGAGCTCGCTTCGCTCCTGGCTGTACCGGATCGCGACCAACGCCTGCCTCGACGCGATCGGCAAGCGGCCGAAGCGCGTGCTGCCGGTCGACTACGGGCCGCCGCGAGACCCTCACGACGGGCCACTCATCCCGCTGGCCGACTCGGTCTGGGTCGAGCCGTACCCGGACGAGGAGCTCGGACTTGACGACGGGTACGCGGCGCCCGAGGCCCGCTACGAGCAGCGGGAGGCCGTGGAGCTCGCCTTCATCGCGGCGCTTCAGCACCTTCCGCCCAACCAGCGCGCCGCGCTGATCCTGCGCGAGGTGCTCGGCTTCTCCGCCCGGGAGGTCGCCGAGATCCTCGATACGACCACCGCCTCGGTCAACAGCGCCCTGCAACGTGCCCGCAAGGCAACCGAGGAGCGTCTGCCAGAGCGAAGCCAGCAGGCCACTCTGCGCTCCCTCGGCGACGAGGGCATGCGCGAAGTCGTGCAGGGTTATGTCGACGCGTGGGACCGCGGCGACATCCAAGCCGTGGTGGAGATGCTCAGCGAGGACGCCTGCTTCAGCATGCCGCCCGCGCCGAGCTGGCACCGGGGCACGGAGGCGCTGATCGGCTTCCTGGGCGTGGGGCCGCTATCCGGCGCCTGGCGGTGGCACCACGTCCTGGTCCACGCCAACGGCCAGCCCACACTTGCGTTCTACTGCTGGGACGAGGAGCGAGAGGCGTACCTGGCCTTCGCGCTCAACGTCCTGACCATTCGCGACGGCCGGATCAGCGACGTGACGGCGTTCATCGCGCGCTCGACGGAGCCCTCGGACCAGGAGGCGTACAAGCGCTGGCCCGAGGAGCCGATGATCCCCGAGCGCTTCGTCGACTTCTTCGGGCGCTTCGGACTGCCGGAACAGCTCCCGGCATAGGCCGGCCCGGCGGCCACGTGTGGGCCGGCTGATCCCGCCCGGGCGATGAATTGCGGGATTGAAACCGGTCTGAAGAGGAAACCGGACAGAACAGGAGGTGAAGGCGAACATGGAGCATCAGGCGGGAACGCGAGACGAGCAGAGGCAAAGCGACCGGTCGCGTTGGATCGCGCTCTACGTCCTCTGCGCGGGGATGCTGATGATCGTGCTCGACGTCACGGTCGTCAATGTCGCGCTGCCGACCATTCAGGACGACCTCGGATTCTCGACCTCGAACTTGGCGTGGGTGGTGAACGCGTACCTGATCGCGTTCGGCGGCTTGCTGCTCCTAGCCGGGCGATTCGGGGACCTGATCGGCCGCCGGACCGTCCTCCTCGCCGGCCTTGGGGTATTCACGGCCGCGTCGCTCGTCTGCGGTCTCGCGGAGAGTCAGGGGATGCTCGTCACCGCGCGCTTCGTGCAGGGAGTCGGCGGCGCGATGACCTCCGCGGTGATCCTGGGGATGATCGTGACGATGTTCCCGGAGCCCCGGGAGCAGGCGAAGGCGGTTGGCGTGTATGCCTTCGTCGCATCCGCCGGGGGTTCCGTCGGGCTGCTCGCCGGCGGCATCCTCACCCAGTCGATCAACTGGCATTGGATCTTCTTCGTCAACATTCCGATCGGCATCGCGACGGCGCTGCTCGTCCGGCGCCTGCTCGATCGCGACCCAGGCGTCGGTTTCGGTGAGGGCGCGGACGTCCCCGGCGGCGTGCTGATCACGAGCTCGCTGATGCTCGGCGTCTACACGATCGTGAAGCCGGCGGCCGACTACGGCTGGGGCGCGGGCCGCACCCTGGGGCTGGGGGCCGGCGCGCTGGCCCTCCTGGCGCTGTTCATCGCCCGTGAGGCGACGGCGCGCAACCCGCTGATCCCGCTGCGGATCTTTCGCTCTCGCAACGTGACGGGGGCGAACACCGTGCAGGTGCTCACGGTTGCGGGAATGTTCGGGATGTTCTTCCTGGGATCGCTCTATCTGCAGCGGATCCTTGGCTACGATGCTCTGCAGATCGGCCTCGCGTTCCTGCCCGTGACGATCGTCATGGGGACCCTCTCGGTCCGTTACTCCGAGCCGCTGATCACGCGCTTCGGGGCCAGGACGCTGCTCTTTCCCGGGCTCACGCTCGTGACGGCCGGGCTCGTGCTGTTTACGCAGGCCCCTGCGGACGGCAGCTATGCCCTGCACGTCCTCCCGGTGATGATCCTGCTCGGGACGGGGATCGGCGTCTGCTTCCCGGCCCTGATGACGATCGCCATGTCGGGTGCGACAAAGAGCGACGCTGGACTCGCGTCGGGCCTCGTCAACACGAGCGCGCAGGTGGGTGGCGCGCTGGGGCTTGCCGTGCTGGCGACCCTGTCGGCGTCGCGAAGCGACACCCTGATCCAGCAGGGAAAGTCCACGGCGGTGGCGCTGACGAGCGGCTACCACCTGGCGTTCTGGATCGCGGCGGCACTCGTCGTGGCGGCGATCGTGGTCGCGTTGACCGTGATTCAACCGGAGGCGAAGGCCGTCGAGCAGCTCACGGCGGAGGAGGACCCCGGCGCCCAGCGGGCCGGGGCGGAGGCAGCTCAGGAGGCTGCCTGATCGACCACTTGCAGGGAGTTGGCCCGCAAACCACTTGCAGGGAGTTGGCCCGCAAGCGCCGAGGCCCCGCCGAGCTACGTGCCGACGACCCGCAGCACCTCGGGGACCGAGGTGATCCCCTGGCGCACCTTCTCGAGCCCGTCCTGTCTCAGCCGGCGCATCCCGGCCTCGACGGCGGCGGTTGCGATCTCGTCGCCTGAGGCCTTGCGGAGGATCAGCGAGCGGAGCTCGCGCGAGATCACCATCACCTCGTAGATCCCGATCCGGCCGCGGTAGCCGATCCAGCCGCAGCGCACGCAGCCTCCGGGCTCGTACGCGTCCATCTCCCCGCCGTCGTACTCGAAGCCGTTGTCCCTGAGCTCTTGGGCGGTGATCTTCACCGACTGGTGGCACTCGTCGCAGAGCCGGCGGGCGAGCCGCTGGGCGACCACGCACTCCAGGCCGGTCGCGACCAGGAAGGGCTCGATGCCCATCTCGATCAGGCGGGCGGGCGCCATGGGCGCGTCGTTGGTGTGCAGCGTGGAGAGGACCAGGTGTCCGGTGAGGGCGGACTCAATCGCGGTCTGGGCGGTCTCGCGGTCGCGGATCTCCCCGACCATCAGCACGTCGGGGTCGTTGCGGATCATCGATCGCAGGCCGCGGACGAAGGTGACCCCGGCGGCGGCGTTCACCTGCATCTGCTTGACGCCCTCGAGCTCGTACTCGACGGGGTCCTCGATCGTGATCAGCGTCCGATCGGGGGTATTGATCTCGCTCAGCGCCGCGTAGAGGGTGGTCGTCTTGCCGGCGCCGGTCGGTCCCGTGACCAGCACCGCGCCATGGAGCTGAGTGATCGAGCTCTGCAGGAGCGCGCGGTCGGACGCCTCCATCCCCAGTCGGTCGAGCTCGGCGACGACGCGCTCTTTGTCGAGGATGCGCATCACCACGGACTCGCCGCGCACGACGGGGAGGGTCGCCACCCGGATGTCGACGTAGCGTCCGTCCACCGTGAGGCCGACGCGGCCGTCCTGGGGGGCGCGCCGCTCGGCGATGTCCAGCTCGGCCATGATCTTGATCCGGGAGACGAGGCCGGGGGCGAGGCGCCGCGGCACGGTGGCCGAGTCGACCACCACGCCGTCGACGCGGAAGCGAACCCGCATATCCCCGTTACATGGGTCGAAGTGGATGTCGGAGGCGCCACGGCCCACCGCGTCGGCGATGATCGAGTGGACGAGCTTCACGACCGGCGCCTCCTCGGCCGACTCGCGCAGCTCGATCACCTGCGCGCCGAGGTCCTCGCGCGTTTCCTCCTCGACCTCCTGCACCGACTCCTCGAGGTTGGACAACTGGCTGATCACCGCCTCGATGTCCTCCGGGGAGGCGACCGCGGGCCGGACCTTGTAGCCGGTCGTCATCGCGATGTCGTCGAAGCCGAGGACGTTGGCGGGGTTGGAGGTGGCCACGAGGATCGTGCCCGAGTCGAGAAAGGCGACGGGGATCGCGCGGAAGCGGCGCGCCTCGGTTGCGCTCACCAGGTTGGCCGCCCCCTTGTCGACGTCGAACACGTTCAAGTCGATGTAGTCGAGCCCGTTCCGGTCGGCGAGCGCGCGGGCCAGTTGGTCGGAGCTCAAGGCACCGCTCTCCACCAGCGCCTCGCCGACGGAGCGGCCGTGGTCCCTCGCGTAGGCGACGGCCGCCTCGACCACGTCTCGTTCGGTGAACCCGAGCTCGACGACGACGTCGCCGAGCCGCCGCCGCTCGTCCGTGTAGCTGGTCGGTGGGATGGTCCCGGTCTGCCCGGGGCTCGCTAGAGGGGTTCCATCGCTCACCCTCCCTCTATCGGCGTGCACGCGCCCGGCATGAGGTCGGAGCGGCGAATCGACCACCGGAGGCCACCACCGGCAGGTTGTCGCTCGAGCGCTTTGGTCAGCCCCGCTGGGGCGGCCCGAGCCCGGCGTCGGTCTCCTCGCACCAGGCGATCGTGGCCTCCAGCAGCCGAACGCCGAGCTCCTGGATTCGACGCCCGCGCTCGCGCGGGGGGCCCAGGGCCTTGACCGCCTCGAGCCGGCCGGCGCTCGTCTGGCGAAGCTCGCGGAGGTTCTTGCGGGCCAGCTCGCGGTCCTCCCAGTCGACCAGCATCAGCCGCAGGATGCCCTCGTTTCGCATCCAGATCGAGGGCTCGGCAGGCTCGGCCAGCCAGCCCCGAAGCCGCTTCTCCCCGGCGCTGGTCAGAGAGTACTCACGACGAAGCCGGCCGCTCGACTTCACCTCACGGCCGGCCAGCAGGCCGGCGGCCTCGAGCCGTTTCAGCTCGGGATAGATCTGGCCGTAGCTGACCGACCAGAAGAACGAGGCCACCCGCTCGAGCATCTGCTTGATCGCGTAGCCGGTGTTGATGCCGTCCCTCACCATCGCCATCGCCATGTAGGCGGAGGGCCCGAGCTCCGGTTGATCGCCGGTCTGCGCCATGTCGATCCTTATTCACGCAGGTTGCGACAAATGCCTGCCTCACTATCATACGGTTTGATATATTCTCGACGGGTATAAGCCGAGGGTTCGCGCCGGCCTCTTATGGCCATGGCCTGAGCCGCCGGCAGTTGATCGCACGATGCGATCAGGGAGCAGAGGAGGTCCGGCTTGAAGCGGCGTCTGTCGTCCGGGAATCTGGGTGCTAGGGTGCCGGCCATGGGAGGCGCATGGATGCGCGGTCAGGGTTGCTTCGCCTTGGGCGAGAGCGCCGTCGCGCTGCGCCGAGCCACGGTGCCTCGCGGCCTCCGGATCTGGGCGGTCGGCCTTCTGTGCGCAGCGGGGGCGCTTCTGTTCGCTTCGCCGAGCGCGCACGCGGCCGCGTGTCCGACGATCAAGGACAAGCCGCAACAGGTCCCGCATGTGAACTACCCGGGCATACAGCATCTGACCTACTGCTACGGGCCCATCACGATTCAGCCTGGGCAGAACATCATCCGGTTCAACTCCACCAAGCTGTTCCCGCAGGTGCCCGGGTACATCACGAGGTTCGACCCGGACCTCGTCTATACGAACGGCACGGTCCCGCGCGTCGACGTTCTCCACCTTCACCACGCGGTCTGGATCGTGAACGGCAGTCCCCAGTTCGCGGCCGGCGAGGAGAAGTCGATCGTCCAGATGCCGCAGGGCTTCGGCTGGCGCAACGAGCCGTCCACGGACCACTGGCTCGTCAACGACATGCTCCACGACCTGGTCGGCAAGTCCGCCCAGGTCTACCTCGTGTGGAGGGTCGACTTCGTTCCCGACAGCTCTCCGGCGGCCGCCTCCATGAAGACGGTCCGGACGCACTGGATGAGCGTCGCCGGGCCGAGCCCGCGGGTCGGAGTCTCGAGCCCCATCTACCCGGTGTTCAACGCCCTGAAGGGAATGGGCCAGGACGGCCGCTACACCTTCCCCGACCAGGCGCAGGGCGCCCAGCGCGACGTGATTGACACGCATTCCCAGACGTGGACCCCCGACCACCCCGTAACGCTGGTCGGCACGGTGGGGCACCTCCACCCCGGCGGGTTGGACACCAACCTCGTCGTCAAGCGGGGCAATCAGCGCAGGTCGCTGTTCCAGTCCAACGCGCACTACTACGAGCCGGCGGGGGCGGTGTCGTGGGATGTGGCGATGGGCGGCACTCCCTCCGATTGGCGCGTCCAGCTCCAGGGCGGCGATCAGCTGAGCGTGCACACGACGTACAACACGAGGAGGGCGAGCTGGTACGAGGTGATGGGGATCATGCCCGTCGCCGTCTACGACGGCACCGGCGCCGGCGGCGTCGGGCCGTTCAACAAGAGCCTGGATCGGCAGGGCGTGCTCACGCACGGGCACCTCGCCGAGAACCGAGTCCACGGGGGCAATCCCACCTTCCTGCCGGATCCGAGGAAGCTGTCGGCGGTCGCTCCCCCGAACCCGATCGGGATCACCGACTACAAGTACCAGCAGGGCGACCTCGCCGGAGTGGGGAACGCCAAGAAGCTGCCGAGGGTTCACGCCGGCCAGGCCTTGACGTTCAAGAACCACGACGCCAACAACCTCCCCTACACCTTCCACTCGATGACGGACTGCGAGGCGCCGTGCAACCGCTCCACCGGGATCGCCTACCCGATCGCGAATGGTCCTCGCAACTTCGACTCGGGACAGCTCGGCTTCAACCGGCCCCCGTTCAACACCTTTGGTCAGAATGCGCCGGCCGTCGGCACGGATACCTGGAAGACGCCGAAGAACCTGAAGCCGGGCACCTACACGTACTTCTGCCGCGTCCATCCGTTCATGCGCGGCGCCTTCCGGGTCGTCAAGTAGCCGGTCGCGAGAATCGAGTCCGTTGCCCGCAACCGGGCCAACGCGGAGCGATGAGTTTTCCCACGCCGTAGGGTCCTAACTGGCGACCCCGAGAACAACGGGGGGAGACGCGGTGCCGCCGATGTTCTTCCTCCGCGACCAGGACTCGAACACCTTCCTGATCGTCCAGCGGGGAGGCTGAGCAGAGCGGGAGGAGAGCTGGTGAGCATTTCGTTTCCAGGGGAGTCCACCGAGTACCGGATCGCGCGCGACGAGCTGCTCGTGCGGGAGACCGAGCTGCGCCGCGCAATGGAGGCGGTTGCCGCGGCGAGGCGGGAGCTCCCGCCCGGCGGAGTGGTCCCGGAGGATTACGCGTTCCAGGGCAAGGGCTCGAGCGGCGACCCGATGGAGGTGCGGCTCTCGGAGTTGTTCGCACCGGGCCGGGCCTCCCTCGCGATCTACAGCTTCATGTTCCCGCGCGACCCGGGCGACGATCGCCCGGGGCCGGCGAGCGGCGAAACAGCTGCCCTGCGCCTTGAGGAGGGCCCCTGCCCGTCCTGCGTGGCGCTCCTCGACCAGCTCGACGGCGCGGTGGACCACGTCAGCCAGCACATGAATCTCGTTGTCGTCGCGAAAGCCCCGCTCCCACGCGTTCTGACCTTCGCCGACGAGCGCGGCTGGCGTCGGCTACGGCTGCTGTCCTCGGCCGCTAGCACCTACAACCGCAACTACTTGGCCGAGACGGCGAAGGGGCACCAGCGACCGATGCTCAACGTTTTCCACCGCCAAGGCGACACGATCCGCCACTTCTGGGGCTCCGAGCTCTTTTATGCGCCCACCGACCCCGGACAGGATCCGCGGCACGTCGGCGCCCTGGAGCCGCTCTGGAACCTGTTCGACCTGATCCCCGAGGGCCGCCCAGCCGGCTGGGACGAGCAGCTGACCTACTTCTGAGCCGCTATCTCGTCCAGCGCCGCGAGCGATTGCTCCAGCCAGCGGCGGAAGTAGGTCTTGCCGAAGGTCGAATCGAAGACCCGGTTTCCGAAACCCACGGGGTCCATACCGAACTCGACGTCCACGAAGGTGTCGCCCTGTGCCTCCGTCAGGAGCCAGCGTGCATAAGTCCCCGTGGTCGTGCACCGCATCCGGATCTCACGGAGATCGTCGAGGCGCTCGACGTTCATCGAAGTCTCGATGCTCCCGATTGGGCGCCGGGTGACCTGGGCATAGTTGGACCCCTCGTCGAACTGCTCTCCCCGGACCTCGATCACCCGGGGCCACCAGTCAGGATGGCGGCGCGGATTCCCGACCAGCTCCCACACCGTGGTCGGCGAGGCGCTGATCAGCGCTTGGCTGCGACAGGTCGACATCAGATCCAGAGAGTGTGCCACGCGCTGCCCACTCTTCGGCGAGCCGGCCGTTGCCGTTCACTGGCGGGTGGCCGTTTCCGTTGACGAGGACCGCTGGCGCGAGGGGACCGCGGTCAGCCGGGATGCCCACCGCGAGCAGCGCGTCGAGCAGCTCGAGGGCCGCGTCGGCATCGCCTCTGACCGCGGCGATCCGCGAGGCGTAGTCTCCGGCTCCCTCGTTGAGGCGCAGGGCCGCGTCGAGGCTGGAGTAGACCGCGATTCGCAGTCGCATGCCCGTTCGCGCTAGGCCACGGCGGGCCGGACCGTGGGCCAGGTCGGCGCCGGCCCATTCGAGACAGAGGTCGCGCCGTGCGCGGGTCACCAGGCGTCCCCCGCGTGAGCCAACGATCCGCGCCGCATAGGGGGTCAGGCGCTGGCGCTCGGTGTACGTTGCGCGATCGTTCCACCCGCGCAGAAACGCGCCGATCACGGGACAGACGCAACGCGGCCGGTCGCTGAACTTCTCCTTGGCGAGCACTGAAGCCAGCTCGACCACGCAGACACCCCCATCGGGCGAAGAGTGCGCGCCCGGCGAGAGCCGGGCCGGTAGCGCCTCCGGCAGGAGTGCGGTGTCGTGACCGTTCCGCCTAAAAGCCACGGCGCTCGCGCTGCCTGTTGAGCTCTCGTCTCACGCGGGGGTCGCCGCCCCGGTCCGCCAGCTCCGCGGCGACGCGCAGGCTGCGGAGCAGGAGAAGGGCGGCGAGGATGGTCGTCACGACCGTCAGCGCGACCACCTTGGCCGGCGGGATCGTCGCGACGATGGCAAAGAACAGGTAGAGGACCACGACCCAGAGGGCCAAGAGCCACACCGAACGCCACAACCCTCCCAGCAAACCGCTCCTCCTAAGCGTCCTCAGCTGGTCGATTTCTCGATCGAGGTCCTCAACCTATCCGCTTCCGCCGATCGGCTCACCCTACCCGCGCCCTCGACGCCGCCGGGCTGCGGGAGTAGGGTCCCCATCGCGTGGCTTACTACCTTGTCCCCGTCGCAGGTGACCGTGCCCGAGCGGCGGGGTTGCTCGAGTTGAACGGGATTCAAGTCGTCGCAGGAGAAGGCGACGGTCTGGTGGCCCGCCTCGCAGCCCCGGACCCCCAGAAGGCCCGCGTCCGCGTCCTGGCTTCTCTGGAGGGCGGAGACTTCGAGGTCGGGGAACCGTCTGGCCACAGTGAGGACAGGCCGAGCCGGTAGCGGGTCAGTCCCCAAGCCCGTTGCACAGCCCTGGCGGGGCCCCGTTCAATCCCCCGTGGTCTCGGGACCAAGCGTGTAGAGCCGGTCGCCGTCCGGGGTGCTGTCCACCTGGAGCACGGGGAATTTGTGCTCGCGCGGCCCGGTGCAGGTCACGGTCGCGGGTTTCTCCGGCATCTTCAAGTCGGCACCGAAGCTAGCGGCGAAGAACTCGATCAAGGAGGAGGCGCAGGCTGGACAGACAAGCGCCTGCCGAGTCTCCGGAGCCCTCATACGGTGAGCATGTCAGCCATCGGACCACCAGGCGCCGATCAAGCCGCTACCAAATTGTTCGCGGCCAACGCCAAATTGTCCGTGCTGATCGCGAGATACTGCGCGGGCGATGTCGGAGGAGGTGTCCGTGAAGCGAGAAGCGGCCATCGGCTTCGTTGAGGCCTATGGGCGGACCTGGGAAAGCTGGGATTTCGCCGGCTTCGTCGATCTGTTCAGCGACGACGTGGTCTATGTCGCGCATGCGACGCAGGAGGCGGTTGTGGGGCGAGAGGCGCTGGCGGGCTACATCCGCAAGGAGGCCGCTGATCAGGGGCAGGCGAGCGTTCGCATGGGAAGGCCGCTCATCGAGTCCGACCATGTCGCCGCCGAGTTCTGGGTTACGCGGACCAACGAGGGCGAGAACTGGACGACCGCCGGTTGTTTCATCGCACGACTTGGACCAGACGGGCGATGCACGGTCTTTCGCGAATACTGGTTCGACGTAGAGGGGCATATCGGTGCGTATGACGGCTGGGGCGAGTAGGAGATGGCGCAGGAGAAGGTGGAACTCCTCCGCGAGAGCTACCGCCAGGTCAATGAAGGCGCCTAAAACTCTGCGTCGACGAGAACCTCGTAATGCGCGAGGTCAGTGCGATGTCCGTCTCCCTCTGCTCGAGTAGTTCCTTCCCGTCTTGGGAGCAGTGGCTCTGTGGGTCCTGGGTGACGCTCAGCCCCAGCGGTCAGGCCCGGCGCGCTCGAGTTCGATCCGGATCAGCACGCGGCGCTCGCGCTCCATCCGGGCACGGTAGTCGTCCCAATCAGGGTTTTCGTCTGGAAAGCGCTTGTAGTAGTCGATTAGCGGATCCATGGCTTCGGGGAGGGACAGCACCTGGGCTCGGCCCTCGACGAAGAGCCACTGCTCGAAGAAGCTGTTCGTGAACACACAGGCCTGCGCCCATGGGTCGAGACGCAGATTGCGGACCTTGTATGCCGTCTCGCGGCTCGAGATGATCGCCCGACCCTCCCCGTCCACATTGACGAGCACGGGGCTCTGCTGAATCTCCCTACCCGAGCCGCGGGTCGCCAGCACGGCGCGATGGTGATCGCGCATGAAGTCGCGTGCCCGTTCCAGATCCACGGTGAGGAATGTAGCTCCATCGAGGGATTCAGCCGGCTCCAGGTCGTCGTCTCGAGTCGTAGAAGGCCTCGAAGCCGCCGGGCTGCGGGGGTAGGGGTGTTCCGGTTTTACGCTGCTCACGCGGGCCTTTCACGGGGATAGAGGCCGTTCGGATCGGTTCTGTTCGGGAGCGGATCCCGGTCAGGATCCTGCCGCACACATGGGCTACGCGTCCAGAGCTATTCAGCTTTTGGCGGCGGGCGTCGAGAACACAACAGATCCCAGACACTCAACCGGGGAGGTTGAATGCCGCTGTTAGGTTCAGCATTGGTCGGTAGCTCGCCGGATCTTTGGGACCCAAGTCGCCAGGAACGCCGCGGACACACGGTCGTTCGATGCGATTTCTGCGGGTCGGCTACGGCGCGTTGGCACTACTCGGTCAGCGACGGACGCGTTGGCTGGAGGGCCTGCCAGACCTGTCACAGGACGATCGAGGCCGACGATCGTGAAGCCCTCGTCGAGCGTGTTGTGCTGAGCAACCGGCGCCTCAAGTTGCCGGGTCGATCTGCTCGGCGGTCCCGTCGGCGCAGTCGGGCGCTCCACGAGGACTTCTGGCTCAAGCGAGTCGGCACGGCTGAGGCGCTCTAGCCAGCCCTGCCGCCCAGCCGCGCCGGGCTCATCAGTCTGAATCCTCCCGCTGTTGTCGGCAACTCCGCTGGTGCAGATCTGGATCTCCTCGTCCTCGCTCGAGAACACCTCGCCCGTGGAGAGGTTCCTCACCTTCCCCGCTATGACGTAGGCGGCTGGACGCTGCCTCCGTACATGGGCAGCTCGACGCCGGGTCCCTCCCGCAGGATCTGCTCCCACATCCGGGAAACACCGGCGGTCCCGTACTCGCGGACCCGCTTCACCGCGTCGAGGTCCAGGACGTCCGTCATCAGCTCCTCCGATTCGCCTGACGCGAGCCGCACCAAACCCTCGGGGTCGACGATCACGCTGCGCCCCAACCCCGCCGGTTGCGCAGCGTTCAGCGATACGACGTAGAGCTGATTGAAGATCGCGTTCGCCCGCGCCATCACCAGCTCCGCCTCGCGGTCGCTCGTCGTGGTCAGGGTGGGCTGGAGCACGACCTCGGCGCCCATCCACGCGAGCTGGCGGAAGGTCTCGGGGAAGTTCCCGTCGTAGCAGATGGCCAGCCCGATCCGGCCGATGTCGGGGACATCGAAGGTCACGAAGCGATCCCCCGCCGCGCACGACTCGTGGGGCTGCCAGGGGAAGACCTTCCGGTACCGCGCGACGAGCTCACCGTCAGGCGACACCACCACGGCCGTGTTGTGGATTCGGTCGTCGTCGGCGCGCTCGTAGATCGACCCGGGCACCAGCCAGAGCCCGGAGTCGCGCGCGATCTCGCCGAGGGCCTCGGTGAGGGGACCTGGGATTTCGCCGGCAGCCCGGCCCGCGTATCCCGCGTGCTCCTCGAGAAGGGGGGGCAGAGCCGACAGGTGGAGCTCCGGCAACAGCAGGAGCTGCGCGTGCGGCGCCGTTTCGCGGACGACCCCGGCCTGGTCCGCCAGCTGCGCGAGCGTCGCCTCTGGATCGCCCGGCACCGGCGCGACCTGCAGGGCGGCGAGCGAGAGTGCGCGCAATTCGGTCAGTCGTTGACCACGGCGTTGAAGGCCTGCGTCATCTTGCGCCCCTGCTCCCCGCGCAGCACGGGAGGCGCATCACTGATGCCCGAAGGGAGGACGCGCAGCGCGTCCACGGGTAGGTGGAGCTGCACCGGGGTGCCCTGCTCGTAGGGGATTCCGCCGCCGGTGTTCTGAACGAGCGCCTGGAGCGCTTCCCCGGTGGCGCCCCGGACGATCACCTGGATCGCCGAGCCCACGTAGATGACGCGCTCCACCATGCCCGGGATGCGGTTCGGCCCGGACGGAGACCCGTGCTCTTCGAGCTCGATGCGCTCCGGTCGGATGACGATCTTCGCCTCCCCGGTGACGTCGCGGTCCGTTCCGCGGGTCTCGAGCTCGTAGCCTTCCAGCGCGACGTGGCAGGCGCTCGTGCCGGCATTGACGATGGTGGCCTGCATGAGGTTCGACACGCCGAGGAAGTCGGCGACGTAGAGCGTCTCGGGATCCTCGTAGACGTCCTGAGGCGCCCCGACCTGCTCGATGTGCCCGCCGTTCATGACCGCGAGGCGGTCGCTCATCGTGAGCGCCTCCTCTTGGTCGTGGGTGACATAGAGGAACGTGATGCCGACCTCCTGCTGGAGCGACTTGAGCTCGATCTGGAGGGCCTTGCGGAGCTTCGCATCGAGGGCGCCGAGCGGCTCGTCCAGAAGGAGCACGGTCGGGTTGAGGACGAGAGCGCGCGCTAAGGCAACGCGCTGCTGCTGTCCGCCCGAGAGCTGGGACGACCGGCGCCTCTCGTAGCCCGGAAGCTGGACGAGCTCAAGCGCCTTGCCGACGCGCTCGTGGATCTCGGCTTTCGGCCGCTTCGCCCGCTTCAGCCCGTAGGCGATGTTGTCGTAGACGTTCAGGTGCGGGAAGAGCGCGTAGTTCTGGAACACGGTGTTGACGTTGCGCTGGTGAGGCGGTGTGTGTGCAACGTCTGTGCCGTCCAGGAGGATCTCACCGGAAGTCGGTTGCTCGAAGCCGGCGATCATTCGCAGAGTGGTCGTCTTCCCGCAGCCGGAAGGCCCGAGGAGCGAGAAGAACTCACCACCCGGGATGTGGAGATCGATGCCGTCCACCGCGGTCACCTCGGCGAACTGCTTGGTCAGCTTGCTCAATTCGATTTCGCCGCGTGCCATTAGTCTCCCGAAGTTAGGTGAGGTTGAAGGCGCCGCCGAAGTCCTCCGCCGCTTTACCCGCCTGACGCTCTCCGCGGGTGAAGAAGCGCCAGGCGAGGAAGCCGGCCGTGACAATGAGGAGGGTTGACACCATCATGATCGTTGCGATCGCGTTCACAGACGGTAACGGCGCGGCGCGCGTCGCTGCGTAGATCTGGATCGGGACGGTGTCCGTGGGTCCGCCACTTGACAGCCACTGGCTGATGACGAAGTCGTCGGCCGAGATGGCGAACACCACGGCGGCCGAGGCGACGATCGCCGGGGTGAGCAAGGGAAGGAGGACGCTCCTCAACGCGACGAACGGCGAGGCCCCGAGGTCGGCTGCGGCCTCCTCGTACTGCGTGCCGATCGAGAACAGCCGACCGCGCACGATCACGACCACGAAGGAGATCGAGAAGGTCACGTGGCCGAGGATCTGGGCGATGGTCCCCGTGTGAACGAATGTGAAGATGTGGGTGAAGACGAGGAGGAGCGACACGCCCATGACGATCTCGGGCGTGACCAACGGAAAAAGCATGATGAAGTTGGAGGTGCCGGAGCCGCGACCGTGCCAGCGGGCGAGACCGAGGGCGAGCAAAACCCCGATCGGGACGGCGATGAGAACGTCCGCTCCCGCCAGCTTGAAGCTCTGAACAAGAGCATGCCGAAGGTTCGGGTCGTGCAAGACCGAGTCCACTGGATCCCCCCAGTACCAGCGTGTCGAGAAGCCGTCCCAGACCGTGCGCGAGCGGCTCGCATTGAAGGAGAACTGCACCGCGATCAGCACCGGCACGATCGACCACACGATGTAGGCCCAGGCGAAGACGGGCAGGAAGCGCGGCTTTCCCCATGGGTTGCGGAGCCAGCGGCGCGAGCGAGCCAAGGTCGAGGGCTGCGGCCTCGCTCGCGGCTCGGCAACGGTCGTCACAGCGCCCCCACCGCCCCGACTTCGCGTTGGGCGCGATGGACGCTCCACATGTAGTAGAGCATGAGGATCGTCAGGAAGGCGGCGAGCACGATCGTGAGCGCGGCGCCGATCGTCGGCTGCGGGCCCCCATGGAAGTAGAGGTCGATCTGGTTGCCGATCATCGACGTCTTCGGCGAACCCGAGACGATGTTCGGCGTGTAGTAGTCGCCGAACATCGGTAGCGTGATGAGGACGGCGCCCCCCAAGATGCCGGTTTTCGAGAGCGGGAGGGTGACCGTGCGAAACGCGGACCAGCGGCTCGCACCGAGGTCACGTGCCGCTTCCAGGTGGCTGCGTTCGATGCGATCGAGCGAGGCGAAGAGCGGCAGGATCAGGTACGGGATGTAGCCGTAGACGAGGGCGAAGATAACCGTCGAGGCGCTCCCGCCGAGCCAGTCCCGCGGCTGGCTGAGCACGTGGGTGAACATCAGGAAGCGGTTCACGTAGCCGTCCGCCTGCAGGAGATTCACCCAGGCGAGCATTCGCATCATGTAGCTGATCCAGAGGGGCAGGATGATCAGGATGAGAATCACGCCTTTCCACCGCCCCGCGTGCCGGGCCGCGTAGTAGGCGACCGGATACCCGATCAGCAGGCAGAGGGCCAGGGAGACGAGGACGTAAACGATCGTCCTGACCCCGACGTCGAACCAGATTCCTCCCGGCGCGAGCCGACTGAGGACCTCGCTTAGCCAACCCACGTTCCATTCGAGCGGGTTCCAGATGGGAACCGGTTGGAAGAGGATCGGGTCGACCTTTCCGAACGCGACCGCAAGGACCGCGTAGAACGGAACGACGAAGAGGAGAACTAGCCAGAGAACGCCCGGGAACGCAAGACCGGGCCACAACCACCGCCGGTACACGACGCCCTAACGCTCGCGCCCCGGACCCGTCAACTTCCTCCTCCGGCGAGGAAGTTCGAGTAGCCGTCCTCCCACAACTGCTGTCCCCGAGACGTCAGCGTCCCGTACTGCAGCGAGTCGGGCCCGAGATCATCGTTCGTCAGAACGCTGTCCGCCAGGTTCTCGGGCACGACTCCCTTCTGCACCAGGGTGCTCGGGTCGATCTCGTTCAGCGGGGGCTGATACCCGTTGAAGTTGACGAAGTTGTCATAGGCGACGCCGTTGTCGAGGAGGTAGTTGAGGAAGAGATGCGAGAGCACCGGCTTCTTCGTGGTCGAGCAAATCGCGAAGCAGTCGTTCTGGATCGGCCCCTCGCCGCGGGGTGGCTTCCAGAAGGCGAGGGCGCTCGCCGGCGTTCCCTTCGGGAGGTAGTAGATGTAGCCCGCGATCATGTCCCCCGACCACGCCTGGTTGAGCCAACTCGACCCCTCCGGCACCGTCTGGTACTGGAGGTCGCCCACCTTGATGTTGCAGATGCCGTAGAGCTCCTTGAGGTCGGACACTGCCTGGTTCACGAGCGCGGGATCCTCGGTGTTGATGTCCGTGTTCCCCTTGCGCAGGAGCGCCATGCCGATCGTCTCCCGGTTCTCGGAGAGGAGCGCCACCTTGCCGTTATACGCCTGAGACTCCCAGAAGATGTCCCACGGCTGGTCCATGCCAGCGATGTCCTCTTTGATCTCGTCCGTCCGCCATGCGATGCCGGTGGCGTAGACGGTGTAGGGAACGGTGTAGCGCGACTCGCCGTCGTAGAACGGGTCGACCAGCTGCGGCCAGACGTTCTTCTGGAGGTTCGGGATGTAGTCGAGGTTGAGCGGCTTGATCAGCTTGCCGGCAACGCCGATATCGAGCGTGTCCGGCGTGATCTCCATCACGTCGGGCGTGACCCCTCCGGAGGCAAGCCGCTGGAGTCCGGAGTTGACGTTGTCGAACGGCGTGTACTGGACTTCGACGCCGTACTTGGCCCCGAAGTCGTTGAGAACCTTCTTGTAGAGGTAGGAGGGATAGTTGAAGACGGTGAACGTCCCGCCTGTCTCCGCCTTGAGCCCCGACTTGATGGGATCCTCCCAACGCGGCAGGGTCACGCGCTTGTCGGGCCGCGCGAGTGGCAGGCCTCCCGGCCCGCCCGTGCTGGCGCCCTGGCTCGTCGTGTTGCCGCAGGCGGCGAGCAGGCCGTCAACACTGGAGAAGGCCACGGCGGCACCTGCGCTTCGTAGCACGAAACCGCGCCTGCTCAGGGAGTTCGGCCGTTCCTTCGGGTGGTGCGTCATTCGAGTCCCCTCCTGGATTCGGTGTCCGCAAGGTGGGACACGGTCTCACGGACCGCATCCCCCGATCCATCCCCGGCCGCGGTCTCGTAGGCCGCCGCGCCCAACTCACAGTCGAGGAGCGATTCGGCCATCTGGAGGGCACAGCGAAGCATCCGCTCGCGAGGTACATCGGGGTCATGCAGCGTCGCTTGGACGGCGAGTCCGTCGAGGAGCGCGCTGAGCAGCAGAGCCACCTCGTCGGCATCGGCCTCGCCGAACTCACCCGCCGCCTGCCCGGCTCGGATCACTGCCGCGATCTCGTCGCGCCAGCGGTAGTCGAGTCGCTGACGGGCCTGGCGGGACGCCGGATCGCGCAGCGCGCGGGACCACAGCTCGATCCACAGAGTCCAGTCGTACTCCTCGGCTGAAGCCTCGATCATGAACCGCAACTGGTCGCGCGGGCGCTCCAACAGGTCCATGCGCTTGCGCATCTCGACGTAGAAGCGCTCCTCGTCGACGGTCAGCGCCTCGGCGAGCAACTCGTCCTTCGACTCGAACCAATAGAGAACCGCCGGGGGGCTGGTGCCCGCGCGCTCGGCGACGTCCGCGATTCGCGTCGACGCGAGGCCGCGCTCGACGATCACGTCGGCGGCGGCCCTGAGCAACTGGGGTCTGCGTATGTGGTCGATCTGTGGACGCGGGCTCACACCCGGTCTCTCCTCCGCCCGAAAGCTGATCTCCCGTTCAAACTATCACCGCCCGGGCTGAGATGCGAGCACGCGGACGCCACCCCCAGCTCGCGGGAAAGCACGAGGGCGGGTCTTCGGGCAAACAGGAGGACCGGGCCCGATTGACCGGCGGCGTCGCTGTTCTCACTTTGTTCTCACCGAGCGCCCTGAGGGGCCTTAGCGGCTTCGCCAAAAACGCAAAAAATGGCGCTCTCCAGGGGGTTCTTGAGTGCCGGAGGCAGGACTCGAACCTGCGACACGCGGATTATGATTCCGCTGCTCTAACCAGCTGAGCTACTCCGGCGGGGATCGTGATGGTAGCGGCGGCTACAGGGGCTCAGTGGAGCAGGTACGGCCCGCAGTTCGTGGTCCCGTCCACGTCCTTGACGGTGTTTCCGTTCTCGTCCTTATAGGCGACCCTAAGGGTGCCGCGCGTGACCGTCACTTCGGCGTAGCTGTTCTGGTTGCCCTGCGCGCACGCCATCCCGACGCCGGCCTGCGGCTGGAGCTTGAAGAAGAGCTGCGAGAGAAGCTTCCCGCTGTTGGGCGTGCCGGTGGTCGCGTCGATCTCCTGCCAGAAGGGCCTTGTGGCGACCGGCCCGATGACGAAGTCCTGAAACGGCGTGTCCGCCGGCGCGGTCGTCGGCGCGTTGCTCGGGGCCACGTCGCCGGTCAGCGTCCGCAGGCGGACGACATTCGCGAACGCGGCGTGCGTGTCCGTCGTCAGGAACACCAGGTGGTTGACGTTCGACCGCTCGAGCGCCTTCAGCAGCTTCACCCGCTCGTACGCATAGCCCTCCCAGCGGTCATACGGCAGGCCGTAGAACTGCTGGATCGGATCCTCGTTCATGACGACCTTCCACCGCGCCTTCGAGCGCCTTACGTCGCGCAGGAAACGATGGAATTGCGGATCCCCGAGGAACGTGCGGTTGGGGCTGTTGATCCTGTTCTTGCACTTTCGCGAGACCGGATTGGCCAGCGAGGGGATGAGCGCCGCGAAGAAGTTGCGCTTGGATTGGGGGGCCGTCGGCGCGAGATCCGGCTGATGAGTGTCGGGGTTGTCGCAGGCCCCGTTCGCCGAAGCCTTGGCGCTTCGGAAGGAGCGCTCGTCGAGGAAGAACAGCTCCAGGTTCTTGCCCCAGCGGAAGGTGCGGTAGATCCCGGTCTTCTTGTTGTAGTCGACCGGCTCGAAGTCGCGGAAGGCCCGCTTGCCCCGGTCATACAGCTTGCGGCCGTTCTCAGGGATCGAGAAGTCGTTGATGAACTCGTGGTCATCCCAGTGGTCGTACATCCCGGTCCCCGCGCGGACCTGACGCATGTTCTGGATCGAGAGCTTCTTCCGGTACATGCGCCACTTGGCCTTCACGGACAGGGCCGTATTGGCGCCCGGGACCTCTGGGTCCGAGTAGATCGTGTCGCCGAAGTCGATGTTGAAGTTGTTGGGCTCGTGGGCCATCGACTCGAACGCCTTCATATCCCCCCAGAAGGGGTTTGAGTGCCCAGGCTCGGCCACGGCGGTCTCGTCGCCCGAGTAGGCAAAGCTGATCGGGATGTCCGCTGACGGGCTCGGTGCGGTCGTAAAGAGGCCCCCCCGGCTGCATCGAGCGGGATGGTGCGCTGGCACGCAGAAGCGGTACCTGTAGGCACGACTGGCCTCGAGGCCACGGATCTTGACCTCGACCGTGTTGGCATCCTTCGCGCGCGCGGTGAGGTGGCGCCGCTGGAGGATCCGGCGGAAACGGCTCGTGCTGGTGGATACGTCCGCCCGGACCGGACCGGCGTGGGAAACGCGAGTCCAGAGGATCGCCGAATGCGGCTTGATCTCCGCCGCCGTGACCCCGTCCGGGAAGCGCTCGGAGGCAACTGCTGATGCCGGGATCGCCAGGGCTACGGCCAGCGCTGCCACGACGGCGCCCGCAAGGTGCCCAGCTCCCCTTCCCACGAGGGTGAGCCTATGCCCACCGACGGACGATGGTCAAGAACCCCAGCCTCTAGGCTGGACCGATGAGCGATCTCGACCGGGCGGTGCGGGCGGTGGTCCGCGACTGCCTCGTCGTGCGAGAGGGCGAGGACGTGCTCGTGATCGCCAACCCCGCCACTCAGCCGATCGGCGAGCGCCTGCGCGACGAGTCAGAGGACGCCGGCGGCGATTCGGTCCTGGCCGTGATGAGGGAGCGCGCCCAGCACGGCACCGAGCCGCCCGACCCGATCGCCGCCGCGATGCTGAGGGCCGATGTGATCATGGCCCCGACGGTCCAATCGCTGTCGCACACGGCCGCCCGGCGCGCCGCGACGGACGCCGGCGCTCGTGCCGCCACGCTCCCGGGCGTGACCGAGGAGATGCTCGCCCGGGTGATGAGCGCCGACATGGGCGAGATTCGACGCCGCGGCCACGCGGTGGCCGACATCCTCACCGCCGGCAGCGAGGCGCGGATCACCTGCCCCAACGGCTCGGACCTCGTCCTGAGCCTCGAGGGCCGGACCGCGACACCGGACACGGGCGAGCTGTCGGAGCCGGGTGCGTTCGGGAATCTTCCGTGCGGTGAGGGGTTCATCTCGCCGCTCCACGACACGGGAAGCGGGCGCCTGGTGGTCGACGGGACCATCGGCTCGATCGGGATCCCGAAGCCGCCGGCCGAGATCGTGATCGAGGACGGTCAGCTCGTCTCGGCCGCCGGCGCCGACGGGCAGGAGCTGATGGACCAGCTCACCAGGCACGGGCCGGACGCCTCCCGGGTCGCCGAGCTGGGCGTGGGGACGAACGAGAAGGCGATCCTCAGCGGCGAGCTCCTGGAGGACGAGAAGATCCTCGGGACGGTCCACGTGGCGTTCGGAGCCTCGGCGGGGATCGGCGGCACGATCCAGGTCCCGGTCCACCTCGACTGCGTGGTCATGAAGCCGCACCTCGCCATCGACGGCGAGCCGCTGGTGCGGGCCGGCGAGCTCCTCGTCTGAGCCCCACGTGCTCCTCGCGGTGCCGAACTTCTCCGAGGGCCGCGACCGGTCAGCGATCCAAGCGATCGAGGCTGCGTTCGCCACCGGCGCCGCGCTGCTCGACGCTCATTCCGACCCCGTGCACAACCGCACCGTGCTCACGCTGAGCGGCCCCGACGGCTCACTCGCCGGCGCGCTCGCAAACGGAGCCCGAGCCTGCGCCGAGCGGATCGACATGCGCGCCCACGATGGGGCCCACCCGTGCATCGGGGCCCTCGACGTCTGCCCCGTCGTCTGGCTCGCCGATGCCGACCGTCAGGGCGCACGGGCCCAGGCCCTGGACGCGGCCCGGCGGATCGGCTCAGAGGCAGGCATCCCGGTGTTCCTCTACGGCGACCTCGCGCCGCGCCAGAGCCACCGCGAGCGCGCCTTCTTTCGCTCCGGTGGCCCGGTGGAGCTGAGGCGCCGCCTCGAGGGCGGCGAGCTTCGGCCGGACTTCGGCCCGGCGGAGCTTCATCCGACGGCGGGGGCGACCCTGGTCACGGCCCGCCCGCCGCTGGCGGCGTTCAACCTCGAGCTGGAGGGCCCGGCCGAGGCCGCGCGCGAGGTGGCGGCGCGGCTGCGCGAGATGGGGGGTGGGCTCGCGGGCGTCCGCGCGATCGGCATCGACCTCGGCGACGGCCGCGCCCAGGTCTCGACCAACGTCCACGACCCGATCGCCGTTCCGTTGGCCGACGTCGCCGAGCGGGTGCGCGAGCTAGCCGCCGCGCGCGGTGCCCGTGTCATCGGCGCCGAGATCGTGGGCATGGTCCCCGGCGCCGCGCTCGAGGGCTGGCCGGGGGAGATCCCGCTGCGGGAATTCGACCCCGCAAAGCAGGTGATCGAGCGCCGGGTGCGCGCCTAGTCGCCGCCTTCCCCGTAATGCTCCTGGATCCTCTCCTCGAGCTGCGCCATCACCGACGGGTCGCGGAGCGTGGTCACGTCACCGAGCTCACGCCCCTCGGCGATGTCGCGCAACAGCCGGCGCATGATCTTTCCCGAGCGGGTCTTCGGCAGATCCCCGGTCCAGATGATCCGCTGAGGCCGGGCGATCTTCGAGATCCGCTGGGCGACGTGCTCGCGAATCTCCGTCGCCAGCTCGTCGGACCCCGCGAGGTCGCCCTCGAGGGTGACGAAGGCGCAGATTGCCTGGCCGGTCGTCTCGTCGTGTTGGCCGATCACCGCCGTTTCGGCGACCTTCGGATGCGAGACGCAGGCCGACTCGATCTCGGCGGTGGAGAGCCGGTGGCCGGAGACGTTGATCACGTCGTCGACCCGGCCCAGGATCCAGAAGTAGCCGTCGGAGTCCTTCCGGGCCGCGTCGCCGACCAGGTAGGTCGTCTTGCCGAAGCGTCCGTAGTAGGTCTCCACGAAGCGATCGTCGTCCTTGTAGAGCGTTCGCAGCATTCCCGGCCACGGGCGGTTCAGGACGAGGAGCCCCTGGGAGCCGTCCGCCACGTCATTGCCCTCCTCGTCGACCACCGCAGCCGAAACCCCGGGCAGCGGAGTGCCCGCCGATCCCGGCTTCGCGTCCTGAACGCCGGGCAGCGTGGTGATCAGGATGTGGCCCGTCTCGGTCTGCCACCACGTGTCGACGATCGGGCAGCGCTCCGCGCCGATCACCTTGTGGTACCAGAGCCATGCCTTGGGGTTGATCGGCTCGCCCACGGTGCCCAGCAGGCGAAGCGAGGACAGATCGTGGGCCGCCGGATAGTCGGCCCCCCACTTCATGCAGGCCCGGATGGCGGTCGGCGCCGTGTAGAGGATCGTCACGCCGTAGCGCTCTACGATCTCCCACCAAATGTCCCTGTCCGGGTAGTCCGGCGCCCCCTCGTACATCACGCTGGTCGCGCCATTCGACAGCGGCCCGTACACGATGTAGCTGTGCCCCGTGACCCAGCCGACGTCGGCGGCGCACCAGAAGACGTCGGAGTCCGGCTTCAGGTCGAAGACGTAGCGGTGTGTGAACGTGACGCCGAGCAGGTAGCCGGCCGTCGTGTGCAGGACGCCCTTTGGCTTCGCGGTCGAGCCCGAGGTGTAGAGGACGTACAGGGGGTGCTCCGAGTCGAGCCTCTCCGGCACGCAGTCCTCGCTGGCAGCGTCCAGCGCCTCCCCGAACCAGACATCCCGGCCCTCGTTCATCTCGCACTCGGCGCCGGTGTGCTTCACCACGAACACAGTCTCGATTGAGCTGACGTGGGTGATCTTCTCGTCGACGGCCTGCTTGACCGGCGCCGCCTTGCCCTTGCGCCGCGCGCCGTCGATGGTCACCAGCGCCTTCGCGCCAGAGAACTCCATGCGCTCGCGAACCGCGTCCGGCGAGAACCCGCCGAAGACCACGTTGTGGGGAGCGCCGATGCGAGCGCACGCGAGCATCGCCACCGGGAGCTCCGGAACCATCGGCAGGTAGATGCCCACGACGTCGCCCTTGCCGATCCCGCGGTCCCGCAGCGCGTTGGCGAACCGCTTGACGTCCCGATGAAGCTCGGCATACGTGATGTCGCGCTCCTCGCCCTCCTCGCCGCGCCAGTGGAACGCGACCTTGTCGCCGTTGCCCGCCTCGACGTGGCGGTCCAGGCAGTTGTAGGAAGCGTTCAGCTTGCCGCCCTCGAACCACTTGTAGAAAGGGGGGTTCGACTCGTCGAGGGTCCGCTCGGGCTCGGCGAACCAATCGAGGAGCTCACCGGCCCGTCCTGCCCAAAAGCCCTCGAGGTCGCGCTCCGCCTGGGCGTGCATCGACAGATCTCGGGCCAGAGCCTGCTCGCTGAAGTCCTCCGGGGGCGGGAACTTCTCCACTTCGAGAAGCTCCGCCAGGTCGCGCTCCAGCTGCTCGTTGTCTACGACGTGGCCGGCCATCCGGTCTCTCCTCGCTTCCTCTTGCCGTCGATCGCCTATTCATAGCGCCCCGAGCAGTGCGGCGTCTCACGATGGGAGCCGACGTCGGACCTTGGACCGCTAGATTCCCCCTCGTGGCGCGAACCACCAAACGGCGACGCCGAAAGCACCGGGGCACGCAGGGCGGAAGCGTCGATCGGCGCGGGCGCACCAGCCGGCCCCGAAGTCGCCAGGAGGCGCGGGCGCGGGCCCGCAAGCAGCTTGGTCAGAAGCGGGAGGGCCCGCCCACATGGAGGCAGGCGGTCACCCGCGGGCTCTTCGGCGCGGCGATCTTCCTCCTGCTGTGGGTCCTTCTGTTTCACCAATCCGTGGCCGCTTCGCTCGGACTGGCCGCGCTGCTGCTCCTGTTCTACATACCGTTCGGCTACTACCTGGAGCGCTTCCTGTACAACCGCCGCCAGGCCGCGAAGCGGCGCGAGCAGGACGGTGACCGCTAGTGGACGTTCGCTCGTTCACGGTCGGGCCGGTCTCCGAGAACTGCTACCTGGCGTTCCTCGATGGCGCCGACCGCGGGGTCATCGTCGACCCCGGCGACGAGCCCGAGCGGATACTCGCCGCGGTCGAGGCGCTCGGGATTGACGTGGACGCGATCCTGCTCACGCACTGCCATTTCGACCACATCGGGGCGGTGGCGCCCGTGGCCAAGGCGACGCGCGCGCCCGTCTACTGCCCGGAGATCGAGGTTCCGCTGCTCACGGACATCATGTCCTACGTGCCGTGGCCCGGTTTCGGTCCGTTCGAGAGCTACGACCCCGAGCACACGGTCACCGGCGGCGAGCACCTTTCGCTGGCGGGGCTCGAGATCGATGTCCTGTTCACGCCCGGCCACAGCCCTGGCCACGTCACCTACGCGATCCCCGATGAGGAAGCGCTGTTCTCAGGAGATGTCCTGTTCAAGGGCTCGGTCGGCCGGGTTGACCTCCCGGGCGGGGACTGGGACACCCTGCTGGAGAGCATTCGTGGGCTGGTCGAGGGATACCCGGAGGAGACGGTCGTCCATCCCGGCCACATGGCCGTGACGACGCTGGGCGCCGAGCGCGCGTCCAATCCGTTTCTCGCCGAGCTGGCGCACTAGCCGCCTGATGCATATCCGGTTGACTCAGGCTGCATGCCTGAGCGCGGTGATCTCGTCGTAGGTCGTCGGGTCGTGGATCGCGCCGAGCCCGAGGAGGGTCTGGAA
>JBOGZC010000026.1:0-42240 GCA_050697075.1 Solirubrobacterales bacterium | reverse complement strand
TCAGGCCCTCACGGCGAAGGCGCTTCGCGAGGCGCACCTCCTTGCGGTCCGGGCCATGGCCGTCGGGCCCAGGCGTCTCGATCAGCGCCGGCAGGCTCTCGAACCGAGGCTCGGACAGGAACGCCCTGAGCCCCTTGCGGCCAAGCTCGCCCCGGCCGAGGTTGGCGTGGCGATCGAGGTTGGCGCCCAGCGCCACCTTCGAGTCGTTGACGTGGACGCACCGGAGCCGCTCGAGCCCTACCTTGGCGTCGAAGTCGTCGAGAACCTCGCCGAGCTGTACGGGCGAGCGGATCTCGAAGCCCGCCGCCAGCAGGTGGCAGCAATCGAGGCAGGCCCCCAGGCGCCTGCCGGCGCCGGCGGCGTCGATGAGCTCGGCGAGCTCGTCGAAGTTGCGCCCCAGCGGGCCCTGGGTGCCCGCTGTGTTCTCCAGGAGAATCGGGCAGCGCTCCGAACGCTCGAGCACCTCCCGGATCACCTTGCCGGCCCTCTTGACTGACGGCCCGTACGGCTCACCCTTGCGCGCGCCGGCGTGCAGCACGACCCCCTTCGCGCCGATCCCGTCGCCCACCACGAGGGCCTGCTGGAGGGAGGCGAGCGACTTGCGGCGGATCTCCCGCTCCTTGGTGGCGGAGTTGATGAGGTACACCGCATGAACGACGACGGCCTCGACGCGCGAACCGTGCATCGCCTCGCGGAAGGCTTCGAAGTCGTCGACCGAGTAGGCGGTCGGCCGCCACCTCCGCGGGCTCTGGTGGAAGATCTGGATCGCGTCGCAGTCGAGCTCGCCCCCGCGCTCGAGTGCTCGAGTCAGCCCGCCCGCCGTGGAGACGTGTGCGCCAATTAGCATCGGATGCCCAGTTTCTACCGTGAACCAGCCTTCGCCGCCCCGCCTTCGCTTCGCCCCGTCGCCGACGGGCGCCCTCCACATCGGTGGGGCCCGGACGGCGCTCTACAACTGGCTCCTTGCGAGGAGGTCGGGCGGCGTGTTCGTATTGCGGATCGAGGACACCGACCGCGAGCGCTCAACCCCCGAGAACACCGAGCAGATCCTCGAGGCGCTTCACTGGCTCGAGCTCGACTGGGACGAGGGGCCGGTGAGCCAGTACGAGCGGCGCGAGCGCCACGCTCGGCGCCTCGCGGAGCTGATCGAACGGGGTCATGCCTACTACGACCCGGCGACCGCGGCCGACGTGCGCGCCTGGAAGGAGGGGCACGGCGGGACCGGCTACCGCGGCGAGCCCCGCGAGGAGCCTGGCGCGGCGGTCCGTCTCCGCGTACCAGACGACGGCGACACTGTGGTCGAGGACCTGATTCGGGGGCCGGTGCGCTTCGCGAACGCCGGGCAGGACGACTTCGTGATCGCCCGAGGGGACGGCACCCCGCTGTACAACCTCGCTGTCGCCGTCGACGACGCGGAGATGGAGATCACGGACGTCGTGCGCGGCGACGACCACCTCTCCAACACGCCAAAGCAGCTGCTCGTCCTTGCTGCGCTGGGGGCTCCGCCTCCCCGCTACGCCCACCTGCCGCTGCTGCACGGCCCGGACGGGCGCAAGCTCTCCAAACGCGATCGCGCGGCCTCCGTGCAGGAGCTTCGCGACCTCGGCTACCTGCCGGCGGCGATCCGCAACTACCTGGCGCTGCTGGGGTGGGGAACAGAGGACGACACGACCATCCTCACCACCGACGAGCTGGTGGACCGATTCTCGATCGAGCGGGTGGGCAAGTCGGCGGCCGTCTTCGACGAGCGGAAGCTGCGGTGGGTGAACGGGCGCTTCATGCGGGCGCTTCCGCTCGACGACTACGAGCAGCGCCTCCTGGGTCATCTGCGGCGGCACGCGCCCGATGACGCGAGGGCGTTCGAGAGCGCTCCGCCCGAGCGCCGGCGCGTGGCCTGCGAGATCGTTCGCGACAAGGCCCAGACGCTCGCCGAGGTCTGGCCGCTGGTCCGGTTCCTGTTCGTCGAGCCGGCGCGTGATCCGGCCGCCTGGGAGAAGGTGATGAGCGGCGATGCCGCCCCGGCCCTGGACGGAGCGCTCGAGGCCCTTCGCGGCGCCGACGGGTTCGACGTCGAGTCAGTCGAAGCGGCGCTGGAGGCGGCGGTCGAGCGCTCGGGCCGCAAGGCGAAGGACGTTTACCAGCCGATCCGGGTCGCGATCACGGGGACCACCGTCTCCCCCGGGATCTTCGATTCGCTGGCTGCGCTTGGGCGGGAGGACTCGCTCCGGCGCATCGAGCTCGCGCTTGCCGAGCTCACCGGCTGACGGCTCAAACACGCCCGCCTCCCATCGATCCGCGCTTGCCGTGCAGGCGTCCGCGCTAAATCCGCGGCGCCTGCGTGCCGATCATGAATGGGGTAGGGACAGCAATGAGCCAGGTCGCCACCAAGCCAAGCACGCGAAAGCCGGCCCGCCGGGCCGCCAAGTCGCGCCGTGCGGCGCCCAGCAAGGGGAATCGCAAGCGTGAGTCCGCGAAGCCCCAAACGCCCGCCGAGCGCCGGCTCGGACAGGGCGGGCGCCGGCTCGCGGACGCCTTCGAGGCCGTCTCCCGCATGCCCGTGCTCGCGGAGTCGCGTCGGCGCCTGCTGGTCGCGTGCGAGAGCGGGGCTTCAGCGGCCGGCGAGGCCGCCGACGCGATCGAGTCGGATGCGGCCTTGACGATCGCGGTGATGCGGGCCGCCGGCGACGGCGCCGAAAGCGAATCGGGCTGCGGCGTGCGCCAGGCGGTCGAGATCCTGAGCCCGGCAGGCCTCAGGGCGGTTGGCGCTTCGCTGGACAGCTACGACCCCTTCGATGCCCCCAACCCGTGGGCCGAACGGCAGGAGCGGTTTCGGCGTCACGGCGTCGCGACACGCCACGCGGCCGACCGGATCGCCGAGCTCGCTCGGCTGGCCGCCCGCGACGAGCTGGCGGTCGCCGCGCTGCTGCACGACATCGGGCGCCGCGTGCTCGCGGAGCTGTACGGAGAGTTCGAGGTCGACGACCAGGACGCGACTCCCGAGGAGCGAATCCGTCGGGAGCGGCGCGAGCTCGGGATCGACCACGCCCTGGTCGGCGCGGTGCTGGTCCGTCGCTGGGGGATGCCGTCGAGCATCGCGCTGGCGATCGAGCGGCATCACTCGCCTCAGGCCCAGGGACACGCCGCTGCGATCCGGCTGGCGGATCTCATCGTCCACCACGCGAGCGGCGAGCCCGCCCCTCCGGAGGCACTGGTGACCGGCGCGGCTGCACTCGGGATCGACAGCGACCTGCTGGCGCAGCTCGCGTACGAATTCCCCCACTCGAGCGCGCCGCGGCGACGCGCCTCGGACCCGTGCCCGCTCTCCGTTCGCGAGATCGACGCGCTCCGCGGTCTGGCCGAGGGCAAGGTTTACAAGCAGATCGCCCACGAGCTGTCGCTTTCGGTGAGCACGATCCGCACCCACCTCCACAACGTCTACCGGAAGATCGGGGCCGTGGACCGAGCGCAGGCAGTGCTCATTGCCCGCGACCACGGCTGGATCTAGGCCCTACTCGATCAGGCTCAACCGCAGTGCGATTGCGACCGCGTGAGCCCGGTCGCGGGCGCTGAGCCGCGAGAGGACCCCCTTGGTGTGGGTGCGAACGGTCTCCGCGCTGAGCCCCAGCCGCCTGGCGACGACCGCGGTGGACTCCCCGTCCGCATAGTGCTGGAGGATCTCGCGCTGGCGCCGGGTGAGCGCCGATCGCCCTCGGGCGCGCTCTCTAGCCGCCGGGTCGACGAAGCGCTCCGATTCTGCCGCGGCGTCCACGGCTTCGCTCAGCGCCTCCACCGGCGAGCTCTTGACCACGTATGCCGTCGCGCCGGCGCGAATCGCCTCGCTCGCGGCCTGCTGCTGGGCGTGCGGCCCGTGGGCCACGATCCCGATGTTCGGCTGCGCCTTGCGCAGCGCCTGGATCGCCCCCGTTCCGCAGAGCTCGTCCTCGTCGCGGTTGTTTCGCCGGCAGAGGTCCACCACCGCAACGTCGAAGTCGCCGATCGCGGTCAGCAGCTCGAGCGCCCCGCTGCCGTCCTCGGCCTCCTCGACCTCGTAGCGGTCCGCAAGCGCTTCGCGCACCCCGAGCCGGACGGTGGGGTGCGCGTCGATTACCAGGCAGCGTCGGTCCTCGTTCACTCTCTTAATAATCCGGACGCGGTTTCTCCGGTGGGATTCGGCCTCGTGCGCCCCGGTGCACGAAAACGACCAGTTCCGAGCCGGCCCGGCCGCATCGTAGCGACGAGACGCCAGTCCGGTCGAGGCTAGCTCGGAAACAGCGAGCTTTTCCGGTCGCCGCTTCGTCCGATAAAACAGACGACGCGATGATCTCGGTTACCTCCAAGTCCCGCTATGCCGTCGTCGGGCTGGCCGAGCTGGCTCGTTCGGGCGAGCGGCCGGTCCCGATCGCCCAGATCGCCGAGCGCCGCCGGATGCCGGTGCAGTTCCTCGAACAGCTGTTCACGACTCTGCGCCGCGACGGCTTCCTCCAGAGCCACCGGGGGGTCAAGGGGGGCTACACGCTTGCCCGTCCGGCCGAGGAGATCAACGTGCTCGACGTCGTGCAGTCGCTCGACGGCAAGCTCGGGGAGGAGGGCAAGGAGGCCGGGGGGATCTGGGCGGACGGGGTCGAGGCCCTGCGCGAGGTCTTCCGCTCGACGACGATCGCCGACATCGCTCGCCGCGAGTCCGAGGAGGCGGGCGCGGGCATGTATCACATCTGATCCTCCCCGCCCACTCCGACGGGCCGGCCGCTTCGAGCGCCTTGCCGCGGACCAGGAAAGATCGAATGCGAGCGATCTTCCCGTCGGCTATTGCGACATGGCCGGCCGGCCCCAGTCGTCAGAGGACCCAGCGTGAGGCGGCCGCGAGGAGCCCCAGGGCGGCCACCGCGGCGGCCAGAATCCAGAGCAGGGTGCCGGTGCCGACCAGGGAGACGAGAAGGACCATCAACGTCAGGAAGCCGATGACGAGGAGCGGGAAGCCAATCGAGGTGGCCACGCCCACCTGCTTGATCGATCCGAAGCTGCTCGAGGTCCGTCGCCGGCTCACGCGGTGAGAATAGGCGAGCTGGCTGGCGCCTGGGGCGCTCAGTGAGTTCTCCGCTACCGGCCTGTGCACTTGTGGCCGGCCTTAATGGCGGCCCTGGCGACACCCTTGGGGGGCTGGCCCGAGATTGTGGCTTGTATCTCGGAGTCGGAAACGGTCTTCTCGAGCTCGTTCACAATGCAGTCGACTTGCTGGCTGGTCGCGCCCGACGACTGAAGCAAGGTCTGGCGAAGGGCCGTGTCGAACGTCTGCCGCAGGTCGCTGGTCGTTGAGGCCCCGGTGGGCGTGGTCGACGTCGAGCTGCTGCTCGTCGTCGAGTTCGTGGTCGTGGTGGTGGAGGTTGGCGCAGTGGACGTCGCTCCGGTGGTGATCACCGTGGTCGTGCTCGAGTCGCCGCACGCCGCCAGCGTCAGCGCGGCCGCCGCGAACAGGCCGCAGAGCGCGATGCGTGGATTGAGCCTGGCTGCGAGCCGGGACCTGGCCATCAGTTGGAGACCCCCTTGAAGAACACGATGCGCGACGAAGGCGCCGGAGCCTATACCTTGGCCTCGACGTGGACGCACGGGCACGCGCAACCGAGAGCCGCCTGGCGATCGCCCAGGAGGCTTCGAGCACGGTCGGCGACACACCGCTCGTGACGATGCGGCGCGTGGGCGAGGCGCTCGGCGCCGAGCTCGTCGCCAAGCTCGAGTACCTGAACCCCGGCGGGTCGGTGAAGGACCGGATCGGGGTGGCGATGATCGATGCCGCGGAGCGCGACGGCTTGATCGAGCCGGGGGGCTCGGTGATCGTCGAGCCCACCAGCGGCAACACCGGGATCGCCCTGGCGATGGTCTGCGCGGCCCGAGGATACGACCTGGTGCTCACGCTGCCCGAGGGGATGACCCGCGAGCGCACCTCGCTGCTTCGCACCTACGGCGCCGAGGTCCACGAGACGCCGTCCCTCGGCGGGATGAACGAGGCCGTGGAGCTCGCCGAGCGAATCGTCGCCGAGCGCGGCGGCTTCATGCCGCAGCAGTTCAACAACCCCGCCAACCCGGAGGTCCACCGGCGGACGACGGCCGAGGAGATCTGGCGCGATCTGGACGGGCAGGTCGACTGCCTGGTGTGCGGCGTCGGCACGGGTGGCACGATCACCGGCGTGGGCCAGGCGCTCAAGGAGCGCCGCCCGGGCGTGCATGTGGTCGCCGTGGAGCCCGCAACGTCGGCGGTCCTCTCCGGCGGCCTCCCGGGCCCGCACAAGATCCAGGGCATCGGCGCCGGGTTCGTGCCCGAGGTGCTCGATCGGGACGTCATCGACGAGATCATCGCCGTCGACGACGAGACCGCGTTGTCCCGGGCGCGAGAGGCCGCCCAGCGCGAGGGCCTCCTGGTCGGGATTTCGGCGGGCGCGGCGATCGAGGCTGCCGTGGAGGTTGGCGCCCGCGCGGAGCTGGCCGGCAAGCGGATCGTCGTGATCATTCCGGACTGCGGGGAGCGCTACATGTCGCTGCCGTTCTTCGCACCGGAGGCCTGAAAGGGTCGGCGTACGCTTTGGCCATGCTCGGCTTCAACACCCTGAGGCGCGTCGCCCGAGAGCTCCGCTCGGACATCGCCTCGGCGCGGGAGCGCGATCCGGCGGCGCGCGGGGTGGGCAGCCTCGAGATCCTGATCAACTGGGGCGGCGTGCAGGCCATCCTGGCCCACCGGGTGGCCCACGCGCTTCTCGAGACGGGCATGCCCGTCGCGCCCATGGCGCTCGCCTACGCGAGCCGCGCGGTCACCGGGGTCGAGATTCACCCGGCTGCGCGGATCGGGGAGGACTTCTTCATCGATCACGGCTCGGGGGTGGTGATCGGCGAGACCGCCGAGATCGGCGACCGGGTGACGCTCTACCAGGGGGTGACCCTCGGCGGAACCGGCTTCGCCCGCGGCAAGCGACACCCGACGGTCGAAGACGACGTCACGATCGGCTCCGGCGCCAAGCTCCTCGGCCCGATCACGGTGGGCCACCGCGCCAAGGTGGGGGCGAACACGGTGGTGATCGAGGACGTGCCCGTCGACTCGACCGTGGTCGGCAACCCCGGCCATCCGGTCAAGGTGGATGGGCGCAAGGTCGAGGGCCCCGACACGGACTGGATCCACCTCCCGGACCCCGTCGCCGACGCGATCAAGGGGCTCTCGGAGCGGATCGGCGAGCTCGAGCGCCGGATCGCCGAGCTGGACGGGAAGGCCGCGGAGGGCGACGTTCGAGAGCTGCGGCCCAAGCACGGGCCCTCTTCGGCCGGAGGCTGAGAGAGGTCGGCAGCCGTAGCTATGCTCGGCGAGTGGGCCCCGAGACCGAGCTGAAGCCGATCGCACCCGGCGCAACGCAGGTCGAGCGCCTGCTCGCCGACCTGAACCCGCCCCAGCGCGAGGCCGTCACCCACGGGGAGGGCCCGCTGCTGGTGCTGGCGGGCGCCGGCTCGGGCAAGACCCGCGTCCTGACCTATCGGATCGCCTATCTCCTGGCCACCGGCCAGGCGCTTCCGTCCGAGGTGCTCGCGATCACCTTCACCAACAAGGCGGCGGCCGAGATGCGCGAGCGGGTCGAACGCCTGGTGGGGGGCGTCTCGCGCGTGATGTGGGTGATGACGTTCCATTCGGCCTGCGCCCGGATCCTGCGCGCCGACGCGCAGCGCCTCGGCTATCGCCGCGCCTTCACGATCTACGACGAGGCCGACTCGCTGCGGATGGTGAAGCGCTGCGCCGAGGAGCTCGGCGTGGACCCGAAGCGCTTTCCGCCGCGCGCCGTGCGCGCCCAGATCTCGGGCGCGAAGAACCAGCTCCTCGATGCGGAGGCGTACGCCAGCCCGGCCGGTGACGGGGAGGCCGGCGCGGAGGAGGAAGCGGGCCACGGTTACTTCGAGCGCACCGTGGCCGACGTCTACAGGCTGTATGAGCGACGCATGCTCGAGGCGAACGCGATGGACTTCGACGACCTCCTGGTGCGCACCGTGAACCTCCTCGAGCTGTTCGAGGACGTGCGCGAGCGCTACCGCCGCGCCTTTCGGTGGGTGCTCGTGGACGAGTACCAGGACACCAACCGCGCCCAGTACCGCCTGCTGCAGCTCCTCTCGGAGGAGCACGGGAACCTTTTCGTGGTCGGGGACGACTTCCAGTCGATCTACTCGTTCAGGAACGCGGACATCCGCAACATCCTCGAGTTCGAGCGCGACTTCGCGGACACCACGGTCGTCAAGCTCGAGCAGAACTACCGGTCCACCCAGACCATCCTCGATGCGGCCAACGGGATCATCTCCCACAACCGCGGCCAGAAGCCGAAGCGCCTGTGGACCGACGCCGGCCGCGGGGAGCCCGTGAGGGTGGCGGAGTTCGACGACGAGCACGAGGAGGCCCGCTACGTGGCCGCGGAGATCGAGCGCTTGGAGAGCGAGGCGGAGATCCCGAGGGACGAGATCGCGGTCTTTTACCGCGTGAACGCACAGAGCCGGGTGCTGGAAGACACCCTGGTGCGGTTCGAGGTCCCCTACCAGGTAATCGGTGGGACGAAGTTCTACGAGCGCGCCGAGATCAAGGACGCCGTCGCCTACCTGAGCCTGCTCGCGAACCCGTCCGACGCCGTGTCGTTCGCCAGGATCGTCAACTCGCCGCGCCGCGGGATCGGCGAGACCACCCAGGCCCGCCTGCTCTCGCACGCCAACACCACCGGTCATGACATCTGGGAGGTGTTCTCCGAGCCGGAGCGGACGCCCGGCCTCGGCGCCGCCGCGGTGCGGGCGGTGGGCAGGTTCGGGGAGCTCATGCGAGGCTTGCGCGAGCGCGCCGATCCGGCCGATCCCTCGGCATCGGTCGGCGAGCTCCTGCGGGCGGTCCTCACGGAGAGCGGGTACCTGGAGGCGCTGGGGGCGGAGCGAACGATTGAGGCGGAGGGGAGGGCCGAGAACCTCGAGGAGCTGGTCAGCGTGGCGGCCGAGTTCGACGCGAATCACGAGCTCGAGGGCGAGGGCGAGGCGGGGCCGCTGGAGGAGTTTCTGGCCCAGATCTCCTTGTACACCGCGCAGGACTCCCTTCAGGACGACGAGCCCGTCTGCACCCTGATGACCCTGCACAACGCCAAGGGGCTCGAGTACGGGGCGGTGTTCATCATCGGCTGTGAGGAGGGGGTGTTTCCCCACATGCGCTCGGTCGAGGAGGGCAACCTCGAGGAGGAGCGACGGCTCTGCTACGTCGGCGTCACCCGCGCGAAGCAGCGGCTGTACATGAGCTTCGCGCGGCGGCGAAGCCTCCACGGTGGCCGCGGCTACAACCTGCCCTCGCGGTTCGTCGGCGAGATCCCCGAGGAGCTGGTCGAGCGTCAGGGCTCGACATCCCCGACGGGTTGGGCCGCGACGGCGCTGGGCGGCGGCGCGGGCGGCGCGCCCGAGCGGCGCGCCCCGCACGCGGTGCCGCTGGACTTCGAGGTCGGCGACGACGTCGTCCATGCGACCTTCGGGGAGGGAGTGGTGGTCGGCGTCGAGCCCGGCAACGTCCTGGTCGTTCGCTTCGCCACGGAGACCGCAGAGCGGAAGCTGATGGCTGACTACGCGCCCTTGCGCAGGGTGGGCTAGGTGCCCTCGCAGGGGCCAGGCGACCAGCGCGGATGAGCGCCGCCGTGATCGACGGCAAGGCGGTGGCCGCCGGGGTGCGCAAGCGGGTAGCCGCCGAGGTGCGCGAGTTCGCTGCCGCAAACGACGATCGCGTTCCCGGCCTGGCGACGGTGCTCGTCGGGGACGACCCCGCCTCCCACACCTACGTCGGCAACAAGCGCAAGAGCACGGAGGAGGTGGGGATGCGCTCCATCCACCACGGGCTCGACGCCTCGACCCCGGAGCGGGAGCTCCTGGAGCTCGTGGGCGCGCTGAACGGCGACGACGACGTCGACGGGATCCTGGTCCAGCTCCCCCTGCCCGAGCACATCGACCAGGACGCCGTGATCGCCGCGATCGACCCGGCCAAGGACGTCGACGGGCTCACCGCCGGTAGCGCGGGACTGCTCGCCCAGGGGCGGCCGGGCCTCGTTTCGTGCACGCCCCAGGGCGTGATGGAGCTGCTCGCCCACGCGGGGGTCGAGCCGGAAGGGGCGGAGGCGGTCGTCGTCGGTCGATCGATCCTGGTCGGCCGGCCGGTAGCGAGCCTGCTGCTGAACGCGAACGCAACCGTGACCGTCTGTCACTCGCGCACGCGAGACCTGCCGGAAGTCTGCCGCCGCGGCGACATCCTCGTGGCGGCGGTCGGCTCGCCGGAGCTGGTCCGCGGCGACTGGGTCAAGCCCGGCGCCGCTGTGATCGACGTGGGGATGAATCGCACCGAGGAGGGCCTGGTGGGCGACGTCGACTTCGCGGCTGTCAGCGAGGTCGCGGGAGCGATCACCCCGGTCCCGGGCGGCGTGGGGCCCATGACGATCGCGATGCTGCTCTCGAACACGGTCCGGGCCGCCCTCGCCCGCCGTGCTTGAGCAGTTGCCCGCTCGTGCCGATAGCCGTTCCATCCGACGGATCTGCGATACAGGCGCAGCTCGCGCAGCCCAGGGCGGCAGCCTGCTGTGCAGGGTTGCGAGTCGTCGCACCGAACTGACTGACGGAACTCACGCCTAAAGAGGAGGGTCTATGGACTTCACCAGACTCAATCAGGGCGAGAAGGTCGCGGGTGTATCCGGGGTCCTCCTGATCCTGAGCATGTTCATCTTCAAGTGGTTCGGCCTCAAGGCCAGCGTGGGCGTCACCGGCATCTCGGTCGTCAACGCCGAGGTCACGCGGAACGCCTGGGGCTCGTACGGCTTCATCGACATCGTCCTGTTCATCACGGCGCTCGCGGCGATCGGGCTGGCCTTGCTGGCCGCCTCCGAGGGCGACGTCGGCCTGCCCGTGGCGGCCAGCGCGATCGTCGCCGGCTTGGGCATCCTGTCGGTGATCCTCGTGATCATCAGCATCATCAGCCCGCCCGACTTCGGGGTGGACGTGTCCGGCGTGGGGATCGACCACACGCGCAAGCTAGGGGTCTGGTTAGGGCTGATCGCGTCCGCCGCGGTGGCCGTAGGGGGCTACTTGGCGATGCAGGAAGAGGGGACGTCATTCGGCGACGAGGCCGGGCGCTTTGGCGGTGGCAGCGGCGATGTCGGCGCGGGAGCTCCGCCTCCGCCGCCGTCCTCGACCCCGCCTCCGCCGTCCAGCCCGCCTCCGCCGTCCAACCCGTAGAGCGTTTCGGGGCGGCGCCCCGACGAAGCTGTGAGCGACGGCCGCCTCCGGGCGGCCGTCGCTATTTGCGGGCAACGCTCCTCGCGTGGCGCGAGGCAAGTAGGGGGGCAGAGCGGGAACCGCGGCACTTCGTGTCCGGTGGACGGACATAACGGGACGCAGTTTCGCTCAGCGGGCAACCCCGGCAGCCGTGGGCGCTAGTTCAACCGGTCGGCCAGTTGGCGCGCGACCTGGGAGGCCATCGCGATGATGGTCATCATCGGGTTGACTCCGATCGAGCTCGGCAGGAGGCTGCCGTCGGCGACGTAGAGGCCCTCGGCACCGTGCACCGCGCCGTCGGTGCCGACCACCCCCCTGCTGGGCTGTGCGTCCATCCGTGCGGTCCCCATCGGGTGGAAGGCCTCGAGGCGAAGCGCCGAGGGGCTGGGGGGCGATGCCTCGAGCTCTTCGATCTTGTTCTTGGCCAGCGTCGGGACCCCCGCGAGCTGCGGATATACCTCGCTGGCCCCGGCCGCGTACAGCAGCTCGGCCGCGCGGGCGATCCCGTAGACCAGCAGCGCCCCATCGTCCTCCGTGAGCCGGTAGGTGACCTTCAGGGAGCCGTCGCGGGCGAGCCCAACGCGTCCCGTGGAGCGGTCGGAGAGGTGGACGCCGGTCGAGGCGATCCGATCGTAGGCCTGAACCCGCTCCTGGTGCTCGACCCCGGTTCCCGGGAGCCACTGCGCGCCGAACGCGAGGGGCGTGAACGTCGCCTCGAGGAGGAGCCCACGATCCTCCCACTCCCGCACGGCGTAGCTCTGCATCACGCCGTCCCAGCCGCGGACCTCCTCGGCGAATCGGGCACCCACCCAGCAGGCCGGATGGATTCGAAGATTGCGGCCGAGCTCGCCACCGGGCGAGCGGAACCCGGAGCGCAGGAGCAGCTCCGGGGTGCCGAACGCTCCACCCGCGAGCACCACCGCTCGCCTGGCGCGAACCTGGAACGGGCGCGGCCTGCCGTTGACGCGGGCCACGCAGTCGAGGCCGGCGGCGCGGCCGCCCTCGAACGCGATCCTGTGCACCTCGGTCTGCGCGCGCACCCGAGCGCCCGCCGCAACGGCACGGGGCAGGTAGGAGACGTGCATCGCCTGCTTGGCGTCGAGCCGGCAACCGGCCGGGCACGAGCTGCACTGATAGCAGCGGCCCGCGTTCCTCCTCAGGGGCTCGTGACGGACGCCCAGCGCCTCTGCGCCCTCGCGCAGCAGTTGACCGTTTCGGCCCATGCGCTCGGGGTCGACCGGCTGCACGTGGAGCATCTCCTCGGCCGCCGCGTACTCGGCGTCCAGCCCGGTTGCCCACCCGATCCCGTGCTCAGAGGCCCACCGGGCGAGAACGGCTTCGGGGGCTCGGAAGCACGTGCCCGAGTTGATCACGGTCGTCCCGCCGACCGCCCTCCCAACCGGGGTCGGGATTGCGGGGCGACCCTCGGCGATCGTCAGGCCCCCGTCGCGATACAGGGCTTCGAGGGCCGCGAGCGGCTCCTCCGGGTAGCTGCGGCGGTCCAGGTAGCGCCCTGCCTCGAGCACCACGACATCGAGACCGGCTTCGGCGAGCACGGTCGCCGTCACCGCGCCGCCGGCTCCCGAGCCCACGATGGCGACGTCGCACTCCTCGGCGCCCATCGGTGGGCGCAGGTCGCCGAGGCCCGGGGGGCCGCCGTTAGCGGAAGGCCGATCCGCGACCTCGCACCGCATCTCGTACCCCACCGCCGCGTGCACCCGCCGGTCGTTCCCGTACCCAAGCCCGGCCAGGACCTTGAGGAGCAGCAGCAGGTCGGCCGCAAAGGGCAGGTTGGACCCCTCGAACCGGCGCAGGAAGTCCTGGCGCGCGTCGAGGCTCGCGCGGCTGAAGCGCCAGGGGAACGGCAGCCAGTCGAGCGCGCGGAGCGCGAGTCGCACCTGCCTGACGTTGCGCTTGGGCAGCGTCGCCAGGAATCGGTCGACCGGCTCTGCGACCTCGACGGCGTCCGGGTTCACGGGGCTGTCCTTGCGCTTGGGCCCGGCCGCCGCGGGCAGCCTCCCGAAGCCCGGCGCCATCGCCTCGGCGAAGGCGCGCAGGATCCGCATCTCCGAGGGTCGAAGCCCTGACGCCGACCGTCGCGCGGCCTCGAGCTCAGCGGCACCGAGCCCCGGCGGGGCCCTTCAGGACGGGGCAGCCAGGGCGCCGATGCGTCCCGCCACGGACCACAGGAGGAGCGAGACGCCGACGAGAAATCCGTCGACCAGGAAGTTGAGCAGGTAGATGAAGACGTCGGAGTCGAAGACGTAGAAGCCGAGCGCGGCCAGCGAGGAGGCGGTCTTCCCGGCGGCGAGCACGAGCAGGAACGGCCGGTAGCGGACGACGGCCGCCTGCACCACGAGGCAGATGCCGGTGATCACGACCATGTAGGCGAAGGCGAGCGCGAGCCAGAGCTTCTCCACCGTCTCCGGCGCGTTGGTGAAGCTGCCGATGTCGTCTCCGAGGTCGCTGATGACGTCCAGCACGCCGTTCGGCGCCGCGATGAACAGGATCCCGACGACCGCGAAGCTGACCGCCAGCAGGCGAAGGTTGAGGACGACGAACCGCTCCGCTCGGGCGCCGCTCATCGCTTGCCGCCCCGCGCCTCGCCCGCGTCAACCCCTCTGGAGAGCTCGGCGCTCACGGGGCGGGATCCTAACGGCCGTCGGCCGATCGACCCGCTGGACCTAGAATCAGCCCGTGATCGATCGGGAGCAGGTCCTGCACGTGGCGCGGCTGGCGCGGCTGGCGCTCTCCGAAGAGGAGATCGAGCGGATGTCAAGGGAGCTGCCCGCGATCCTCGAGCACGTGGAGCGGATGAACGAGCTCGACCTCGAGGGGGTCGAGCCGACCTCGCACGTGGTGGCGCTCGAGAACGTACTGCGGGCGGACGAGCCACGCCCGAGCTGGGACCGCGACCGGATCCTCGAGGGCGCGCCCGACCCCTCCGACGGCGCGTTCCGCGTGCCGTCCCCGCAGGCGTGAGCGACCTCCTCGAACTGACCGCCTCCCGGGCCGCGAGCAGGATCGCGGCAGGCGAGGTGAGCGCGGAGGAGTACCTGGCCGCCTACGCAGATGCCGCGGCGGGCGACGACTTGAACGCGTACCTGTGGACGGGCGGGCCCGGCGGCGAGCCGCGAGCAGCGAGCGGCGAAAACGGCGGCGCTCCGCTCCGGGGGGTCCCGGTGGCGATCAAGGACCTCTTCTGCACGGAGGGCGTGCCGACCACCGCGGGCTCCAGGATCCTCGAGGGCTACCGCCCCCCGTACACGGCCACCGCCGTCCGGAGGCTCGCTGAAGCCGGCGCCGAGCTGCTCGGCAAGACCAACATGGACGAGTTCGGGATGGGCTCCTCGAACGAGAACTCGGGCTACGGGGCGGTCCGCAACCCGTGGGACCGGGACCGTGTGCCCGGCGGCTCATCCGGCGGCTCCGCGGCCGCCGTCGCCGCCCGGCTCGCTCCGTGTGCGATCGGCACCGACACCGGCGGGTCGATTCGCCAGCCGGCCTCGCTGTGCGGGATCGTGGGCCTGAAGCCCACCTACGGCGCGATCTCGCGCTACGGGATGATCGCCTTCGCCTCCTCGCTGGACCAGTGTGGGACCCTGACCCGGGACGTGACCGACGCCGCGCTGCTCTTGCGGGCGATGGAAGGCCGCGATGGCTGCGACTCGACTTCGGTCGGAATCGAGGGCGGGGTGGAGCCGCCCTCCCGCCAGGACCTCTCCGGACTCAGCTTCGGCGTGCCCCGCGAGCTCTCGGCGGAGGCCGAGGGGATCGAGGCCGGAGTGGCGGCGGCCTTTGAGCGGGCGCTGGGCACGATCCGCGAGCTGGGGGGCGAGGTCGACGAGTGCGAGCTCCCGCACTCAGCCCACGGCCTCTCGGCCTACTACGTGATCGCCCCGGCCGAGGCGTCGACGAACCTGGCCCGCTACGACGGGGTGCGATTCGGCGTGCGGGCCGAGGGCGATGCCGACCTCGTCGGGATGTACGAGCGCACCCGCGAGGCGGGCTTCGGCGCCGAGGTCAAGCGCCGCATCATGCTGGGCACCTACGCGCTCTCGTCGGGCTACTACGACGCCTATTACGGGCGCGCTCAGCGGGTTCGCACGCGGATCGTGGAGGACTTCGCCGGGGCCTTCGAGCGCTTCGACTTTCTGGTGACGCCCACCTCCCCGACCGTTGCGTTCGAGCTCGGAGCGAGGACCGCGGATCCATTGGCGATGTACCTGTCCGACTACTGCACCGTGCCGATGTCGCTCGCTGGGATCCCGGCCATCTCCATTCCCGCCGGGTTGGCCGAGCCGGACGGGGGTGGTTCCGAGCTACCCGTGGGCCTGCAGATCGCGGCTCCCGCGTTCGCGGAATCGCGGCTGCTCGATGCGGCGTACGCGATCGAGAGTGGGATCGGATTCGACGCGCGGCCGAGCGCGGCGGAGGGAGCATGAGCCTTCCCGAGGGATACGAGGCCGTGATCGGGCTGGAGATCCACGTGCAGCTGAGCACGCGGACGAAGATGTTCTGCGGCTGCGCGCTCTCCTTCGGCGACCAGCCGAACGTTCACACCTGTCCGATCTGCCTGGCCCATCCCGGGACCCTGCCGGTCGTCAACGAGAAGGCGGTGCGCTACGGGCTTCAGATCGGCCTGGCGCTCGGCTGCGAGATCGCGCCTTGGTCGATATTCCACCGCAAGAACTACTTCTACCCCGACAACCCGAAGGGCTACCAGATCAGCCAGTACGACATCCCGCTCGCCACCGCCGGGACCCTGGCTGGCGTCCGCATCCACCGCGTCCACCTCGAGGAGGACGCGGCGAAGATGATCCATGTCGGGGAGTCGGGCCGCATCCACGGCTCGGCGTCATCGCTGGTCGACTTCAACCGCGGTGGCACGCCGCTGGTGGAGATCGTCACCGAGCCGGACCTACGCGATCCAGCGCAGGCACGCGAGTGGGCGCAGCTCCTGCGCACAACCGTCAAGCAGCTCGGCGTCTCCGACGTGAACATGGAGGAGGGGAGCCTGCGCTGCGACGCCAACGTCTCGATTCGCCGCGTTGGCGACGAGGAACTCGGAACGAAGACGGAGCTCAAGAACATGAACAGCTTCCGCTTCCTGGAGCGGGGGATCGCCGCCGAGCTGGATCGGCAGGGCGCCCTGGCGGAGGCCGGCGAGGAGGTGGCGCAGGAGACCTTCCACTTCGATCCTCGAACCGGGTCGCTGACTCCCCTGCGCTCGAAGGAGTTCGCGCACGACTACCGCTACCTTCCCGAGCCCGACCTCGTGCCCATCGCCCCGACCGAGGCGATGCTGGGCGAGGCTCGCGAGGCGCTGCCCGAGCTCCCGGACGAGCGGCGGCACCGGTACGAGGCCGAGCTCGGCGTGCCCGAGGTCACCGCGCGCCAGCTCGCCTTCGACGCGGAGCTCGGCGAGTACTTCGAGCGGGCGGTTCAGGCCGCGTCCGACTCGGATGCGGCGGACGTTCACGCCGACGCGATCGCCAACTGGGTCACCGGGGAGCTGATCGCTCGGCTTCGGGAGTCGGGCGACGGGGAGGCCGGCCCGGGGTCCTCGAAGGTGTCGCCGGGCGCCCTCGCGAGGCTCGTCGAGATGGTCGAGACCAAGCAGGTGACGACCGGAGCCGCCCGCACGGTCCTCGCCGCCCTGGTGGATCAGGGTGGCGACCCGGCGGAGATCGTCGAGCGCGAGGGGCTGGGGCAGATGTCGGACGAGGACGAGCTCGAGGCGATCGTCGAGCGGGCCATCGAGGCGGAGCCGGCCGCCGCCGAGAAGGTTCGCTCGGGTAACCCGAAGGCGATTGGCCCGATCGTGGGAGCCGTGATGCGCGAGACCAAGGGCAGGGCCGCCGGCGGCGACGTCACCCGGCTGATCCGGGAGAAGCTCGGCGCCGGCTAGAGGCAGGGCCCCTCGGCGGCGTCACAATTGGGCCATGGCCGGCGCCCCGTACATCGTGATCGCGCTCACCTTCGGGATCGCCACCGGAGTGATCGGCCGAGCGAAAGGGGGCTCCTTCTTCATCTGGTTCCTGGTCGGCACGGTGCTGCCGCTGATCGGCCTGGTGGCAGTGATCCTCCACCGGCCGGAGACCGAGGAGCCCGAGCGCCGCTGCCCCAGGTGCGGCAAGATTCACAAGCTCTACGTGCAGGTCTGCACTCGCTGCGGCGCCGACCTCTACCTGCCGGACCCCTCGGAGGTCCGTCAGCCGGGGGCGACATCGCAGTAGGGAGGCGGAGAGGGCAATAAACAGGGCATCGGCCGCGGTTTCTCTCGAACTGCGTCCCGCGGCGTCCGTCCTCCGGACACGAGGGGACACAGTTCGGCCCGCACGCGATCCCCTACCCAGCCCAATTACCTAAGCCAGGTCCTCACGATCGCGTTCGCGAAGCCGATGGCGTAGCGGACCACGGCTGGCTTCTTGGAGTGACCGTGCCTGCGGTTCGCGACCGTCACCGGCACCTCCTTGGCGGGGATGCCGCGCTTGATCGCCTCGATCAGGAACTCCGAGGTGTGGAATTGCTCCTGGCGCAGCACGAGCTGGGGCAGGACGTCGCTGCGCACGGCCCGGTAGCCATTCGAGCAGTCGCTGACCTTGGTGCCGGTGATGAGCGACACCATCCGGTTGAAGAACACGATCCCGAGTTCCCGCGCGTAGTGGTTCGGCTCGGCGTTGCCGAGCACTCGCGACCCGTGGGCGACCGCGACCTCCCCGGAGAGGACCGGCTCGACCAGGCGCTCCATCTCGGACGGCAGGTGCTGTCCGTCCGCATCCAGGGTGACGACGATCGTCGCGCCGGAGTCGGCGAGCAGCCGATACCCGGTGCGCAGTGCCGCGCCCCCACCACGGTTGATCACGTGTCGCGCGACCACGGCGCCGTGCTGCGCCGCGATGTCGCCGGTCGCGTCGCGCGAGCCGTCGTCGACCACCAGCACGGCGGTCTCGGCGTCGCACACGCGGGCGGGGATCCGATCCAGCACCCAGCCGACGCTCTCCGCCTCGTTGTACGCGGGCACGAGCACCCCGATCCGGCCGCGGAACTGCTCGGGATGACCACCGGCCTTGAACTGCTCCCAGGCGAGCCCCTCCAGCACTTCCGAGAGCTCACGGGTGATCCGCGATCCCTGCGTGAGAGCGCGGACGACCAGGAGGAACAGGATCAGGATCGCGAACACGGCCACGCCGACGATCCGGGTCCCGTTCGAGCGCTTGAACGAGAAGGCGCTCAGGATCGTGTCCAGGAGCTCCGTCCCGGAGACGATCGCCAGGCCGAGCGCGATCAGGAGCAAGATCAGCACGTCGGCGTTGCGAAGCGAGCGCCGGCGCCAGATCGCGAAGCCGGCGATGAGCACCGCCAGGCCGAGGCCGACCGCACGGATCGCGGTCAGCTCGGGAGGCAGGAGATTCGCCTGCAAGATCACGGATTCCACGGCCGCAAGAGAATAGATGGGGGATCGGTCCGCTACCCTCGCGCGATCATGCGGATCCTGATCCTCGGGGGTGACGGATACCTCGGCTGGCCCACGGCGATGCGGCTCTCTCAGCGCGGGCACGAGGTGTCCGTCGTGGACAACTTCGCGCGGCGGCGCTGGCACGTCCAGCACTCCACCGACTCCCTGATCCCGATTCGACCACTGGCCGAGCGGATCGACGCCTGGCACGCGGCCTCAGGCCACGAGATCTCGAGCTTCGTGGGGAGCATCGAGGACGCCGAGTTCATGGACGCGGTGCTCACCGACATGGCGCCGGAGACGATCGTGCACTACGGCGAGCAGCCGTCGGCCCCGTTTTCGATGATCTCGCGCAAGCACGCCCTCGAGACCCAGCGGACGAACGTTCTCGGGACGCTCAACCTGCTGTTCGGGATCCGCGACAAGGTTCCCGACTGCCACCTGGTCAAGCTCGGAACGATGGGCGAGTACGGGACCCCCGACATCGACATCGAGGAGGGGTTCATCGAGATCGAGCACAAGGGGCGCAAGGACACGCTCCCGTTCCCGAAGATGCCGGGCTCGCTGTACCACCTGTCCAAGGTCCACGACTCCCACAACATCCACTTCGCGTGTCGCGTCTGGGGTCTGCGCTCCACCGACCTGAACCAGGGCGTCGTCTACGGCGTCGAGACCGACGAGACGGCCCTGGATGAGCGCCTCGCGACGAGGTTCGACTACGACGAGGTGTTCGGCACCGTGCTCAACCGCTTTTGCGTCCAGGCGGTGATCGGCCACCCGCTGACGGTCTACGGGGAAGGGGGGCAGACTCGGGGCTTCCTCAACATCCGGGACACGCTTCAGTGCGTGGAGCTGGCGATCACGAATCCGCCGGAGCTCGGCGAGTACCGAGTGTTCAACCAGTTCACGGAGCAGTTCAGCGTCTCGGAGCTCGCCGAGCTGGTCAGCCGCAGCGCGGGCAAGCTCGGCTACGACGTCGAAATACGGAAGTACCCGAACCCGAGGGTCGAGGCGGAGCAGCACTACTACAACGCCGTGAACACGAAGCTCTTGGATCTGGGGCTCAAGCCGCACCATCTCGGCGAGGAGCTCGTACGCTCGATGCTGGAGACGATCCAGCGCCACAAGGACCGGGTGATCGAGCGGGCGATCCTGCCATCCACGCAGTGGAAGCCGGGCGAGCTGGAGGTGCCGGATATCGCTGCCCTCCGGGCGCCCCGGACCGAATAACTCCGCGCGTCGGCCCTACAATCTTTGCTCATGCGGGCCGCCGATGCATTGTGTGAAGCGCTGAAGGCCGAGGGGGTCGAGTACGTCTTCGGGATCCCTGGCGGCGCGAACCTGCCGACCTACGACGCGATCTACGACGCGGACTTCACGCACATCCAGGCTCGCCACGAGCAGGGCGCCGGTCACGCGGCCGAGGGATACGCGAAGGCATCGGGCCGGGTCGGGGTGGCGTTCGCGACCTCTGGCCCGGGCGCGACCAACCTGGTCACCGCAATCACCGATGCGATGCTGGACTCGGTCCCGACCGTGTTCATCACCGGACAGGTTCGCACCGACCTGATCGGCACCGACGGGTTCCAGGAGGCGGATGTCACCGGGATCACGCTGCCGATCGTCAAGCACTCGTTCCTGGTCACCGATCCCCGCCAGATCCCCGAGTACATCCACGCCGCCTTCCACATCGCCTCCACCGGGCGTCCCGGGCCTGTGCTGGTGGACGTTCCGCAGGACCTCTCCCGGGCCGACATCGACTACGAGCCGGCGGAGGGGCCCCCCGAGCTGCCCGGTTACAAACCCACGACCGAGGGCAACATCAAGCAGATCCGCCTGGCCGCGAAGGCACTCGCCAACTCGCAGCGCCCGGTGATCTACGCCGGCGGCGGGATCATCAACGCCAACGCGTCGGCCGAACTGGTCGAGTTCGCCACGTCGGACAAGCTCCCGGTGACCTTGACGGTGATGGGCCTCGGGGCCTTCCCGGCTCCACACGACCAGTGGCTGGGGATGCTCGGCATGCACGGCACCCGGACCGCCAACTACGCGATGGACAACGCGGACCTGATCCTCGCGATCGGGGCGCGCTTCGACGATCGGATCACCGGCAAGCTGTCCGAGTTCGCGCCGCGGGCGAAGTTCGTCCATGTGGACGTCGATCCGGCCGAGATCTCCAAGAACGTCCCGGCTCACATCCCGATCGTGGGCGACGCCAAGGACGTGCTGCCGAAGCTGACCCGCGAGTACCGGGCCCTGAAGGCCGACTCGGGGAGGCTCGACGAGTGGTGGAAGCAGATCCGCGCGTGGCAGGCGGAGTACCCGCTGGGCTACGAGGACTCGACCGACTCGGAGATCAAGCCCCAGTTCATGATCGAGGCGATGTACGAGGCGACGGAGGGCGAGGCCATCATCACGTCCGACGTCGGCCAGCACCAGATGTGGGCCGCGCAGTACTACCACTTCTCCCGCCCACGCCAGTGGATCAACTCGGGCGGCCTCGGCACGATGGGCTTCGGGCTGCCGGCGGCAATCGGCGCGAAGGTCGCCCGACCGGACCAGCCGGTCGTCTGCCTTGCCGGCGACGGCAGCCTGGTGATGGTCTGCCAGGAGTTCGCCACGGCCGCGGTCCATGACATCCCGGTGAAGGTGTTCCTGATGAACAACGGCCACTTCGGCATGGTCCGCCAATGGCAGGAGTTGTTCTGGGACGGGCGTTACTCGTCGGTGGAGATGGGCGACAGTCCCGACTGGGTCAAGCTGGCGGAGGCGTTCGGGTGGACCGGCATGCGCTGCGAGGACAAGCGGGAGCTGAAGGACACGATGCGCACCGCCCTCGAGGCGGAGGGCCCTGTGTTGCTGGACGTGCACGTCTCGAAGACCGAGAACTGCTATCCGATGATCCCGGCCGGGGCCGCCGCCCGGGACATGGTGGGCTGATGGAAGCCGGGACGCCGGAGCTGGTCAAGCTCGAGGACCTCGAGGCCTCGCGCGCCCTCACGGGGCGAAAGCACGTGCTGTCGCTCCTGGTCGAGAACAGGCCGGGCGTGCTGGCCCGGATCGCGGGTCTGTTCAGCCGCCGCGGCTTCAACATCGACACACTGGCGGTCGGCCCGACGGATGATCCCGATGTCTCCCGGATCACGCTTACCCTGGACGGGGCGGTCCATCCCATCGATCAGGTCACCAAGCAGCTCCACAAGCTGGTGAACGTCCTCAAGATCCGCGACATGGAGCCGGATCAGACCATCTCGCGCGAGATGGCACTGTTCCGCGTGCAGGCGTCGGTGGAGGGCCGCGCCGAGATCATGCACTTCGCGGAGATCTTCAGGGCGAAGATCGTCGACGTGTCCCGGCGGACGCTGACCATCGAGGTGACCGGGTCGAACGAGAAGATCGACGCGTTCGAGCGGATGATTCGCCCGCACGGATTGATCGAGATGGCCCGCACCGGCGAGGTCGCCATCAGCCGTTCGCGCCCCGACCAGTAAGGACCCAACCGGCGGCTGCTCCCAGGGAGCTGGAGCGACCGGTGATCCGAGCTTGCTCGGATTCGTCCGCCGCCGCCGGGCTAGGGTGCAGGCGTGGCGGCAGATCCACACTGGTGAACCGCGAGGAACCAACCGGCGGCTGCTCCCAGGAGCTGAAGCGACCGGTGATCCGAGCTTGCTCGGATTCGTCCGCCGCCGCCGGGCTAGGGTGCAGGCGTGGCGGCAGGTCCACACTGGTGAACCGCGACTTCGTCGCTAGCTCGGATGAGGCGCTCGCGTCCCTTGGCGAGTTGTGTGCCGAAGCCGGGGGGAGGCGCCGGCTGGTGAGCGCCACGGTGGCGGTGGAGGTCGGGGATCCGAGCGCCGCCGCCTTCGCCTCGCGGCTGGCCGGAGACAGGTGGTTCTGCTGGGAGCAGCCGGACCGCGACGGGTTCGCGATTGCGGCGCTGGGGAGCGCGCACGAGGTCGTCTCGCGGGGGCCCGGGCGTTTCCGGGACGCGGTCGAGGCGTGTGGGCGGGTCGTCCGCAACCGGATAGCCGCGGAACCGCCCGGCCTGCCCGCGGGGGCTGGCCCCGTGTGGGTGGGCGGGTTCGCGTTCGCGGCCGACGGCGGTGGCGAGCCGCAGTGGTCCTCGTTTCCGCCGGCGCTTCTCGTCATGCCGGAGTTGATCCTCCACCGGGCGGGCGGGCGGACCCACCTGACGGTCTGCGCGGTCGCGGGTGGCGGGACGAAACCGGAGAGCGTCGTGACGCGCATGGGCGCGCGGCTGGCGGCGCTGAACGAGCTGCCGCTGCCCCTGGCGGATCCGCACCCGACCTCGGAGGCCCGGATCGCGAGCGCCCTGCCGCCGGAGCGGTTCGAGCGCGCCGTCGCCGGGGGGGTGGAGCGGATCCGCGCCGGGGAGCTGGAGAAGGTCGTGCTGGCGCGAGAGGTCATCGTCGAAGCCCCTCGAGCGCACGACTCGGCAGCGCTCTACGGGGCGCTGCGCGAGCTGTTTCCCTCGTGCTTCTGCTTCTGCTGTGGCTCGCCCGAGGCCGCCTTCCTGGCTGCCAGCCCCGAGCTCCTGGTGCGTCGCGCCGGCGCGGGCGCGACGACGGTGGCCCTCGCCGGCTCGACCCGGCGAAGCGCCGATCCCTCAGTGGACGATCACCTCGGCGAGCAGCTCCTGCGCTCGGCCAAGGACCGTGCCGAGCACGAGATCGTGGTGCGTCGGATCGAGCGGTCGCTCGGCCCGCACTCCGTCTGGGTCGAGGCGGCACCCGAGCCGGGAGTGGTCAAGGTGGCAAACATCCAGCATTTGGCGACACCCATCCACGCCCAGCTGTCGGAGCCTCGCTCTGCGGTGGAGCTGGCGGCGATCCTGCATCCGACCCCTGCGGTCGGCGGTGAGCCCCGCGACCGGGCGCTGGCGGTGATCGATCAGCTCGAGGGACTCGACCGCGGCTGGTACGCGGGGCCGGTGGGCTGGATGGACACGGCCGAGGACGGCGAGTTCTGCGTCGCGATCCGCTCGGCGCTGCTGCGCGACCGCGCGGCGCACCTGTTCGCGGGCAACGGGATCGTTGCCGAATCCGACCCCGAGGCAGAGCTCGCCGAGACCGAGGTCAAGCTCGGCGCGCTGCTGCCGGCGCTCGCCGGTTAGCGGCGAGCGTTCGCTCAGCCCTCGCTCACCAGGTCGACCGCGGTCCCGTCCTGCCACAGCGCCAGCTCGTCGGGGTCGGCGAAAGGCGGCCCCGCCGCACGCAGACGCTCCACATAGGCGCGCATCGCCCGCCTGGCGGCCGGCTGGGAGACGGTCGCCATGAACCACCTGCGCTCCTCGGCGAGGCCGTCCGGGAGCGGCTTCGTCCCGCCGTCGAGGACGGCCCGCTTGGCCGCGGCCACGGAGAGCGGCGCCCGTCGTGCCAGCCGCTCGGCGGCCGCGCCTGCCGCTTCGGCAAGGTCGAGGTCGGGAACCACGCGGTGCACCAGGCCGAGCTCGAGTGCCTCAACGGGGCTCAGCACCCGAGCCTCGAGGACCATCTCCAGCGCTCGCGAGGGACCGAGGATCCGCGCCAGGCGCTGGGTTCCCCCGGCGCCCGGACAGAAGCCGAGCGTCATCTCGGGGAGCCCGAAGCGGCCGGCGCCCTCGGCCATGTAGCGCAGGTCGCAGGCCAGCGACAGCTCGCAGCCGCCGGCGAGAGCCGGCCCGTTGATCGCGGCGATGAACACCTTGTCCATCCGCTGCATGCGCAGGAACGCCTCGTGGATCCTCTGTAGCTCCAGCAGCCCCGAGGCGGGCGTGCGCTGGAGCGCCGCTCGGGCGCCGGGAAGCCGCGCGACGCCGCTCACGGTCTGCAGGGAGGCGCCCGCGATCCCCGCGGACATGCTCCGGCCGACCCCGTCGGATCCCGCCAGGATCTCTTCGACGTCGTAATGGGTGATGAACAGCCCCTCGGGCTTTCCGGTGAGGACCACGCTGCCGACGGAGCGCTCGCCCTCGAGTGAGTCGAGCAGCTCGTCGAGCTCCGCGACCATCACCCGATCCATGAAGTTGAGCGGCGGATTGTCGAACCGCACGGTAAGGACCCGACCCTCCCGCTCGGTCTCGAATGTCCGTGGCATCTCAGCCTCCTCCTTGGTTTTTCGGTTTCAGGCGCCGCGTGGGACACCGAGCGCCTCGGCGACTCGTGCCGCGATCCGCTCGTGGAGCTCGACGTTTCGCCGGCGATCGACCGGGATCTCGATCAGGCCTGTGTGCCGGCCCACCTCCTCGAGCCGGCCGAGGTCCTCCACGCGCGAGTACGGAATTCCGTGGGTGGCGGCGACCCTCGCCGGCTCGATTTCGACCGGCGTGCCCAACAGCGCCTCGAACTCCTCGCGCTCGATTTGGCCCGCCTGCGGCAGGAACTCGAAGATTCCCCCGCCGGCGTTGTTGAGGACGACGACTCGCACCGGTCCGGTGAGGCCGCCCATGGCGGCGAGCCCGTTCATGTCGTGAAAGAGCCCCAGGTCGCCGGTGACGATCCACGCTGGGCGTCCGCTCGCCGCAGCGGCGCCGACCCCTGACGAGATCAATCCGTCGATCCCGTTCACGCCGCGGTTGCAGAGGAATCTCACACGGGCCGGGCCACTGGGGACGAAGCCCTCCTGGTCGCGGATGGGCATCGACGACGCGGTGTAGACGAGGTCGCCGTCGCCGTACAGGCGCGACAGCGCCGCGTGGGCGCCGGGCTCCGTCGGCTCGTCGATCGACGCAAGCTCGGAGTCGATGGCCTCCGCCGCACGGCCTCCCGCGGCGACCCACTCGTCGCGCCAACCGGGATCACCGCCGCTGAGCCGGGCCGTCAGGGCGCTCGCTACCGAGGAGGCGCCGGCGCGGACGATCGTCTCCGCCATGCCCGTGGGGTCATTCCAGCCGAAGTCCGGATCGACGACCACCTGCCGGAGGCCGGGTAGCGACGCCAGCCACAGCCGCACGGGCTTGCTGGTCGGCATGTCCCCGAAGCGGATCACGACCTCCGGCTCGAGCGCGGCCGGGCGGAGGCGGGCGATCCAGTCGTACGGCCAGACGACGAGATCGCGGTCATGCGCCCCGAGGCGAACCTGCGACGTCGGCTCCGCCAGGATCGGGTACCCCGCCGCCGCGGCCAGCCCCGCCACGGCCGGTGCGAGGCGCTCGTCCAGCTGTCGGCCGCAGACGATCAGGCCTCGTGGCGAATCGCCGACCCGCTCGGCGATCTCGTCCAGGAGTGCCTCCTCGGCTCCGGGCTGGCCGTACGCGACCGCCGAGAGCGGCCGCTCGCCGCGCCCCTCGAGGGCGAGCGACGAGCTCGCCGTGACGTCCCCGGGGTGCGGTTCGGGGCCGAGCGGGTCGCGGAAGGCGACGTTGAGCTGCACCGGGCCTGGCCGCGGCTCACCGCGGGCCGCCGCGTAGGCACGGCAGGCAACCGAGCGGAAGTGGAGCAGTCCGGCGTCGTCGGCCTCGTGCATGCCGACCTCGCAGAACCAGCGCACGGCGCTGCCGTACAGCGTCAGCTGGTCCATGGTCTGGCCCGCGCCGATCCCGCGCAGCTCCGGCGGCCTGTCCGCCGTCAGCGCGATCACGGGCACGGCGGCCTCGTCGGCCTCGCAGACGGCCGGGTGGAGGTTCGCTGCCGCGGTTCCGGACGTGCAGAGGACCGCGACCGGCCGGCCGCTCGCCTGGGCGGCGCCGAGCGCGAAGAAGCCGGCGGAGCGCTCGTCGACGATCACGGTGACCTCGATCGCGGGCTGGCGCCATACCGCGAGCGCCAGCGGCGTCGAGCGCGACCCGGGAGAGAGGACGGCGTGGCGCACGCCGCAGCGCGCCAGCTCCTCGACCATGGCCGAGGCGAGGGCGGTGTTGCGGTTCGTGGGGTCCACCGCGGCGAACGGTACCCGGGACCTACAGGCGGTGGCGCCCCAAAGCCTCCTCGTCGATCTGCACCCCCAGGCCTGGGCCCTCCGGCAGGCGGAGAAGGCTGTCCTGGAGGTCGCATTCGACGGCGGCGACGGTCCCGTCGAACAGGAGCTGGGTCGCCAGGCCGTGGGCGAGGGGGGCCAGGCCGCCCTGGTCACGGAGCGCCTGGACCGCGTGGGCGGCGGCCGCGATCCCGACGGGGCCATCCAGGGCGCTCGAGAGGTAGACGGGCAGCCGCTCCGCGATCCCCCGCGTCGGCCCGATGCCGCCAACCTTCACCAGCTTCGCGGTCGCCAGCTGGCAGGCGCGGGCTTCGACTGCGTGCCTTGCGTCCTCGGGGCTCGCCACGCTCTCGTCGGCCGCGATGGGCACCGCGGTCTGGGATCGCACCGCGGCCAGGCCTTCCAGGTCGTCGGCGGGCTGCTCTGCGAGCTCGATCCCGTGGCGCTCCATCGCGGTCAGCCGCAACACGGCCTCCTCGGGGGACCAGCTGCCGTTCGCGTCGACCCGGATCCTCGCGTGCGGGCCGATCGTGGCCCGCACGGCCTCCACCTGGCCGACGTCGCCCTGCACCCCGACCTTGAGCTTGAAGGTCGAAAAGCCACGCTCCAGCCACCGCTCCGCGTCCGAGGCCACCGCGTTGGGCGGGCCGGCGACGAGGGTCGCGTTGCACTCGACCGGCTGAGCGGACTCGGCGCCCAGCAGGCGCCAAAGCGGGATCCCGGCGAGCTTCGCGGCCAGATCCAGCCGGGCGACCTCGATCGCGGCCGCCGTGGGCGCCGAGAGCCCGCTGGCGATCGGCGCGTTGCTCGCCGGCGGGTCCCCGTCCAGGTCAACCCCGACGATGGCGGGCGCGATCGACTCACGAAGCTCGTGGACGATGGCCGAAAGCGCGGCGCCCCCTCGCAGCGACAGCGGCACCGCCTCGCCGAGGCCCTCCAGGCCCTCGTCAGTTCGCAGCCGCACCAGGACCATCTCGCGACTCTCGAGGCGCCCGCGGGACGTCACGTAGGGGCGCTCGAACGGGAGCGCGTAGGGGATCACCTCGAGGGACGTGATCCGCATGGATCTCAGGCGGCGATCACGAGGCCGGCGGCGAGCAGGACGCTGAAGGCCGCCAGCAGGGCGCCGGTTCCGGCCAGGGCGCCATTGAGCGACGGCCCGTCCGTGCGGGTCATGACGGCCTGCAGCGGGCGGCGCGCGAGCGGCGCCGCGCCCAGCGAGAGCAGCCCCCACGCGGGTCCCCCGGCCGCCAGCAGGCTGACCGGGACCGCGACGAATGCGGCCGCGAGCAGCACCGCATAGAGCCGGCGTGTTCGCTGTCGGCCCATCCTCACGGCGAGCGTGCGCTTACCGGCACGCTGATCGGTTTCGATGTCGCGAACGTTGTTGACGACCAGGATCGCGGTGACCAGGAAGCCGACCGCCAGCGAGAGCCCGAAGGGAAGCCAGTCGAGCCGTTCGAGCTGGACGTAATACGAGCCGTTCACGGCCACGAGCCCGAAGAACAGGAACACGAACAGCTCGCCGAGGCCCTCGTATCCGTAGGGGCGGGGGCCGCCGGTATAGAGGACGCCGGCGAGGATGGACGCCACGCCGACGATCAGGATCACGACCCCGGCGACGGCGATCAGGTAGATCCCGGCGACCACGGCGATGCCGAAGGCCACCCAGGTCGCCACGAGGACGCGCCGCGGGGCGACGAGGCCAGACGATGTGACCCGCACCGGCCCCAGGCGGTCGGCGCTGTCCGCGCCGCGCCTCGCGTCCGAGTAGTCGTTGGAGAGGTTGGTCCCAACCTGGATGAAGATGCTGCCGATCAGGGCGGCGACGAAGGCGCCGACGCGGAGCTCGTGGCTAGCGTCAACGGCGGCCGCGGTTCCGACGAGCACCGGAGCAAGCGCCGCCGGCAGCGTCCGCGGCCTGGCGGCCATCAGCCAGAGTCTTGCCGCCGACATGCTCCGCTACGCGAACGAGCTCAAGGTCGCTTGGGGAACTTCGAGAAGTCCGGGCGACGGCCTTCGACGTAGGCGTTGCGGCCCTCCTGGCCCTCCTCGGTCATGTAGAAGAGGAGCGTCGCGTCGTGGGAGAGCTGCTGGAGGCCGGAAAGCCCGTCCTCGGCGGCGTTGAAGCTCGCCTTCAGGAGGCGCAGGGAGAGCGGGGAGAGGCTCGACATCTCCCGGCACCAGGCCACGGTCTCGCGCTCGAGCTCCGGCAGCGGGACGACCGCGTTCACCAGCCCCATCTCGAGCGCCTCGTCCGCTCCGTAGAGCCGGCAGAGGAACCAGATCTCCTTGGCTCGCTTGACGCCGATGTTTCGCGCGAGCAGCCCAGCCCCAAACCCCCCGTCGAAGCTCCCCACCCGCGGGCCCGTCTGGCCGAAGCGGGCGTTGTCGGCGGCGATCGTCAGGTCGCAAACCAGGTGAAGGATGTGCCCGCCGCCCACCGCCCAGCCGGCGACCATAGCCACCACGGGCTTCGGGGTGCGACGGATCTGAACGTGGAGGTCGCCCACGTCGAGGCGCCCGACTCCTTGCTGCGCGACCTCGTCGTCGCCGATGTAGCCGTCATCGCCGCGGATCCGCTGGTCGCCGCCGGAGCAAAACGCCTCGTCACCCGCGCCGGTGAAGATGATCGTCGCCACCTCGAGATCGTCCCGAGCCTGTCCGAAGGCCTCGCGCAGCTCCGCGAGCGTTTGGGGCCGAAACGCGTTTCGGACCTCCGGGCGGTCGATCGTGATCTTGGCGATCCCCTCCACCCGCTCGTAGCGGATGTCCTCGAACTCGCCCGCCGATCGCCACTCGAGCGGCGCATAGAGCTCGTCCTCGGAGGGTGCGTCCTTGTGGCGCGTTGGCACGTTCGGGATTATCCCTGCGATGGCCTCAAAGGGCGCACGGCGATGATCCTGGACAACTGGCTGGCCCAGCGCGCGCAGACGAGCCCCGATCGCGCGGCGCTCCTCGCCGGCGAGGCCGAGCTGAGCTACGAGGAGCTGGAGGCCGAGGCGACGAGTGCCGCGCGACGGCTGGCGGCGCGAGGCGTGCGTGCGGAGGCCACGGTCGCGATCACGCGGCGGGCGGGCGCGGAGTACGTCGTGCTCCTCCATGCCTTGATGAAGCTGGGCGCGGTCGCATATCCCCTGAACCCCGACCTCGCCGCGGTCGAGCTCGAGGCGCAGCTCGATCGGGCAAAGCCCGCGCTCGTGCTCCGGGCGGAGGACCACCTGACGATGACCGAGGCCGATCTTCCGCTTCTCGGAGAGCACGATCTGGACGCCGTCCACTGCCGCATCCTGACCAGCGGCACCTCCGAGCGCCCGCGCGCCGTGGGGCTCACCTACGGGAACCACCTGTGGAGCGCGGTCGGCTCGGCGTTCAACCTCGGCGTCGATCCCGGTGACCGCTGGCTTTGCTGCCTGCCGCTCCATCACGTCGCCGGCCTGGAGATCGTCCTGCGCTCCGTGATCTACGGCACCGGCGCGATCGTCCAGGACGGCTTCGATTCGGGCGCCGTGGCCCACTCGCTCGAGCAGCAGGGGGTGACCCTCGTCTCGTTGGTGACGACGCAGCTCTCGCGCCTGCTGGAAGCCGGCGTGGACCTGTCAGGCCCCCGGGCGATCCTGGTCGGTGGCGGGCCGGTGCCCCGCGAGGTCCTCGAGGAGGCGATCGGGCGGGGGGCGAAGGTGGTCCAGACGTACGGGCTCACCGAGGCGGCGTCGCAGGTGACCACCCTGGCGCCCCAGGACGCAAGGCGCAAGCTTGGCTCGGCCGGGAGGCCGCTCCTCACGACGCACCTGCGGATCCAGGACGGGGAGATCCTGGTCCAGGGCCCGGTGGTGGCGCCAGGATGCGCCGACGAGGACGGCTGGCTGCACACCGGGGACCTCGGTCGGATCGACGAGGAGGGGTTCCTGTACGTCGAGGACAGGCTGGGCGACGTGATCGTCTCGGGCGGCGAGAACGTCCTGCCGGCGGAGGTCGAGGAGGTGCTATTGCGACACCCCGAGGTCGCGGACGCGGCGGCCGTCGGGCGCGAGGATGCGGAGTGGCAGGAGGCGGTGGCGGCGGTCGTGGTCCTGCGGGACGGCGCCGTCGTCGACGCGGAGGGGCTGCGCCGACATTGCGCCGAGTCGCTGGCCGCCTACAAGGTGCCGAAGCGGTTCGAGTTCGTCTCCGAGCTCCCGCGCACGGCGTCTGGGAAGCTGCTGCGGCGGGCGTTGCGATGAGGAGGTAGCGCGTTGGAGCGATCGGAGGCCACCGGGTGGCTCGAGGCATATGTGGAGGCGTGGAAGTCGTACGACCGTGATGAGATCGCAGCGCTCTTCGCCGACGACGTGAGCTACCGCTACCACCCTTACGACGCGCCGATCGTCGGGCGTGACGCGGTCGTCGACTCGTGGCTCGGGGAGGGTGAGTTCGAAGGGGCCTCGTCGCAAGACGCACCCGGCACCTACGACGCCTCCTACGAGCCGGTCGCCGTGGACGGGGACACCGTGGTCGCCGCGGGCACGAGCACGTATCTGGCGGGGCCCGGCGGGGCCGTGGACGCGATCTACGACAACTGCTTCGTGATCGGCTTCGACCGGGAAGGGCGCTGCCGCGAGTTCACCGAGTGGTACGTGAAGCGGCCGGCATCGTAGAGTGCCCCGAATGAGCAACGAAGGAATCTTCTACGACGACGACGCCGACCTCTCCCGCCTGGACGGGAAGACCATCGCGATCCTGGGCTACGGGTCGCAGGGCCACGCGCACGCCCTCAACCTGAAGGACTCGGGGTGCGAGGTCGTGGTCGGCCTTCGGCCCGGGTCCGCGAGTGGCGCTGAGGCGGAGGGTCAAGGGTTGACGGTGCTCGACGTCGGCGAGGCCGCCAGTCGAGGCAACGTGGTGATGATCCTGCTGCCCGACGAGACGCAGGCCGAGGTGTGGGAGGCGGAGATCCGCGACGGGATCGCCCCCGGCGACCTGCTCCTGTTCGCTCACGGCTTCTCCATCCACTTCGGCCAGATCGAGCCGCCGCTCGGCGTCGACGTGGGGATGGTCGCCCCCAAGGGCCCCGGGCACCTCGTCCGCCGCCAGTTCGCCGAAGGCCGAGGCGTTCCGTGCCTGATGGCGGTCCACCAGGACGCGACGGGCAACGCCCGCGATCTCGTGCTCGCGTACGCGAAGGGGATCGGCGGAGCCCGCGCCGGGGTGATCGAGACCAACTTCAAGGACGAGACGGAGACCGACCTGTTCGGCGAGCAGGCCGTGCTCTGCGGTGGCCTCACCGAGCTCGCTCGTGCGGGGTTCGAGACCCTGGTCGAGGGAGGCTACGACCCGCGCCTCGCCTACTTCGAGTGCCTCCACGAGCTCAAGCTGATCGTGGACCTGATGTACGAGAAGGGGATCCAGGGCATGCGCGACTCGATCTCCAACACGGCGGAGTACGGCGACATGACGAGGGGCAAGCGCGTGATCGCCGAGGAGACCCGCCAGGCTATGCGCCAGATCCTCGCGGACATCCAGTCGGGCGAGTTCGCCCGCGAGTGGATCGCCGAGAATCGCGCCGGCGCCGAGAACTTCCAGCGAATGCGCTCCGAGGCCGCTCGTCACCCGGCGGAGAAGGTCGGCGGGGAGCTCCGCTCGATGATGCCCTGGATCCAGGCCGACGCCTGATTCGCACGGTTTTTCCCACCACGCACGGTCTAGGCACGGAGTGGACGAACGTCCAGTTGCGTCCGCCGATCGACGTGCCATGATCGCGCGGCCTTCAGGGAGCACACTCGTCCGTGCTTCCTGCGGACAATCCGAAATCGAACGGAGGATTGATGACCGAGACGCCCGAGACGCCTGGAGCTCCCGAGGCACCAACCGGCCCGAGCGGAGCCGAGCCGCCGGCCCCGCCGCCTCCACCGCCGCCGACGGCCGTCGGTCCGGCGGGGGACTACCCGGTGCACCTCGACATCGAGCACCAGGACGAGTACAGCCGCTTCATGCCGCTGATCAAGTGGCTGCTCGCGATTCCTCACTACCTGGTCCTGCTCGTCTTGGGGATCGGAGCACTCTTCGTGGTGATCTTCTCCTTCTTCGCGGTGCTCTTCACCGGGCGGTACCCGAAAGGGATGTTCGACTACATGGTCGGCGTCCACCGCTGGGCGCTCAGGGTCGTGGCGTACACCGACCTGATGGTCGACCCGTATCCACCGTTCACGCTGGCCGACGACCCGGACTACCCGGTGCAGTTCGACATCGACTACCCGGAGTTCGTGAACCGCTGGCGGCCGCTGGTCCACTGGCTGCTCGTGATCCCGTATGCGATCGTGGCGTACATCATCTATTACCTCGGGAGGATCCTGGTGTTCTTCGCCTTCTTCACGATCCTCTTCACCAAGAGGTATCCGGAGGGAATGTTCAACATCGTCCAGATCAGCCTGCGATGGCTCGCCCGGGCCAGCGCCTATGAGAACTGGATGGTGACGCGGTACCCGCCCTTCGAGTGGGACTGACCGCGCACGCGTCAGCAGCTACGCGCCGAGGACCTTGATGATGAGCCGCTTCGGGCGGCGCCCGTCGAACTCGGTGTACAAGGTCGGCGCCGCCGGGAATCGCCTGCAAATCAGCCCCCCGGCGTTCCGTTGGCTACGGCTATAGCTACAGGACGGACGGCTGAAGTTTCGGCTGAAGCAGCCCCGCCGAATCTCGCGCGTTTACAAGCTGTGCTTCAGGAACCTCCGCAGCTTCAAAGCGAACTGTCCCCACCGGCTGCCCTTCGAGAAGCGCGGCAAGTCGTTTGTCGGCGTGTTTGACTTGAAGCGCGACTTTCCCAGCATCTTGAAGCGCCCCGGCCCTTACTCCGTCAGGTGGTGGCAGCACGGCCACGTTCTCCGCCCGCCGCTTCACTTCACGGTCAGGTAGCCCGTGCGTCTCCGCTGGCAGCTCGTCCTGGCCTGCGTCCTCGTCGGAGGGCTGCTGCTGGCTGGACCAGCCCAGGCCCGCCAGTTGGATCGCGGCTGCTTCTACAGGGGCACCTGCACCACCATCTTCACGCAGGGCGGACGCGTGAAGTTCAGGGTGAAGACCGGCAGCTTCGTCGGTCGCCCCCATGGATACATCTATTCCGTCTGCGTCAAACGCGTTTACCGGTACCCATCCCGCTGCCGAGAAGGGCTGCGGCTGAGGAGACACGGGCACCACAAGTTCGTCTCCGACAAACTTGACTTCTTTCGGGCCTTCCCCAAATTCTCCCGGAAGGCGGGCGTGTTCCAGATGTGGTGGACCCATGGAGGCGGTGTGCAAACGGGCGCTAGGCCCCTCCTCTTCAAGTGCTCCAGCAACCATCTGCATTGCCGGAGTGCCCGGCGGTAGGGTCGGACCACTAGAGCAACGACTGGGGGGAATCAGCGGATGAAGCGAGGGATCTCGATGCCGTGGGCGGCGGGTGTCGCTGTCCTCGTCATCGCCTTGACGAGCACCGCAGTTGCGGAGCCGCGGATCACGATCCGCGACTCGACGCACAAGTACAAGTACAAGCCGTCGACTCTGTATTTCGCGTCGCCGGCGCTCATGCCCCCGTTCAAACTCACGAAGCTCCAGCGCTGGGTCAGTTGGTCGATACGGCAGTCGGAGGGGGACCTTGGGATCACCCACCAAGGCTTCACCTCCGGCGGGTTCCTTCATGCCAAGACCGTCTATGCGAACGTGCCCGAATCCGGCCAGGGCAATGAGACGAACTCCCACGCGGTGTCGCAGTACGACGTCGCCTGCTTCCAGCAGTTCAGCCATTAGTCAGAAGTAGCTCACCGCGGTAGGCGCGGTCCGCGTGTTCTGATCAACCGTCTGGCACGCGGCCGCGCCGGTCGCGGAGTTCAGCGCCATACCAAAGAAACGAAGCCCTCGAAGCCGCCGGCTGTCGGAGTAGATCAGCACCGGACAAACCGTGTTCACGGCTGAGAGTTTCTCCGGTTAAGCCGGCGCGAGATACTGCGCGGGCGATCTCCTCGGCGCGGTGCCGGTTGCTCGCGCACGAACCTCTGCTCAGTCAGACGGGGCGGTACCTCCTTGCTCGTGCTGACTGCCAAGTCCCGCCTACCCCCCGGGTCTCGATCGCCAGTCGCCTGGCTCGTGGCTACGGCGTGGCTACGTGATGGCTACGGGACTGACCCCGACTGACCCTCATTGACCTTCGATCGGGAAATGGGGGAGGACCTCGATCCGGCTTGGTTATGCCGAATCTGGTTCTACTCGCCGAGGATCTTGATGATGAGTCGCTTGGGCCTGCGCCCGTCGAACTCGGTGTAGAAGACCTGCTGCCAGGGGCCGAGGTCGAGCCGACCGTCGGTGACCGGCACGATGACCTGGTGGTGGACGAGCAGGTTCTTGAGGTGGGCGTCGCCGTTGTCCTCACCCCCGGCGTGGTGGCGGTAGTCGCCCGGGTCGGGTGAGAGCTCGCGAGCGACCTCGTTTGCGGGCTCCTTCCAGCTCGGCGGAGCCACCTTGTCGAGCCACTCCAGGGTGTCCTTATGCAGGCCCGGCTCGTCGTCGTTCACCCATACGCCCGCGGTGATGTGCATCGCTGACACCAGCGCCATCCCCTCGGCGATCCCGGCCTCGTCGACCGCGGCCTGGACGTCGTCGGTGATCCGGACGAACGCCCGCCGCTCGGGGACCTCGAACGTCTTGTAGACCGTGTGCGACTTCATCGGCGCCCGATTCAGGCGCCGGGCGGCCCCGAGGGGCCGAAGCGGGTCGTCTCGCCCTCCGGAGCCTGCCCGTCGCGCCCCACGTAGCCGTCCTTGCCGCCGATGACCACGTACACGGCGTCGTCGTCACCGACGTTGCGGATCCGGCGCAGGGTGGCTGGGTCGACGCGGGCGGCGCCACCGGGCTCGAGTCGATGGGGATCCCCGTCGTCGAACTCGATCTCGATCTGCCCCCGGTGGAGGAAGTAGAGCTCCTCCTGCTCGTCGTGGAAGTGGCGGCCCGTCTCATACCCCGGGGGGAGGACGATCGCGTTGACCCCGAAGGCCGTCACGCCGAGCGAGCGGCGGATCTTCCGGAAGCCGTACTCGTCGCCCATCTGGTCGATGTGGCCGACCGCGTATCCCTCGCCCTCAATGATCTCTTGGCCCATTGCCCGTGATCCTAAGGCCCATGGGGGGCCCCGGCGACTCGAAGCGCGAGGCATGGATGCCGGATGCGCCGAGTCGCCGGAGTTGTCTGGTTATTCTTCCGCGCCCCTCCTTATCCTCAGTCACGTGCCCGAGTCCCCCGACATCTTCGGCAAGCAGTACATCCTGACCGCGGGGCCGACGCCGCTGCCGCCCAGCGTCTCGGCCATCATGGCCGAGCCGATCCTCTACCACCGCGCCCCGGCGTTCGTCGAGATCTACTCCAGGGTGCTGGAGCGCCTGCCGCTCGTCTTCCAGACGAGCAACGACGTGCTCTGCTTCGCGGCCACCGGGACAGGCGCGATGGAGTCGGCCGTCGCCAACCTCGTCGCCCCGGGCGAGCCGGCGGTGGTCGCGTCCTGCGGCAAGTTCGGCGAGCGCTGGGGAGAGCTGTGCGACGCGTTCGGCGCCGACACCCACCGGGTGGACTTCGAGTGGGGACAGAGGGTGGATCCGGCCGCGCTCGACGACGCTCTCGCCGCTCTCGCGCGGCCTCCGCGCGCCGTGTTCGTCACCCAGTCCGAAACGTCGACCGGCGTACTGAACGACATCCAGGCGCTGAACGACGTGGCGACGGGCCGGGACTCCGTGCTCTGCGTTGACGCCGTGTCCGGGCTGGGCGCCGTCGACCTTCCCCAGGACGAGTGGGGCGTGGATGTTGTGGTCGCCGGCTCGCAGAAGTCGCTCATGTGCCCGCCGGGGCTGGCGTTCGCGTCCGTGTCCGACCGGGCGATGGCGCTCGCGGCCGAGCGCCCGCAGGGCCGCTATTACCTGGACTGGCAACGGACCGCCGCGGGGCAGAGGGAGCAGCCGCCGAACTCCGCGTTCACGCCCGCCGTGACGCTGTTTCGCGCGCTCGACGTCGCGCTCGGCCTCCTGTTCGAGGAGGGTCTCGAGCGGGCATTCGCTCGCCACGCCCTCCTGGCCAGGGCCGCGCGGGCCGGGGTCGACGCGCTTGGGCTGGAGCGCTTCGGGCCGGACGACGACAACGCCAACGTGGTCACCGTGGCGCGCCTTCCCGATGACATCGACGGCGCCAAGATCCCGAAGCTGATGCGGGACACCTACGGCGTGACGATCGCCGGTGGCCAGGGCCACTTGAAGGGCAAGATCGCCAGGATCGCCCACTGCGGCTACTACGGGGCCTTCGACATCGTGATCGCGCTCACCGCCCTGGAGATGGCCCTTCGCGACCTGGGGTATGAGGCCGAGTCTGGAGCGGGGGTGGCGGCGGCCCAGCGCGTGTTCGCCGAGGCGGGCACCGCCCCGACGCCGGTCGGCTAGCGGTGCGCCACTAGTGGCCGACCCGAAGCCGAAGGTCCTCGTCAAGGAGAAGATCGCCGACTCCGGCGTCGAGCTCCTGCGCTCCGACTTCGACGTCGAGCTCGGCCTGGAGATGTCCGACGACGAGCTTCGGGAGCGAATCGGCGAGTTCGACGGGATCGTGATCCGGTCGGCCACGAAGCTGGGGCCTGACCTGATCGAGCGTGGGTCGCGGCTCAAGGTCATCGGTCGCGCGGGAACCGGGGTCGACAACGTCGACGTCGAGGCGGCCACCAAGCGCGGGGTGGTGGTTGTCAACGCACCGGAGTCCAACTCGGTGGCGGCTGCCGAGCACACGCTGGCCCTCGTCTTGGCGCTGTGTCGGAACGTGCCCCAGGCCCAGGCGTCGCTGCTCCACGGCGAGTGGGCTCGCTCGCGCTTTGCCGGCAATGAGCTCTACGGCAAGACGCTCGGGGTGATCGGCTTCGGGCGCATCGGCCAGCTGGTGGCCAAGCGGGCCCAGGCGTTCGAGATGGAGGTGGTCGCCTTCGACAAGTTCGTCGCGGCCGAGCGCTTCCGGGAGCTTGGCGTCGAGCGCGCCGAGACGTCTGATCAGCTCTACTCCCGGGCGGACATCGTCACGATCCACCTGCCGAAGACGCCGGACACAGTCAACTGGATCGACGCCGAGGCGATCGCGCAGATGAAGGACGGGGTCCGGATCGTGAACTGCGCGCGCGGCGAGCTGGTGGACCTCGACGCCCTCGAGGCGGGCCTCGCCTCGGGCAAGGTCGGCGGGGCCGCGCTGGACGTCTTCCCGGAGGAGCCGTTCACCGACCACAAGCTGTTCGGTCACGACAATGTGGTCGTGACCCCTCACCTGGGGGCCTCGACGGCGGAGGCGCAGGACCGCGCCGGGACGATCACCGCCGACCAGGTCCGGCGCGCCCTTGTTGGTGGCGTGGTCACGAACGCCGTGAACATCGCCGCGGTGCGGCCTGAGGAGATGGAGGCGCTGGCGCCGTTCGTGCCGTTGTCCGAGAAGCTGGGCCGGCTGGCCCAGGGGCTCGGGAACGGGTCAGTAGACCGGATCGTGGCCGAATTCCGCGGCCGGATCGCAGAGCACGACACCCGCCTCTTGGGGATCGCGGTGCTGGTGGGGATCCTCTCCGGCCACACCGAGGAGCAGGTCAACCTCGTCAACGCGCCAGCGTTGGCCGAGGAGCGCGGGATCGAGCTGACCGAGCTCAAGGACGCGGCCTCGGAGGAGTTCACCGAGCTGGTCACGGTCCGACTCGAGTCCGGGGAGGACTCGGTCGAGGTCGCGGGCACCGCGGTCGGCCCCCGAAACCTGCCCCATCTGGTGCGGGTCTGGGGCGAGAGCTTCTACATGGCGTTCGCCGAGCACATCGTGGTGTTCCGGTACAAGGACCAGCCCGGGATGATCGGCCGGATCGGGACGATCTTTGGCGAGCACGGCGTCAACATCGCGTCGGCGGCGGTGGGCGCCGAGGCATCCGGCGGCCAGGCCGTTCTGGCGCTTACCACCGACGCCCCGGCTCCTCAGGCAGTGCTCGAGCAGATCCTGGAGCTGGACGGGTTCGCCGCGGGTCGTGCCGTGGACCTCTGACTAGGGCCTTGGGACTCAAACCGAGGCAACGGGGGGGCGGCTCCGAACTGTGGCGGTTCGTGTCCGGTGGACGGACACGACGGGACATAGTTCGCTTCGTGGCGACCGCCCGCCCCCACCTTGCTCAGTGGGGTAGAGGTAGGGTCCGGGTATGAGAGCGGTCGTCATCACGCGCCACGGGCTGCCGGAGGTCCTCGAGGTTCAGGAGCGCCCGGATCCCGCGGTCGGGGCGGGTGAGGTCCGAATCGCCGTCAAGGCCTCGGGGATCAACTTCGCCGACACGCTCGCGCGCATCGGGCTCTATCCCGACGCGCCCAAGCCCCCGTGCGTGGTCGGCTACGAGGTCGCGGGAGAGGTCGAGTCCGTGGGGGAGGGGGTGGGGTCCCACAAGGTCGGCGACCGTGTCGTCGCCCTGACCCGCTTCAACGGCCAGGCGGAGCTGGTCACGGTCCCGGAGGCCCAGGCACTGCCGCTGCCCAAGAAGCTGTCGTTCGAGCAGGGCGCGGCGTTCCCGGTCAACTACGGGACGGCCTACGCGGCGCTGGTGATCATGGGCGGGCTCAGGGAGGGCGATCGCGTGCTGATCCACGCCGCCGCCGGCGGGGTGGGCATCTCCGCGACCCAGATCGCGCATGGAATCGGCGCCGAGATCTTCGGCACGGCGTCCGGCTCGAAGCACGACGCGATCCGGGAGCAGGGCGTCCACCATCCGATCGACTACCGCACATCCGACTTTGAGGAGGAGGTCCGTCGGATCACGAACGGCGAGGGCGTCGACGTGATCATGGACGCCATCGGACCGACTTCGTTTCGCAAGGACTACCGCCTGCTGCGGCCCGGCGGGAGGCTGATCATGTACGGCCTGTCCGAGGTCCAGAGCGGGACCGGCAAGCGCGACATCCCCGCCGCCATCAGGAGCCTGGCGAAGATGCCGTTGGCGACGATGCCGTGGTGGAAGAGCCTCTCGATCATGAACGAGAACAAGGGTGTCTTCGGGCTCAACCTGCTCCACTGGTGGGATCGCGAGGGCAGCGTCGACAGGCTGGTCGAGCCTCTCTTGGCGGGCCTCGGCAAGGGTGGCCTGGAGCCCGTGGTCGCCGAGGCGTTCCCCTTCGACCGCGCGCCCGACGCGCATCGCATGATCGAGGAGCGGCGCAACGTCGGAAAGGTAGTGCTGACTCCTTAGCGTCTCAGCGCCCGCCGCCATCGTTACGCTGAGCGCGTGCTCGTCCCGCTTGTCGCCAGCATCGGGAGCCTCTACGACCGAGCGATCGTCGACACCGGCCGCCAGGCGGAGTTTCTGTTCTTCGTGGCGTTCCTGGTCACGTTCAGCTTCATCAGGACCAGCGCCCACCTGATCCGCGCGCAGGTGAAGTGGTGGCCCGGGAACGTCGAGGTGGGCGGCACTCACATCCATCACCTCGTTTGGGGCATTGGGCTGATGATGGTCGCCGGCTACGTCGGGGTCGCGATCGCGCCGCCCTCCCCCTGGCACGAGATCGTGGCGGTCCTGTTCGGGGTGGGGACGGGGCTTGCGTTGGACGAGTTCGCGCTCTGGCTCGACCTGAAGGATGTCTACTGGAGCGACCAGGGACGCAAGTCGATCGACGCCGTCATCGTGGCCGCGACGATCACTGGGATGGTGCTCGTCGGGCTCACGGCCTGGATCGACGTGGCCACCGAGGTCGAGGACGCCGTGTTCGCGATCGTTGGCGCATTCGGAGTGCTGGCGATCCTGCTCGCGCTGGTCAACCTCGCGAAGGAGAAGTTCGTGATGGCCGTGATCGGCCTGATCGTCCCACCGGTGGGCCTCGTGGGGGCCGCCCGGCTGGGCAGGCCGCGCTCGCTGTGGGCGCGCCTCTTCTACCGCAGCGAGCGCAAGAAGACGCGCGCGCGCGAGCGGTTCAGCAAGCCGAGGAGCCACAAGCCGGCCGAAGGGCGGCCGGCGACGGGTCAGTCCGCCGCCGGTTCCGGCTGAGTCGCCGTGCCGGAGGGCGGGGCGCCGCCCGACGGCGACTCGGCCTGCTCCGCGGTCTCTCGCCGCCACCGCTGGGTCTCGTCGATCAGCACGCCGATCGTGGCGGCGGTTGGGATCGCCAACAGAGCCCCGAGGATGCCCGCCAGCTGCCCCCCGACGAGGATCGCGATGATGGCGACCGCCGGGTGGACCCGGACGGCGTTCTTGTACAGGAGCGGCTGGATCACCCGGTCCTGAACCTGCTGGTAGACGAGGAATAACGCGAGCCACGCGAGCAGCGCCCCGGGGAAGTCGTGGAAGGCCGCGACGATCGCGACGAAGAAGCCGCCCACGGTGAACCCGATCAGCGGGACGAGGTCCAGAAAGCCCACGATCACGCCCATGGTCACCGCCAGGTCGACGCCGAGCAACTCGAGCGACAGCCAGGTGAAGACGCCGGCGGCAATCGCGAGGAGGAGGTTGACCGAGACATAGGACTTGACCACGCCCGCGATTCGGGTGGCGATCCGGCGCCAGCGGGTCGCGGTCTCGGGTTCCATGCGCGACAGTGCGCGCTCCCCCTGCTGGCGGCCGTCGAGGAGCAGGAAGAAGGTCAGGGCGAGGATGGTGATCGCCGCCAGGAGGTGCTCGAGGATGCTGACGGTGATGCTCTGAATGTCGCTCGCGGCGCCGCCGAGCTTGGAGGGGATCGTCGACGCCTGCTGGGAGAGAGTCAGGGTGATGTTGTACTTGTGGTTCAGCTCCTGGAACTGCTGGTTCTGGTTGGCCCACTGTCGAAAGTCATGTACGTAGCCGGGGACCTTGGATCCCAGGTGCTCGAACTCCCGGATGATCGGCGGGACGACCTGCAGGATCAGGAAGACGAAGAGCGCCAGCACGGCGACGTAGACGACCAGGATCGCGAGCCAGCGCGGGAAGATCCGGTGCCCTCGTAACCGAAGGCTCTCGACCCGGTCAACCGCGGGGTTCATGGCGAGCGCCAGGAACAGCGCCGCGAACACCCACCGGATCTCGGTGCGGACGTGGAGGACGACGATCGCCAGCAACAGCGCTGCCGCGATCACCGCGAGCGAGATCGCGGCAACCTTGACTACGGCACGGGCCTGAATCCGGGCGGCATCCACGGGAGGCTCTCCAGAAGTCAGGTTCAGCGTGTGCGCTAAAGTCCCTGCACTCGATGACTTCGCTCCGCAAGAGCCTGGCGCTCCTCCTTCTCCTCCCCCCGCGGGGGGAGTAACGCTGGGCGGCGCGAGAGCCGCAACTGACAAGGTCATCTGAGTTTCGACGCGAAGGAGGAAAGGCCATGAGCGGCCCCGGATCGACACCCGACCAGGATCGGGTCCACATCTTCGACACCACGCTGAGGGACGGCGAGCAGTCGCCTGGCATCTCGCTGAACACGCAGGAGAAGGTCGAGATCGCCCAACAGCTCGCGCGGTTGAGGGTCGACGTGATCGAGGCCGGCTTCCCCATCACCTCGCCGGGCGACTTCGAGGCGGTCCAGGCCATCGCGCGCGAGGTCGACGGCCCTGTCGTGTGCGGCCTGGCCCGAACC
>JBOGZC010000025.1:0-43154 GCA_050697075.1 Solirubrobacterales bacterium | reverse complement strand
CTCGGCACCGGAGTCGAGGTGAACGTCTACCCGCCGGAGCGCGCGGCCGCGGACCTGCGCGCGGCGCTGGATGGCACCTGAGCCGGCGGCCGGCTGAATAGGCTCCCTGACGATGCCGCCTGTTCCCCGTCCGTTCCCCCGGTTCATCGCCGACTCCCCCCAGGAGGCAAAGCCGTACGGCCGCTGGGAGGAACGGCTCGCGAAGGAGTTCGCGGAGGCGTGCCAGGGACACGCGAGCGAGGCGGGTGCCCCGCTCGACCCGCAGACCGTGCGCTGGTTTCCCGATCGGACCTGGGGAGCCCGGGCGTATGTCCCCGCGACTGGTCGCGCCAACATGCCGGAGGACCGGAGCCCGGAGGACGGCGAGCAGGCAGCGGCTCCCCTCACAGTCGAGTACTTCGGCTGGGTCTCGTTCGAGCGCTCGCCCGATGGCGAGCCCGACGAGCTCCGCGCCCACGCCGACTTCACCGACGTGACCGCGGAGGACAACCCCGACTGGAAGATCGACCTCTCCGATGACGTGATCGGAACCTGGCGCGCCGAGGGCGACCGGGGTGGGGACGTCACGCTCGTCTGGGGACTGCCCATGGTGCGGGGAGCGGTGGCCGTCACGGCGGAGCTGGACGGTGAGGTCCTGGATCAGGCGGCGGTCCAGGACGGCCGCTTCACCCTGGTGTCCGTGGACGCGGTCAGCGGCTTCGGCGACAAGCTCTACGTCGAGATCCGGCTTTGGGACGGGACGCTGCGCGAGACCGCGGCTGAGAGCCTTTACGAGTAGGCGGCGCGTGCCCACGCCGTCGGAGCGTTAGCCCTCCCGGAAGAATTCTTCGAAGGCCCGCAAGAGGAAGCCGTACTTCCAGATTTGCTGGAGGTCCTCGAAGCTGGCGTCGTCGATCGGTCCCGCCGGGCCGCTGAGCACCTCGCCATCGCGCGGGAGCGCCATCTCGAGCGTCCAGTCGCGGAGCAGAGCCCGGAAGTCGCCTCCCATGCCGGGGATCGTCCACATCGGCTTCAGCCCCTCCTGGGCGTCGTAGGCCACGTCGAGCGGCTCCCGGGTGACGAAGAAGGCGGTCACCTCGCCGAGCGCGTCGTAGAACGACGCATCAGCGCCCGATTCCCTCAGCTCCTCGCCGACGCTCGACTCGACGGCTCCCCGAAGGCCGGCGCACATCCATCCGCCCGGCTTGCGTGCCGCGGGCACCCGCTCCCACTCCGCCAGGCGCGCCATGTAGCCGATCCGGGCGACCGCCCGCCCGGCGACGATCGTCGCGTTGGTCGTGGCCTCGAGCCCTGTGACCGCGAACAGACCGACCTCCAGCGCGTGAGCGAGATCGGCCGGGAGATCCTGGGTGTCGGCGTACTCGAAGGTCTCCATCGCGAGCGTGTCGAGCAGCGCCTCGACGTCGTCCTCGTCCACGAGGGCCAGGTCTTCGTGACCCGCGATCGGGGTCAGCTCGATCTGCGGCTGCCTGGTGAACAGCGCCATGGCCTAGCGGCTCATCGCCCCAACCGACGCGGGAACTTCCGCGGGGGAGAGCACGGCGTCGAGGAGCCCCGGGAAGCGCGCGTCGAGGTCCTCGCGCCGCAGTGTGGTCAGCTTGGTCGTCCCCGCTCGCTCGTGCCGGATGACGCCCGCCTCGCGCAGGACGCGAAAGTGGTGGGTCATCGTCGACTTCGCCACACCGAGCTCGATCGCGCCGCAGGGCAGCGGCTCGGCGGCGCCGGCGAGCTCGCGCACGATGTGGAGGCGCTGCGGATCGCTGAGCGCGTGCAGCACCCCAGGAAGCTCGAGGTCCGCCCTCTCGGGGTGGTACAGGCTGATTGCCTGGTCGACGGCCATGTCCAATCATTATACGGCGACCATCGAACTTTTGGTACGATGCTTCTCGTACTACCGAACGATCGAAGGGATGGCAATGGCCGCAGGCAACAGCACCGAGATCGTCTCCGCCTCCACCGATCCGCCCCGCATGAGCGCCTCGCTCGTGGCGGCCGCGGTCGAGGCCGCGTACATCCTGGACGCCGCGGGGCGGCGTTGAATCCAGTCGCAGTCTCCAGGGACATGCTGCGGCGCAACTCGAATGCGCTCCTCGTCGTCGTCTGCCTTGGCCAATTCATGGTCATCCTCGACGTCTCGATCGTGAACGTTGCGCTGCCCTCGATCAAGGATGCGTTGGGCTTCTCCACCACCGGCCTTCAGTGGGTGCTGAACGCGTACACGCTCACCTTCGCGGGCTTTCTGCTGCTTGGGGGGCGGGCTGCCGATCTGCTCGGCCGGCGTCGCATGTTCCTGGCGGGCACCCTGCTTTTTGCGGGCGCGTCGCTTCTGTGCGCCATCTCCCCCTCGTCGGAAACCCTTGTTGCCGCCCGCGCCGTTCAGGGGATCGGCGGCGCCGTCATCTCGCCCGCGACCCTCGCGATCATCACCACATCCTTCGACGAGGGCGCGCCCCGCAATCGCGCCCTCGGCGCCTGGGGCGCGATCGGGGCGATCGGCGCCACCTCCGGGGTGCTGCTCGGTGGCATCCTCACCGAGGCGTTCGGCTGGCCCGCGATCTTCCTCATCAACGTCCCCATCGGAGTGGTTGTCGTGGCGCTCAGCAGGGACCTGGTCCCGGAGGGGCGCGGCACGACGGAGAATCGCCACTTCGATCTGCCAGGAGCGGTGCTCGTCACCCTCGGCATGACAGCCGTCACCTACGGCATCGTGACCACGGACAGGCTCGGCTGGGGCTCACTCGGCGTGCTCGCTCCACTGGCGGCCGGGTCGGCGCTGTTGCTTTCCTTCGCCCTCTATGAGGGACGGGTGGCCCGAGAGCCCCTGATGCCGCTCAGCGTGTTTCGGTTGCGAACGCTGCGAGCCGCAAACGTCGTCATCTTCCTGCTCTACGCCGCGATCTTCGGGTTCTGGTTCTTCCAGTCCCTGTACATGCAGGGAACGCTCCACTTCAGCGCCCTGGAAACAGGGCTCGCCTTCGTGCCGATGACGCTTGGCGTCGGGCTCGGCGCCACGTTGGCCCCGCGCTTCGCCCGCCGGATTGGCGCCCGGATGGTGCTCACGGGCGGGATGCTGTCCGCGACCGCCGGGGAGGCGCTCCTGACCGGGGTGCATCCCGGAGGCACGTATGTGGCCCAGGTGCTTCCGGGCGGGATGCTGGGCGCCTTCGGACTCGGGCTCTCGCTCGTCCCGGCGACGATCGTCGCCGTGCAGGGGGTGCCCGCGGCAACGAGCGGGCTCGCCTCGGGCGTCCTCAACACCTCGCGGTTCGTGGGAGCCGCCCTGGGCCTCGCGGTGCTCAGCACGATCGCGGCGTCACATACGCACGCCGCCCTCGCCTCGGGCGCATCCGCCGCAACCGCGCTGACGGACGGCTTCCAGCTTCAGTTCGGCGTCGGAGCTGTCTTCTGCCTGGTCGGCGCGGTGGCGGCCCTGGTGATGCTGCGGCCTGAGCGGTCCGGCGCTATCCAGGAAGAGGCGCTGGAGGGGGAGCGCGCCTAGGGCATCGGCCGTCTGAGGTCTGGCGTGTACCCGAGGGCCCCGATAACCGGCGCGTGCACCAACTTTCGACTGTACAGTCGCCCGCTGTGGGTACAGGGGCGGCCCGACGCCGTCCGATGCGATGAGGAGGAGCAGAATGCGTATTCAAAGGCGCAACGCAGCACTGATCGCGCTTGCCGGGGCCGCGGCACTGATCACCGTGGGCGGCGCGAGCGCGCTCGCCAACAACGTGTCGACGCTCAGCGGCAGCAAGATCACGCCGAGCAAGCTCCCGGCCACCACGTTCAAGCCGGCAAGCCTGTTCGTGCACACGGGAACGGTCTACACGCACCCGGGCGACAAGGCCCATGGTGGGTTCGCGAAGACGGTGACGCTGCTGTTCGATGACGACGGCAAGATCACCACCGGAAGCGTCCCGCAGTGCGCCGGCAACTTCGCCAGCTCGACGACCCTGAAGCAGGCGTGGAATACCTGCGGCCCGGGCGCCGGGGCGGCGAAGAACGCCTACCTGTCGCCGACCACCGGGGTCAGCGGGCGCGCCTCGACCGCGCCGCCGTCGAACTTCAACGGCTGCGTGTTGGCATTCCGAGGCCAGAACTCGGGCGCCAACCCGACGATCGTTCTGTTCACCAGGGTGACCCTGGCGCCGAACGGGACGGCCAACTGCGCCAACCCGGGCAGCAACACCTCGGGCAACACGAGCGTCACCCTGAAGGGGACGATCACCAACGCCGGCGTAGCCGACTTCGGGAAGAAGCTCACCGTCCCGAACATCGACACAGCGCCGCTCCCGTTGGACGACTTCACGACGACCGTGAAGCGTGGGAACTACATCAGCGCGCGCTGCCACGACGCGAACAAGATCCTCAACATCAGGGGCACGTTCGCCTACAGCGGCACCGGCGAGGCGCCCGACACGGTCAACTCGAGCCAGGCGTGCACCGTCGGCTAGCGCGACCGGATTGAGGCACGAGCCCTCGGGCTTGCGCCGAAGCAGCGAGAGGGGCGGCAACTGCCGCCCCTCTCGCTTGTTGGTGATCCAAGATGCCTCCGGCCTGATCACTTGTCGGCCACGCAGGACCCTAACCTGCACCCAAGCCCCGATAGCTCAGCTGGATAGAGCGACTCCCTCCTAAGGAGTTCCGGCCGGTTCCACGGAGTTCGTTCCAGGGCAGCCAAGTGCCGCCAAGGCCGCTTTCCAATGCGGTTCGTCTGCCTTCACAGCGGTACTCGGGGGGAGGGCGTGGTATCCCGTCGTGTACCCGTCATGTACCTCTGAGAAGGGCGGCACAACGGAAGCAGGTAGCTCGATGAGGGTCTGCGTTGTCTGCGGAGCCTCCTTGGAGGGCCAGCGATCGGATGCCCGCCATTGCGGCGGTCCCTGTCGCGCTGAAGCAAGTCGCCTACGCCGAATCTTGGACGGAAATGCAGGTCCTTACGCGTCCATTCGCCAGCGAATGTTCGCCTTCTCACGCTCGCATCCCTTGAGGACGGAAAGCCGCCGAGAGCAGACCTGTGAACCACAAAGCCTGGAGCGCGCAACGGGCGCGCTCCCGAACAGAAGGAGCTCAAATTGAGCCAAGCAACAGTGACAAGCAAAGACACACCCGAAGACCAGTCTGAGGTTTCAGGCCTAGAACGTTGGCTGGAGTACGAGGACAACGTGGCCGTGTATTGGAGGGATGCCGACGGCCAGCCGCACAAGGCTGTGGGGCAGTTCCATGGCATTGCCGTGCCAAACGGGGGAGGCCCGAGCTGGGTCGTCCTCAAGAACGGTGACCAAGAGATCAACATCTATCTCGACGACATTGCCGGAGTGACCAAGGAATAACCCTCGGTCCAAAATCGGAGGGAGCCGCCGCTCAGAGCGTTGTGGCTCCCTCCGGGCTGTGGGGAAGCCTCACCGACGTGAGAACGGGCCAGCTAAGCGCACAAGAGCTGCGTGGCGGCCATACACATCCAGGTCGCGCGATTCCAAGGCGACATCTACCGCCCTATTTCCAGATGAGCCTCGTCTTTCCTATCCTCCGGGTTTCGAGGTCCCCTCCTTCTCGCAAGCCAGCGCTAGGACGTCGCGATACGCCCATTACTCGCCGACCTCTCTCGTTGACGCTTGGATGGCACGGCGCGACTGAGCAAGGCTGTCAGACGTTGATGGGTCAAAGATGATCGGACTCCCATCGAGCGCTTGACAGATGCGACGCAATGTATGCACGGCGATAGCGTGGCCGTGTCTCGCTGCGCCAACTGTCTGTTCGTTAAGTCCGGCCAGTTGTGCAAGGTCTCGCGCCGTCAGCCCGCGTTCGATCATGCGCTCGTCGAGCCAGCCGTCTGGAAACTGCGGCGTCACCGCAAATCCTCATCGCGTAACAGCAACTTCGCCGGCCCAACGTTCAATCCGCGCAGCGTTGTAATCCGCCGCCGTGCTTGAAATCCGTTGGTATTGCTGGGATTTGCCATGACGTATACCGCCACAACTAGCATCGATCTGCGCCGCCTTCACGGCGCAGCCATCGACGCTCTGTTGCAAAATCGTGTCGGCGCTAAAGCAGCGTGGTAACGACCACGACAACGCTCATGTTGCGATACGACGCGGATAGTTGGACATGTGGTCGCTTCCGAGTCGACGTACCCGTCGATAGTCGGCCTTGCTCAATGTCGTCATCCACGGCTTGCGCAGCCCGTTGATCACCGCAATTGCCGGCCCTTCGAGACCGCGTCGCGCAAGCTCTTCGTCATCACCATTCTCAAGGACACAGAAGAGGCGAAATTGTTCGCGGCCTGGGCCACGACCGCGGACCTCGTAGTACCCGGACATGTCGCCGTGCATCGCTTCCCACTGGCCACCACCCGAGAATTGCGGCGGCGGAGCCTCCGCAACTGCGTCCACTGTCGCTAGCAAACGGGCGCGAACTTTCGTCGGGCAGCCATCGAGAAAATCGCTGGCCGGAACAGACCCGTCCGCTGTCTTGTAGTAGATGACATCCCACGCCACCGCGCGAGCTTAGTCGTGCGGCGATGTCAGGCGGCGACTTTACGCTTCCTGGTCTGTTTGCCCCGGCCCTTCTGAGCCCCCCGACGGCTACCTGTTGCCTTGGACACCACTCGCACTTCGGCGCCCAGCTCGTTCGCTATGGCAGCCACGGTTTTGAGCTCAGGGTTGACCTCTGCCGTGAAGAGTCGACGGACTGTCGATGGAGTCTTCCCGATACGGCGCGCAAGCTCTGCCTTTGAGAAACCGACGTCCTCTCGTAGCTCGTCCAACTGCCTCATCACCGCATCCACCTGCGCGATTTGGCGGCGGGCGCGCTTATATTCCGCCCGGAACTCGGGATCCTTGAGCTCTTGAGCGAGCCTGCGCTTGTGGTAGCTGGTATCGAGCTTGGCGGTCATTGGGTCTCGCCTTCTTGTTCCCGTAGCATAGGTGCTACGTCTAGGACTGTATCACTGGTGCTACGCCTTGGCAAGAGCATGTGCCGGCGCACTCCAATAGCCATAGGCTTGCCTCTTTCAACCATCACGCGGTACGAAGAAGTCCTTGCTGCCTGCGGCGATCACGCCCTGCTTGTCGCAGACCTCACTTTGGGAGAGCGATGTCGCGGAACGGATCCACGGGTTGTCATCGCAACGCTGTCTCTGGCTCGATGCTGGTGCTGCCAAACATGTTCAATAGATGTTCAATGATGTATCACGAGTTTCGCCTAGGTCATAAAACACTTGCATCTGAGCACACGAGCCCCGATAGCTCAGCTGGATAGAGCGACTCCCTCCTAAGCGGTTTCGTTCCCGATCGGACAGCGAGTGACTTCTTCGCGACGGCGCCAGCCGCGCTGTCGCTTTCACGCGCGGGAGGAGGCGTCAGAGCGCCGCGCACTGACGCTGCTGCTCCTCGTCCCAAGCGGGCACGCGATGGACAACGACTTGGGCGCTCGCATCCGGCCGAAGGCGGCACTCAAGCCCGCGATTTGACCCCGTCCCAGGGCGCGAGATACTCAGAGGGCGATGTCGCAAGAGAACGTGGAGATGGTGCGGAGGGCCTTCGAGGCCTACAGCCGGGGAGACATCGACGGGGCTGTCTCCGCCTTTGCCCCAGACTGTCGCTACACCGCCGCCGGAATTATCCCCGACCGCACCGGTGTCTTTCAGGGACCCGAGGGATACAAAGAGTTCGTGGGCTGGTTGCGAGGCGAGTTTGACGACGCACAAGCCGAGGTCGATAAGTTGATCGACGCTGGCGACACGGTCGTCGTGGGATCGACCCTTCGCGGGCGCGGGAGACAGAGCGGTGTACAGACAAAGTTCACCTTCTGGCAGGTGTGGACGGTGCAGAACGGCAAGTTCGTTCCGGGTCAGGGCTTTGCTAGCCAGGCCGAAGCCCTCAAAGCCGCCGGGCTCTCGGAGTAGGCGATGTTGCAGGAGAACGTGGAGATCGTCCGGGCCCTATTCGCAACGTGGAACGCGGGCGACATGGATGCCCATCGTGAGCTGCACGACCCAACCGTGATCGTGCGGAGCCCGGAGGGTTGGCCGGAGCCGGGGCCTTTCGTCGGTCGGGAGGCGGTCATGCACCAGTGGGAGCAGCAGCGCGAGACCTGGGACGCCGACGTAGTGGAACCGACCAGCGACTTCATCGATGTCGCCGACCGAGTTGCCGTGCGGTTCATTTGGCGTGGTACGGGTCATGGCCCTGCTTCGAATGTGGAGTTAACGGCCGTGTACACGGTCCGTAAGGGACTGATCTTCTACGAGGAGTTCTTTTGGGATCACGCGGAAGCCCTCGAAACCTTGGGGCTTTCGGAGCAGGCGATGTCGTCGCAGGAGAACGTCGAAATCGTGCGTCAAGCCTTTCGGGCGTTCGCCGATGGCGGAGTCGAGGCGGCGCTGGCCTCCTTTGCCCCCGACCTCGCCCTCTATGTGTTTCCCGAGTGGCCGGGGCCGTCCGAGTACCGCGGTCACGATGGGCTGCGGGCGCTCATGGCCGAGTGGACCGAGAACTTCGACGAATTCGAGATGGAGGTCCACGAGGTCCGCGAGGTCGGCGACAGGGTGCTGGTGCTCGCAGAGACCGTCGGCCGGATCAAAGGCTCGGGCCTGCCGATCCGACAGCCGTTCGGGGCCGTCTACTGGGACTTCCGCGACGGCCGGATCGGCGAGACTCGAAACTTCCTTACTTGGCGCGAAGCCCTCGAAGCGGCCGGGCTTAAGGAGTAGGCGATGTCGCAGGAGAACATCCGGACGGTCATTGACGCCGCCGCCGCTCTCAGCCGCGGAGACGTGGATGCGTTCTTGGAGTACTGGGCGGACGACGTCGACTACCGGGCGGTGGAGGGCGCACCCGATGACCACGGCCCGATTCACGGCAAGGCCGGGATGCGCGCTTACGTGCAGGACTGGATCGACACGTTCGATCAGTTCCAGGTCGAGCCGCTGGAAGTGATCGACGCGGGAGGGGACCGGGTCGTTGCGGTCTTTCGGAACAGCGGACGGGCGAAGCTGAGTGGCGTCGAAGCCGATCTGACATTCGCCGCCCTCTACACGGTCCGAGACGGGAAGATCGTGCGCGGCCGCGAGTACTGGACCCGCGACGAAGCCCTCGAAGCTGCCGGGCTTTCGGAGTAGGCGTTGTCGCAGGAGAACGTGGAGTTGGCCCGCAGGATGATCGAGTGGTTCAACGCTCAGGATGCCGAGTCGGCTCAAGCCCACTCGACGAATGACGTTGAAATCGTGCCGATGCGGGCTGCGCTCGAGGACACGATCTATCGGGGGCCTGAGGCGTTCGTGTCTTTTCGGGCCGACACCCAGGAGGTCTGGGAGGAGCCTCATTTCGAGGCCGAGACGCTTCGTAGCGCGGGGGACCGGGTCCTCGCAATCGGCCGACTGTCCGCACGTGCGCGAGGCAGCGGAGCCGAGGTCACGGCGAGCCTCGCGATGCTCTTTGAGTTCAGGGGCGAGCGGTTCTCGAGACTCCGAACCTACGCGGGCGTCGAGGAAGCTCTCGAGGCCGCCGGGCTCTCGGAGCAGGCGATGTCGCGGGAGAACGTGGAGCTCGTGCGGTCGATCTACGCGGACTGGGAGCGGGGCGACTTCAGCTCCACCGACTGGGCGCACCCCGAGATGGAGTTGGTGTTCGCCGATGGGCCCGCACCGGGCAGCTGGAAGGGGCCAACCGGGATGGCGAAGGGCTTTCACGACTTCGTCAGCACCTGGGAGGGGTATCGCGTCGAGGCGGACGAGTACCAGGAGCTCGACGGCGAGCTCGTCCTCGTCCTCGTCCACCTCGGGGGGCGCGGCAAGACGAGCGGACTGGAGCTCGGGCGAATGCGGACGAGGGCGGCAAACCTGTTCCGCGTACGCGACGGCAAGGTGATTCGGCTGGTCATCTACTTCGACGGCGAGCGTGCGCTCGCCGACCTCCGCCTCCCGGTGGAGGGCGGAGCGCGGTGACATCCTCGGCGAACCTGGACCTCGTGCGCTCGATCTTCACCGCCCGGGAACGAGGCGACTTCAGCTCGGCCGAGTGGGCAGATCAAGAGATCGAGTACGTCTTCGCCGACGGGCCTAGCCCTGGCACCTTCACGGGGCTTGCCGGGATGGCAGAGGCCATGCGCGAGTCCTTGAGCGCCTGGGAGGGGTTCCACCTCCATGTTGATGAGTATCGCGAGCTCGACGACGAACGGGTGCTGGTGCTCCTCCACGCCCGCGGGCGTGGCAAGAGGAGCGGGCTGGAGCTGGACGCACTATCGGACCAGGGAGCGCAGATCGTCCATGTCCGCGAAGGAAAGGTGACGAGGATCGTCGTCTACTTTGACCGCGACCGCGCGTTAGCCGACCTTGGCCTCACTCCGTAGTGTGACGCGGCCGACTGAGGCCAGGGCCGGATCGGGCCGCTGTGCGCCGCCAACTCGCGCCGGATCAGCACGCTCCCCATGAGACGCCCGCAAATCGAGATTGCGAGCGTCTCGGCGGTCGTGCTCGGCGTGCCCGCTTGGGACGATGAGGGGAAGCGCTCCGCTGACTCCACGGCGCTCCCGCTATGCGCGCGAAGAATAGAAGCCGTTGCCGGTGAGACAGCGAACCGGAGTGCCGCTCTAGTTCAATCGCAATCCCGCCCTCCCCTGTTCTCTCCCATTCGTACCCGTTTCCTCCCGCGGTACGATTTGCCCCGGCTCAATCCAGGCAGCGCCGCGCAAACATGTTCAATGAATGTTCAATCCCAGCACAGAAGCCGCAGCCTGCGTTTGCGAAGTGCCTGCAATTGAGGCACAAGCCCCGATAGCTCAGCTGGATAGAGCGACTCCCTCCTAAGGAGTCTCTTCCAGCGCCTTCAGGCACGAAAACGGCTCTATCAGTCGGTTTCTGACCTGGGCATTCGCTATCTTTGTTGCCATTGAGTTGCCATGGCGGTGGTCCGGTACGAAACTAAGGACGGCACCCGCTGGCGGGTCCGCTGGAAGGAGCCCGACGGCGGCTGGCGCTCCGTCACCAAGCGCAGCAAGCGCGACGCGCTCGCGATCGACGCCGACGTCAAGGCCCGCCGCTACCGCGGCGACGCTCTGCCGCGCCCCGGCCGCGACACGCTCGCCGACGCCTACGACGAATGGCTCCGCCTTCGGGCGCCCCGGCTTGCGACCCACACCCAGCGCGTCTACAAGCTCTCCTGGCAGAAGCACATCCAGGAGCGTGGCTTTGATGCGCATCGCCTGAGCGACCTGGTCGCCAACCCGATGCTGCTGGAAGAGCTCACCGCAGAGATGCGAGAAGACGGCGTCGGACCAGCTGCGCAGCGCAAGACGCTCGTCGTTCTCTCATCCGTCCTTACCGCCTGCGTTCGTTGGAAGAAGATCCCGACGAATCCGGTCTGGCGGATGCCCAAGCCCACGACAAAACGGGAGCGGCATCCTCATCCATTTCCGCCGCTCGTCGTGGAGCGCATTCGCCTGCGCATGATGCGACGTGACACGCGCGACCAGTCGGGACTCCGTCCTCTCGGCGATGCGTGTCTCGTCAGCCTTCTCAGTTACGCAGGGTTGCGACCCGGCGAAGCGCTCGCGCTAACCATCGGCGACATAGGCACCCGCACTCTCGCCGTCGACAAAGCGATCGCTGACGGCGTGGTTGGTCCAACCAAGACGGGACGCGCGCGGTCGGTTCCGCTCAGCCAAGCGCTGGCGCACGACCTCAAAACTTGGCGCGTCGAGTCGGGAGATCCACCCAGCACAGCATTCGTCTTTCCCGGCAACAACGGCAACCCGTGGTCGCGCGCTCAGGCCAACAACTGGCGAGCGCGCGTCTGGCGCCCGGTTCTCAAAGACCTCGCCACCCAGCGAACGCTCGAACAACTTGGAACCGCAATTCCCTACGACTGTCGCGGCTCTTTCGTCAGCCTTCACCTGCGCGCCGGTGCAAGTCCGCTCGAAGTTGCGCGCTGGGCTGGCCATTCACCTCAGGTCATGTTCGATCGCTACGCCAACGTGATCGACGAGCTCGTTGGCGAGCCCATTCTTCCGGTTGATGAGCAGATCCGCCGGGCGCGTGACGCGGTCGCCGGCCGTTCCCGCAGAGAACTCGACGAGCTCGTCGCCGAGCTTTTCGAGCGTCCCACGCTGGCTGCGGCTGGCGGCAAAGGAGCCGCCAAGGTCTTCTACGAGCCAGCGGGACCCTCGTAGCAGCAGAGCGGCAGCGGGCACAACTCGGAGATTGTGCCGTCGCAGACCGGACTTTGCCACGGCGCCGACTGCCGTTGGCAGCATGGACGCTTGGTGCTAGGGAAGTTGTTGAAGAAGATCGCGCAAAGGCTGCGCGAGGCCACTGTCCGACACGAGCCGGTAGCGCCCCGCTTCCTCCATGAGAAGCCCTAACTCCACGAGTGGACCCACGTACAGGTCAATCCGTGCCTTGCGGTGCTGCCCCATTGCATCTGCGAGCTCAGTCCTGCTCCACCCGCCCCGCGGTTGTTCGCTCAGGAGGACCGTTTCGAGAAGTCGCCGCTTTCCGCGGCCGCCCACGAGCCAATCGGGACTGCGCTGCCGGTAAGGGGGCATGATTCCGTCCGAGCGGTAGTAAAGACTACTACCATCGTGTTCACTGAACGCGCTGATGGCGGTACGCTCTCCGTAATGCGGATCAATATGGCTGGCGAATTCGGTCTGGTTCTTTCAACCCGACGCGCCGGCGAAGCGGCTCGGCACTCGATCGAGCGCGCCATCGCTTCTCTGAATCCCGGGCAACCTGTCTGCCTCGACTTTCGCCGTGTCTCGGCCATCACTGTGCCCTTTGCCGATGAGTGCGTCGGGCAGCTTCTCAGCAGCCACCTCTCCGGTTATTACGAGGACCATCCGCTACTGGTCGCCAATGCCAACGACGACGTGCGAGAGACCCTTGCCGCTGCTCTGCGTCAACGCAATCTCGCGGTGCTTTCGGTTTCTAACGGAAGTGGCGCCGAGCTCTTAGGCGGCGACGACCTGTTGAGCCGGACTGTTGAAGCCGCTTACGAAATTGGCGAACCATTTGGCGCCGCTGAAATCGCCGACAGACTCAACGTGACGCCGCAGGCCGCCAACAATCGACTGAAGGCACTGCTGCGAAGCGGTGCGCTCAGCCGTGTGCGGATTGTTCCCGAGCGGGGAGGCAAGGAGTTCCTCTACACGCTGCCGTTGCCGTCCCAGCGCTCCAAGCGCCAGCCGTCCCGCTCGGGCGACGGCCGCTCGCGTCGCCGCCGCCCCCGCCAGCCGGCGTAGCGCTCCGCCAGAACGCCGTTCGAGCTCCGCAGGCCCGGATGAAGTCGGTTTCATCGCTATCATGGAAAGCGATACGACGGCCGATTGTCCTTGGCTGACTTTCCACAACCGGCACGGAGGTGCCCACATTGACTTCGAATTCCGACCCCGATTACGTCCTGCAAATCCTCGACGACGTCCGCGACCAGATCGCCGTCGACGACTACGACCTCTCCGAGACGAAGGCCCGCCGCAACCTCGTGAAGCGCGTGGCCCGCAAGTTCGAGGGCGCGCTCAAGACCTTCGACTCTGGCTCGGTGGCGCACGGCACGGTGAACAAGCCCGTCTCCGACGCCGACGGTGGCGTCGTCCTCGATCGGCGCACCTACCCCGACCTCGGCCCCGATGGAGAGAACGAGCCGCCGGACGACATCGTCCAGGCGGTCGCCGACTTCGTGATCGCCGGCGTCCGCGAGGAGTACCCGAACGCCACAGCCGAGGTGACCAAGCGGGCGATCATGATCCGCTTCAACACCCCGCTCGACAACGACCAGGATCCCAGCGTCGACCTGGTCGTCGCGCTCACCCGCGTCGAGGGCAAAGGGCGCTGGATCCCAAACACCGAGGACCACGACTGGGACGCATCGGACCCCGAGGCTCACACCGAGCTACTGAACGGCCCCACTAAGGCGGCCCGTATCCATCGCGCCCGGGTGATCCGGCTGGCGAAGGCCGCGGTGAAGCAGGACGAGACCCCCGTGGTGAGTTCCTTCAACATCGAGGCCCTGGCCCTCGACCACGTGGACGAGGACGACACCATCGCGGAGAGCCTGCGCGACCTCTTCCTCGGCGCGGCCGACGACCTCGCCGAGGGCGACACGCCGGACCCGGCGGGCGTCTCTGACCCGATCAAGCTCCCCGAGGGGATCGCCCGCGAGAACGCCGTGGACCGGCTGCGCCGCTTTGGGGAGAAGGTCGCCGAGGCGATCGACGACTCCGACGACGCAGACCGCGTCCGCGCCGCCCTAGCCGAGGTGTTCCCCGACTACGTGGACGCCAAGCCCTCGGACAAGCGGCGATTTGCCGACGCCCTAAGCGTCGGCGACAAGGCGGCGGTGGGGGCGACGCTCGGCACCGGGGGCAGCAGCCTCAAGCGGACCAGCGCATACGGCGAGGATGGCTCGGCGTCGTAAGGAGGCTCCGTGGTTCCACGAATTCCTCACCCGCCTTCGCTTTGAGGAGGCGGCGAGGAAGGAGTACCCCTCCCTCCAGGGCATGAAGGCCGGCAAGGGCAAGAACGCCGAGATCATCTACGTGATCCCTGTCACCTTGCCCATATACGGCATCCAGCGCACGATCACCATCAGCCTCGCCAACTACACCGAGCCGGCGTTCATCGGCGTCACCGTCGACGGCCCCACCGACTCGCCGCACCGATACGGCAGCGGCAACCTTTGCATGTGGCACCCCGGGGCTTCATGGGATGCGCGCTGGACGGCCGACGAGGGCCTGCTGGGGTTGATCCAGTACGCCCGCATCCACCTCTTCCGGGAGGAGTACTGGCGGGAGACCGGCGGGCGCGACGGCGGCATATGGGCCGGATCTGAAACCCCCCATGGCGAGATCAAGGAGGAGGCCGCATGATCCTGATCGCAGCGCAGCAGTCCGGCTGGACCACGGCCGCGATCGCCACCATCGTCGCCGCCGCCGTCAGCGCCATCATCGCGCTGCTCACCCTCTGGGTGAACGGGGTCCGAAAGGAGCGCTCACGCCGCCAGCAGCTCTACGCCGATGCTCTCGCTGCCGTCGCCGCCTATCGCGAGTTCCCCTACGTGATCCGGCGCCGGCGGGCTCCCGCCCCCGGGCACGAGGAGATCGCCGGCGAGGAGCGAGTGCGTATCTCCGAGGCGCTACGCCAGGTGCAGAGAGACATCACCTCCTTCAGCGCCTGGATGAAGGCGGAGCCGACGACTGACGTCTCCGTGAAGTACGACGAGCTGGTCAGCGAGACGCGCCGCGTTGCCGGCGGCTACATGCACGAGGCCTGGAAGGCCGATCCCCTGGACAACGATGCCGGCATGAACATCCCGGGCGTCGACTACTCGTCCCTGGCCCAGTACGAGACGGCCTACCTCGACGCGGTCCGGGGGGCGCTCACCTTCTGGCGCATCGCCTTCCCTTGGTTCGCCCGGTCTTAGGACTCGAAGGTCGCTGCCACCAGGTGGCAATGGCCTCAGGTCGCCGCCCCGTCATCTGCTGTGTCTAGCGGCCGCGCGTCATAGGCTGTGCGCCGAATTCTCCGGGAAGCGAGGCAAACGATCGACGTTCGACTTGAATGGGATGGGAAGCCGACGCATGTCGAGCGGCTGGCGCTGCCGTTCCAGACGGTCGAGACCATCAACGCGTCGCGCGCGACGCGCCAGCGTGACAAAGGCGCCCTCTTCACCGGCAATGGCGCTGGTGCCGACCCGGCCGAGCGGAACATGCTCATCTGGGGCGAGAACAAGCTTGTGATGAGCAGCCTGCTCAATGAGTTCGCAGGCCAGATCAAGCTTGTCTACATCGACCCGCCCTTCGGCACGGGCACGGATTTCTCATATCGCGCGAAGATCGGCGAGGCGTCTGTCACGAAGCTGCCATCGATCTTGGAGGAGCACGCCTATCGCGATACCTGGGCCGCGGGCCAGGCCTCATACCTGTCGATGGTCTACGAGCGGTTGCTCCTAATCCACGAGCTACTCGCCGACGACGGCTCGCTCTACGTTCACCTGGACCCGACGGTCAGCCACGCTGTCAAGCTCGTCCTCGACCAAGTCTTCGGCCCAGCGAACTTCCGCAACGAGATCACCTGGCAGCGGACCAACGTCCATTCCGACTCGAAGCGGTGGAGTGACGTCAGCGACCGCATCCTCTATTACGTCAAGGACATCGATGCTCCGTTCGTCTGGAACCCGCTTCATCTGGAGCATTCAGCCGAGCACATCGCCAGCAAGTACCGGATGCAGGACGACGACGGTCGCCGGTACACACTGAGCGACATGACCAGCCCGAACCCGCGGCCGAACATGATGTACGAGTGGAAGGGCTATCCCTCTCCACCGCTGGGGTGGCGATACTCGCGGGAGAGAATGGAGGAGCTGGAGAGCGAGGGGCGCATCTGGTATCCGGACTCCAAGGACAAGCGCCCGCGACTCAAGCGCTACCTCGACGAGATGCCGGGCACGCTGGCCACCGATGTCTGGACCGACATCAACCCGATCAATGCCATGGCGGAAGAGCGTGTCGGCTACCAGACGCAGAAGCCCCTAGCGCTTGCTGAGCGCATCATCAACGCGAGCAGCAACCTGGGCGATCTCGTCGCCGACTTCTTCTGCGGCTCTGGCACGGTGCCCGTCGCGGCCGAGAAGCTCGACCGCCGGTGGATTGCCGCCGACCTGGGTCGCTTCGCCATCCACACGACGCGCAAGCGACTGCTCAACATCGCGGACTGCCGCCCGTTCGACATCAAGAATCTCGGCGCATACGAGCGCCAGCGCTGGCAGCAGGCTTCCGGCAACGGCGCGCTTCGTAGCTACCTGGACACGATCCTCGCCTTCTACCGCGCCCAGCCAGTCGAGGGCTTCCTCCACCTCCACGGGCGCAAGGCAGAGCGAATGGTTCACGTCGGCGCCACCGACGCGCCGGTGACGATCGACGAGGCCGAGGACCTCATGGACGAGATGGCCGACAACGGCATCGAAGCATGCGACCTCCTTGGATGGGAGTGGGAGATGGGCTTCCACGACACCATCGGCGAGGTGGCCCGCCGCCGGGGCCTCGACCTTCGACCTCGGCAGATCCCTCGGGAGGTGATGGAGCACGAGATCGCTGAGGCCGACGCTGTCCGCTTCTTCGAGCTCGCGCATGTGGATCTCGACATCCGCCGCAACGGGCACGAGGCCAGCGTCGTCGTCAAGGACTTCATCATCCCTGACGAAGACCTGATTCCCGCCGCCGTCCGCGGGCAGATCACCAACTGGTCTGACCTCATCGACTACTGGTCGGTCGACTTCGACTACCGCGACGACGTCTTCCATAACCAGTGGCAGGCATATCGCACGCGGGAGGATCCGGCGCTTGCGACCGAGAGTGACTGGCACGAGTACCCCAAGGCGGGTCGCTACGCGATCGTGGTCAAGCTCATCGACATCTTCGGCAACGACACCACCAAGCTCGCCGAGGTGCGGATCAAGTGAACGACGCGGAGCCCGACGAACCAGCCGCGACCGTCGTACCCAGCGATCCCTACGGCGTTCCAGACCGCCGTAAGCCAAGCGACTCCACCTTCCTCGTCAACGGCGTTCGCGCCGACGTCGACGCTTGGCGAGCCAACGGCTATCCCGGCGTCAGTCCGACAACGCAGCGCCTCCTCGCATTCTGGTTCGACGATGAGCACCGCACTCCCGACGACACGCCCTTTCAATTCTTCTTTTGCCAGCGCGAGGCGGTCGAGACCTTCATCTATCTGGCCGAGGTCGAGCGAGTCCACTCATTCATCGACCTACTCCCCTACGCGTCGCAGCAGATCCTGCTCGATCCCAATGAGGCCAAGCGTGCGCGTCTGGCTTTCAAGATGGCCACCGGGTCAGGCAAGACGCTGGCGATGAGCCTCTGCATCACCTGGGCGTACTTCCACGCGCTGCACGAGGCGGACTCCCCGATGTCGACGTCGTTCCTAGTGCTCGCGCCCAACGTCATCGTCTTCGAGCGGCTCAAGAGCGACTTCGGCGACACGGCGACATTCCGCCGCGACCCTCTCATTCCTCCGGAGTGGGCGGATGACTTCGAGATGACGGTGGTACTCCAGGACGACCCCGTCCCCGTGACCACGCGCGGCGTCCTCTTCCTCACCAACATCCAGCGCCTGTACGAGGCCCGCGCCAACCGCGGCGGCACTCCAAACCCCGTCGAAGCGATGGTGGGACCACGCGTTGACCGCGATGTCGAGAGCTCATCCAGCGAGGAGCTCTTCGACCGCATTGCGGCGCGCGACCGCGTCATGGTGATCAACGACGAGGCCCACCACGTCTGGTCTGAGCGGCTCATGTGGAACCAGACCATCGAGCGCCTCCATGCGTCGCTGCGCGACGCCTCCGATGATCCTGGAGCCGGCGTGGTCTCCCAGCTCGACTTCTCGGCAACGCCTAAGGATCAGCGAGGCAACGTGTTTCGGCACGTCGTCGTGGATTACCCCTTGGCACAGGCGGTCGCTGACGGCATCGTCAAGACGCCCCTGATTGGCGAGACCACGGGTGGATCGGTCGAGCTCGGGGACACAGCCGTCCAGAAATACCGGCAGTGGATCGATGTGGCGGTCGGTCGTTGGAAGAAGTTCCACGAGGCTCTTTCGCCGGCAGGTAAGCGGCCGGTCCTTTTCGTGATGTGCGCCAACACGCAGGAGGCTGACGAGGTCGCCGACTACTTGCGTCAGCGCCCAGAGTTCTCCGGCGATCGCCTCCTGATCATCCACACCACCCGAGCAGGAGAGATCGTCAAGCGCGATCTCGACATCGCTCGGCAGGCCGCACGCGAAATCGACGGCCCGGACAGCCCCATCCGCTGCATCGTCAGCGTGCTGATGTTGCGCGAGGGCTGGGACGTGCGCAATGTCTGCGTCATCCTGACTTTGCGCAGCCTCACCGCTCGGGCTCAGATCCTTCCCGAGCAAGCACTCGGTCGGGGCCTGCGACGCATGACCCCTCCCGGCTCAGGCTACGACGAGCGCGTTGTCGTGGTCGAGCACGACGCCTTCCGCCACCTCTGGGATGCCGAGTTGGACGGCGGCCTCAGAGTCGATCGCCAGCCGGTCAACCGAGTCGACGCCGGCGCGATCACGATCTTCGCCGACGAGGGCAAGAAGCAATACGACATCGAGATTCCCCAGTTGAGCCGCGTTCTCACTCGCGCCGAGACGCCACTTGACAATCTCGATCCAGCCGACATTGCGGCTCCGGCCCAGCCCCTAGAGGTGCCGGACGTTTCTCCGGACGAATACATCGAGTACCGGGGCCTGCATCTCATCGACAACGTCGAGGTCGAGCGGGACAAGTTCCATGTCCCCTACGCCGAGGACCCCTCGGGCGCCATCACCTACTACACGAAGAGCGTTGCAAGGGCCGGCGGAGTCGATCGAATCGCCGGATCCTTCGCCGCTCTCGCACCGATGGTCCGCGACTACCTCCAAGGGCGCGTCTTCGACCGGCCCGTAGACCTTGCCGACAAGACGGTGCTCAAGCGCCTCGCCGAGAACGATGCCCAACAGCTCGTCGTGGGCGCTTTCGAGAAGGCTATTCGCGAGTTGACGATCACCGAGCGCGACGTCGAGGTCGAGGAGACCACATTCAAGGTCTCCGATACCCCGGCATTCCCCTGGTCGCGCAAGACCGCCCCGGGCGAGCACACTGTCTTCAACCTGACGCCGATCGACAGTGCCTTGGAGGGACGATTTGCTCAATTCCTTGACCGCGCCACCGACGTCGCTGCCTACGCCAAGCTGACCATGAACAGCCGCTTCGGGCTCGAATACATCTCGTCCACCGGAGCCCTCCGCTACTACTACCCGGACTTCGTAATCCGTCTGTCCGACGACACCTGCCTGATCGTCGAGACCAAAGGACTCGAGGACATCCAGGTCGCGCTCAAGGATCGCCGCGCGCGGCGCTGGTGCCGCGACGCGACCGAGCTCTCCGGCCGCGAATGGGACTACGAGAAAGTCCTGGAAAGACCGTTTGACGCCTACACCGGCGACAGCGTCGATGGCCTGCGCCGATTCATCGCCGTCCGAGGGGGTAGCCAAGATGAATTGGCATGAGTCGCACAGCCGTAGCGGACACGCAGATCGACCTATTCGCCTGGGCCGAGGAGCTCAACGAGGAACGCGAGCAGCTGGAGCGCGCCAACGCTGAGCGCTCTCGCCGACGGGGTTACCTTGTCTTCGCTACAGATCCGAGCGTGCATCCGGATGACCCGGAGTACCGCGAGGTCTACGCCACCGAGGCCAAGACCCCGGCTCAGGCCGTCCGCAAGATTCGGCCTCTAGCGGGGTCTGGCCGTCGACTACGCGCCTACTTGGCGACGGGCAGTTATCGCCACGAGCTAGCCCATGCCAAGTGGGTCGGCTGACGCGCGGCGACCCTAGCGCCGGCTTCAAGCGCGACTTCCCACATACTCCCAGCGCACCGAGTCCCGCGCCGCACGAGTCTTGCCCTGCCGAAACTTCCGCCGAATCGGACCATTCGCGGGTGCCCTATACAGAGCTGCGGCCATAGTTGCAGTCGGTGTCTGCCCGCTGGTCCTGAGCAGGCCGCGGCTTAGCGCGATCTCTGTGAGCTCGCGCGTTGACAGCGGTCGCCCTTCGCTTCGCAAGACTTCCTCAGCGGCTTTCAGGAACGTCACGCCGCCAGGGTAAAGCGACAGATCCGACGCCGGCCAGCCGAGCGAATAGGTGCGGCGAGGGAATCGGTCCGCATCGCCTACTCGTGAACCATCATCGGAGCAGAGGCGTTGACGATTCGTGACAAGTCGGCATAGCCTGGCCTACTACGATCGTGGCTAATGAAGCGTTTGCTCCACCACCGCCAACGCAACCCCGTGGCCGCACGACCCGTCGGTGGTAGCCAGTCGTGCTCCAAGCCGGGGTGCCCGCGTCACGATGCGGCCGCCTGCGCGTACTTCAGCGGCGGCATCTACTGCAACACCGCTTGGTGCGGAGACCATCAGATGTTGATACGCGGCCAGTGCTACTGCCAGCGTCATGGAAATACGCTCAATGCCCTGGAAAAGCACGCGTTGGATGGAATAGCGCGTGGAGATGGGAATGTGCCTGTCCCACACCACTGGATTACCGGGGAAAAACCTGGCCTCCGAAACCGAGCCCCGTCTCTTGTTGAATGGGTTAGCAACCAGCTCGATGCCTACGTGCAAGCTCTCTTGGAAAGGACAGGAGGACCGGACTCGGCTCCGTTGATCGAGCACGGCTCTGTATCACCTTTTCGTACCGAGAGCAGAGACATCTGCTGGCAGCGTTCTTGGTGTTTGCACGATCAGGCAGGCCCGATAGTTGAGGTCGCGGTGCGAATCAAAGAGCGTCAGCCGACCGTGGTTATCATCACGGTAGGCCAGCACGTAGTTGCCAAATCCGTGCCGCCGTGGGTCGACCACAATGAGAAGCACGAGGCACTGGACGATTCCACGGACGCCCGCGAACGCGATGAGTATTTCTCTGGGTTGTCGAGAGCGATTGAAAATGGCGTCCAGGCCTTGGCGCAAAACGCAACCGGCTGGCCGACCTACCCCAGGTAGCGGATGAGGAGGAAGTGGACCAGGGCGGCAAAGATGGCCCGGAGCAACTCAAGCGATACGCGTTTGGCGACACCGCTCCATGCGCGGTGCCAAATGCGGCAATGCTTGCGCTGACGGCGCGTCCTGTGCAGTCTTGCCATTTGTAGTTCTCCTAAGCGGCTGATTCGACGCCGCTCCGAACGCCAGAAACAGAACGACCGCGGAGAGTCCCGAGCACCGCGAGTGCACCTTTAGGACCGAAGCAAAGTTCGCTCCTGGCACGGTTGCAAGGCGAAGCCAACGCTGGAGAACAATCGGCAAGCCGCAGGGCGCGACGTGCGCTGACATCGCGGTCATTGCGGCGCGTTGCATCGCTCGCTTGTGTTCTCCGAAGCTCCCGGTGACGTCGTTGCGGACTTCTGAGCTGGCCACGATCGCAGCGCAGCGGTTGCGCGCAAGGCCGGCAAGGCCTTTTCCCTTCGGGCACTTCACCGCCTAGGGCGCTGCCAAAGGCCGCTGCATGAATCCCGCAGCCACCGCCAACAGCAGCATCGAATCCGCAACGCAGCGCGACGCCATCGCTACCGGCCGGTCAAACCCGATCGCCCGTCCGCGCCTTTTCTCGAAGACGCGTTATGGCGCAGAGAGCATTTTTCTTTGTGCCGTTACTGGCGGATCCCTCGCGGGTCTCGCATACACGAGCTACCTGAAGAGGTCGCTCTGATGTTGCGCCGACGACGACTCACCGTTGAACAACAAGCGCTACTAGACGCAGCCGCGCTTTCCGACTCGCTCAATAGCGGGGGACGACTGCAACCCATTTCGGGCTCGATCACATTGCCCGCCGGCGAGCTCCTTTACGCGCAAGCCGAAGTTGAGTGCTTCCAACATGTGCCCGTCGACATCGACTATCGCGAGCCAGGTCTCTTTGTCTTCGGAGATCCAGACTTTGTCGCCGGTGCATTGCTGACTGCGCTCTTCCTACGCCACCGACGACGCCGACAACTGAAGAAACTGGCAGCTCCGCAATGGCGCTCCGTCGATAGCGGAACCCTGTATCTGACCAGTCGGCGGCTCGTTCTCCAGGGCCAGCAGGGGTGGGTCAACTTCTGGTTTCAGCCCACGCTGCGCGAATCGCAGCTCGATTCAAAGACGCTTAGCCTTAGCTTCGATGATGCGCCTCCGACCAGATTCGTGACCCCTGAGGCTCCACGGCTTTTCGTCCTGCTCAGGCGACTCGTCAACCACGAAACCGCAAGCATCAAGGTCCCCAAGAAGCTGCGAAAGAAGGCTCGGCGACTCCCCCGCTAGATCCACGACCAGACGACCATCTGAACTAAGACTGCTGGCTGGGCAACGAGCGCCCAACCAGCCGGTCCCGGAGCTATTCTTGCCCTTGGAAAGGCCGTCCGGTCAAAGACGGACAGCGCTCCGGTCAAACACGGACATCGCGCTAAAACCTCCAATCGGGTGTAGCAAGTCGTTGTACGCCCAAGCTGGAGCATCTGTTCGCCTCCCGATCCCGCCCGTTTGCAGGGGATTCGCCTCACGCCCCCGCTCTTTTCGGGTGTCCAAATGGACCCCCTTTTGCCCCCGCATCCCAGGCCCACAACGTAGTTATGTATGAACCTGGGATGCGGGGGCAGAGCAGGGCGTGAGGCGTAGCAAGAACATAGGGCGGGATCGGGTGGGAAAACTGTGGAAAAACTCCTCTAAATAGAAAATCTCTCTCCCAGGATCAGAAGAAGAAGGGGAGGCTGGGAACCGGCTTTACAGCGGCGATGCTGAGGAATCGATGGGGAGAAGGGCCGTGCCCGGTAGTTGATTGGGCGCCCAATTTCAAGACTCGTCGACCAACCAAACGCTGCCGGTTCCCGCCAGCGGCCGAGCCGCTTCCTACTAGTGGAATCGCGGTGTTAGGGGCTGTCTGCGTTCATGGGGAACCACCCGCTGAACCCGTGCCGGTATTCGGCCTGATTCACGTACGGCATGCCGTCCAAACCTTTGATGAACGAGAACAGACTGTTGAGCACCGAGCCCGCTCCCACGGCCGTGTCCGTCTCTCCACCGCCTTGCACTGCGAACCATCCGCTGAAAGCGTGTTGGTATTCGGCTTGGTTGAGGTAGATGCGGCCGTTGAGGCCTTTGACGAAGCAGAAGATGCTGTCCTGGATGCTGGCGGCGGCGGGCGCAGCGTCGGTTAGACCGTCGCCCTGAACCTCGAACCAGGCGCCGAAGGCATGGCCGAGGTCGGCCTGGTTGAGGTAAATGCGACCGTCAAGCCCTTTGACGAAGCAGAAAACGGTCTGCTCTAGCACGGCCGCCGCAGGCGCGGCGTCGGTTAGACCGTCGCCCTGCACCTCGAACCATGCACCGAAAGCGCTGCCGTAATCGGCCTGGTTCACGTAGATGCGGTGGTTAAGACCCTTCACGAAAACGAATACATGGTCGCCGATCGTGGCGGCCGTCGGTGCGGCGTCGGTCCGTCCATCGCCTTGGACCTCGAACCAACCGCTGAAGGAGCGCGCGAAAACACCGGGATGGGCGTCGAACGGAGCCTGGTTGAGGTAGATCCTTCCATTCAGCCCCTTCACGAACACGAACAGGGCGCCGCCGACCGCCGCGACCGCAGGCGCGGCATCCGTCCGCCCGTCGCCTGCGATCTCAAGCCAATCGGAGAACGCGCTGCCAAACTTGGCCTGGCAGACGTAGATGCGTCCGCTGATGCCCTTGGCGACGACGAAGATCGTGTCGCCATTCGATATCGCGACCGGGGCCACGTCGGTGAACTCAAGGCGGCCGGTCCAGATCCCGCGCCCGTATGTCGCCGCGTGCAGCTGGTTCTCTGCGATCGCGAGATCTTTGACCGGAACGCGCGGCAACCCATACGGGATCGTCAGGTCGATCCAGGTAACGCCACCGTCCTCGGTGGCAAACACGCCGATTTCGGTCGCGACGAAGAGGCGGTTGTCCGGATCGAGGGGGTGGCGTGCGATTGCGTTCACGGGAACGTCAGGCAGCGCGTCGTCCCCCTGACCGCTCAGGTCGGTCCAGGTGCTGTCATTGCTCGTCACATCGGCGCACCGCCAAAGATGGCTAGCGCCGGTACCGGCGAGCCCCACCAGAACGTCGTTCGGATCGCGCGGATGGACCGAGATCGCGCCGACAAAGCGCGTGGGCAAGGGTGTCTGCCCTCCGTTGATCTGTATCCATTTCCAGTCCGGCCCCTGGCCCAGCCATATTTGCCCGTCGCTCGACCCCGTGTAGACCCGCTGACTGTCGCTCGGCGCGACTCCGATCGCGCGCACCGAGTCGAATCCGCCGCCGGCAAGGCGCTGCCCACCGAGGTGCGCGCTCCACGACTGCGCCGCCTCGTCCCAATACCAGAGATAGTCGGTGGCCCAGTAGACGCCGCGCCCTTGTTGATCGCCGACTAGGATCGTCGAGAAGCCATTCACGAAGTCGCCCTGCAGCGCGGGCGTGAAGTCCTTGGCTGTAGCCCACCCGTCGCTCGTGCGAAACGTGCCGTAGTACCTGACGCCCTGAGCCGCGTACTGGACATCGGGGTTAGTCGGCAGAATGACCGCCGCAACCTCGTCGCCGCTGGCGAAGGCACGCTGACCCCAGTGCGCGAGGTCGCCTGCGGCCCACCCCAGACCGTTGTCTTGCGAGGCCTCAAGCATGAACCGCCGGTTTTGCGGCGTGAAGCCGGCCTTGTAGATCTGCGTTATCCCAAGGCTCGCGTTCAACGAGGCGATCGACCACTTTTGGGTGCCGGCGTCGAACGTCATCGACCAAACGCCGCCGTCGTTGCCGAGCAGCACACGCCCCGGATTCACGGGATCGACGGCCAGCGCGTGCTGATCATCATGACCCGAGGGCAGCGTAGTCCACGACTTCGACGCGGCGTCCCAACCAAACAAGTGCTTGAGCCCTAGGAAGAGGAGGTCGACGCCGGCAGCCACCGAGCAGCGAAGGTAACAATCGTACGACACCTGCTGCCAGTCCCAGCCGACCTGTGAAAGGTTCCCGGTGATGTCGCCCCAGCCGTCGCCTGCGGACGTGCTGAAAAAGACCTTCTTGTCCGCGCCCGCGAGTACGTACACCGAGCCGGGGGCGGTCGCTGACGGCGCGACGGAGATCCCAAACTGACCCGCGCCCCATGGGACCCTGAGCTTCTTCCACGTGGCGCCTCGGTCAGACGATCGGTACATCACGCCGCCGCTGCCGTTCCAACCAACGGCGTAGTACTGCCGCACACCCGGGCCGTCCGGCAGGCCAACGGCGAGGTCAGCCCATTCCGCGCCCTCCGTCACGGCAGCCATCCAGGTCTGGCCGCCGTCGGTGGACCGCCACACCTGGCCGTAGCGTCGCCGCCCGCGCCCGGCTGTCATCGTCACCACGTTCGGCTGGTCGGGGTCGACTACGACCGCGCTGATCGAGTAGTCGCCTACCTCTGCGACCGCGAGGGGGGTAAAGGAGCCACCGCCATCGGTGCTCTTCATGAGCCCGAACGAGTTCTGGCTCCAGGCCGGAAAGTCCCCGGTGCCAACGTAGATCGTTGACGGCGACGTCGGATCAATCGCGAGCGAACTGATCGCCTCAAACGTCCAGTCGTTCGACAGCGGGGTCCACGTAGCTCCTCCATCGGTGCTCTTCCAGACGCCGCCGCCCGTCGCACCCACATAGATCGTGCTCGTCTTTGTCGGATCGATTGCGATGGCGTTCACGCGCCCGCTCACGTCCCCTCCACCGCCAGCCAGATCCAGCGGCCCCGAGAAGTTCCAGAAGCGGGCATCGGCAGGGAGCTTCAGTCCGTAGAAGGCGGGCGCGAAAGCATGGGCACGACCGTGTCCCGGCTCAAGAGCGAGCCGTCGGAGCGACGTCCAGTCGGGCCGATCACCCGGGTAGGCCCATCTGCGAAGCTGCTCGTGCGCGACATAGACCAGCTCGAGTCCGTGATCCACGCCGCCCTCGTCGCTCGTGTCCGATTCGCCCTCGACGAGCAAGTCGACCGTGCGGCGCGGATGACGGCCGCCATGTGCGTCAAGGTAGCGCTCCAGCTCCGACAGCGAGTCACGGCCGAGCGACGCGATGGGCTGACGGTAACCCGGCACCCGCATTACACGTCATCCATTGGACTGCTTGTCATTACGACGGAGCGCGATCAAATCGACGTCAGCTGTGTCTACCGGAATATACGCCCGCCAGAAAAGGAAGACCCCGGCTCGGCTCCCCGCATGGCGATCCTGTCACCCGGGCGGCACAGCGGCGGGCGTGGCCTGGCTCATCCTCGATCTAGCTGATTGGTCGCCCAACCAAAGTTAGGCTGCAGCTCAGTCGTAGAACGACAGCAGCGCGCGATCGATCTCGGCCATCTCGAAGGGCTTCGAAACTACGAAATCCGCTCCGGCGGCCTTAGCGGCTTCTGCATCTCGAGCGGGAACCAAGACCATCAGCGTGATGAGACCGTCTGCCTTCTCTCTCCCCTCTACGCAGATCTTCCAGATCTCTTCATCCGGCTCATCCAGGATCACCAAGTCGATAGTGGGGTTTCCTAACTGATTCCGCATCTCCAGATCGCCCTTTAGCTCATCGATGTCCTCGATTGGACCTCCTACGTACTCGGAGGATCCAATGCGCTCCTCCTCCAGATGAGCAATCAAGCTCTTGCGCAATTTGCGGTCCGCCGTCATTAGGCCGTAGGCCGTAGTCAGCGGCCACTCGCTGCGCCCGGCCCGGTCTCGCTCGGCTGCCGATCGGACAGCCTTGTCCAACTCTCTCTCTTCGTATGGCTTGGCAACTACGTAGTCGGCGCCTGCTGACTTTGCGGCGTCGACCTCTTCTGCCGGAGTCAGAACCATTAGCTTCGGGATCTTGCGATCACCGGCATCCCGATATCCCACGCAAGCGGTCCAGACCTCCTCGGAGGGTTCGTCCAGCACTAGAAACCGGGGATCCTCTTCGCGAATCACGATCTCCAGCTGCTTTAGGTCGTCGATTGGCCAAGGCAAGATCGAGTGCTGCCAACGGCGCGAAAGGATCTGATTCACGAGCGCGTCGACGGACTCCGCGTTCGAAGACATCACCCCGATGATCAGCTGAGGAGGACTCGGCTTTATCGGCCTAAACGTCGGGAACTCTGGCACGAGCCCTTGCTCTCTCATGAGCCGGCCTCGACCCGTCTGACCAAGGATCCGGTCCCCAGGACGGGGGAGCGGTTGCCTCTTTACAGGCTCACCTGTGCGACCAAGCTTGCGGTCGCCCGGACGTGGGGGCGGTTGCCGCTCCACGGCTCCGCAGCCTACTGCGACGTCGCTCGCCTCGCAAAGAACTCGCTTCGACTGCTAACTGCAACGCCGCTCGACTTCCCGGCGGCTAACGCGCTGCTGCATTTGCTTATCGAGTCGTGCGCGGTTGCATTGCGTTTCCCTGATCTAACTCTGATTGCTCTCTCAGTCAGGCCACGTCGAACAGCTGTGACGTCGACCTAGCTGCGCAGGACAGCAGACCGGCCTGTTGCGGAGTCAAGGAGTTTGCGCCGCACGCTCATGAGGGTTCGCGCCTCGGCTTCGCCTCGCTCCTTGACTCCGCTGACCGGCCTGCTCTGTCCCGCAGCGTCGTTCGCGTTCCAGCTCCGACATGGACGGCTGACTGAAACAAGGAGCAAGCAGAGGAGGTCATCTCATGGCCCGCAAGTCAACCACCGCATCCGCCCCGAAGAAGACAAAGGCAACTGCGCCCGAGTCAGCGGCTACTACCGAGTATCCGCCCGACGTCGTTCTTCGCGGACGTCTCGTAGCCGATCCAGTCCTGCGGCATACGCAGAACGGCAAGCCCGTCTCGACAATCCGCATTGCGGTCAACAAGCCGAATGCAGATACAACGTTCCACGACATCGTCGTCTGGAACCGGACCGCCGAGGTCGTTTGCCAGTACCTCAAGAAGGGCCGGCTGGTCGAAGTCACCGGCCGCGAACAAGATCGCAATTGGGTTGACAAAGATGGCAACCCGCGCACGACCAACGAGGTCAGCGCATATCGCGTTCAGTTCGTGAGCGAGCAGCGCTCGCAGCAGGCTCCTGAGCAAGAACAGGAGCTCTCATGACGAGCGACACTCGCAACAACGTCGGCGGGGCTTCATGCTCCGCCGACAACAACAACCCGGCCGAGCTCGCAGACTCGTGCAGCAGCGGCAGCAGTCCGCGCATCTACGTCGCGTGTCTCGCCGCATACAACGCAGGTCGTTTGCACGGCGCATGGATTGACGCCGACCAATCCGCGTTCGACATCCACGAAGACGTCGACCGAATGCTCGCGGCTTCGCCCGAGCCTGGAGCGGAGGAGTGGGCCATCCATGACTACGAAGGATTCGGCGAGCTGCGACTCAGCGAATGGGAATCGTTTGAGCGCGTCTCGGCAATTGCCGCCGGCATCTCCGAACACGGCATGGCATTTGCAGCTTGGCTGTCGTACGACGAAAGCCGCGATCCCACTGATCCGCATGCGTTTGAAGACGCGTATCGCGGCGAATGGGATTCGCTGCGCGCATACGCCGCCGACTTCGCCGAAGCGATCGGTCTCCACGACCTCGCCGAGAACACCGGGTCGCCGTACATCAGCGTCGACCTCGACGCGCTCGAGCGAGACATGGATATCGAGCTCTACACGGTGCCGAGCGACAACGGCAATCTCTATGTCTTCGATCCGGCCGCATGAGGTGGCGCGATGCAAACGCAAGACATCCGTCGCTATCTCGCAGCGCTGTATCGCGACGCACCGCCTGACTCGCTAATGGAACTGCGGTTTCGCTGTCGCAACGGCATGCGCCAGGCGTTTCATCCTGCCGCGCAGCTCGATCAGGTCTGCGCCGACATCGACAGAAACGCAGCGCTCACCGACGTCTACATCGGCGTGCTGCCACGTTGTCGACGCAGCGGCGGACGCGAAGACCTTGTTGCGCAAGCGTCTTTGCTTTGGGCCGACTGCGACACGCCGCAAGCCATCGCTTCGCTGCGCGACTTCACGCCAGCACCAAACATCGTGCTTACGTCAGGCACTGCGCGCAACCTGCACGCATACTGGCTCTTGTCTCACCCAGTCGCCCTCGACGTCATCGAGACCACGAACCGACGACTTGCTCATGTGCTCGCTGCCGATGCGTCCTGCGCCGATCCGGCGCGCGTGCTCAGGCCGCCGTCGCTCAACCACAAGCATCATCCGCCGGCTGCTGTTCGACTAAAACGCTGCAATGCGAAGAAGAGACATCGACTCTCCGACATCACCGCCTCGCTACCCGACAACATCGACAACATGCAGGTGCGCAATCGCGGACCTCGTCCGCAGACAGATGATCCGCTGCTGCTGATCCCTCCGGTCGTCTACGTCGAACACCTTGCCGGGATCCAGGTCCCGAGGAGCGGGAAAATCGCCTGTCCCTTCCATCAAGACCGCACGCCCAGTCTTCACGTCTACCGCGAGCCCGAGCGCGGCTGGTATTGCTATGGCTGCCAGCGCGGCGGAAGCGTTTACGACTTCGCTGCTCAGCTGTGGCAGCTGCAGCCATTCGGTCCGAGCTTTCGACAACTACGACAACAACTCAGCGTCGCGCTGCTCGCGGGTCGCAGCGCGTAAATCCCTTTGCAGCAAAACGACTAGCGCGTCACAACCTCGTGAACCTCGTTGCGCACGCGCCTTTGCGCGGGTACGGTTGTATCTACGGACGCCGCGACTCGCAGCGCAATGCGAGTAGGCAACCACCATGATGACGCCGGCCAAAGAGCGGCGGGTTCCAAAACTTCTCCGCTCGCAAAAGACGAGCCGGCGTCGTCGTGGCCCTCAGCTCACCGAGCGCGACATGGAGATCTTGCGCTGGATTGCGCGCCATGGCGTTGTCACCACAGAGCTCGTCGGTCTGCGCTTCTTCTGGCGCCCTCGATCCAAACAAGTTGGCAAGTGGGCGGCATACCGACGCCTGAAGGCGCTCGACAAGCTCGGACTCATCCTTCGCGATAAGCCGTTTGCTCATCGCCCCGAGGCGATACGCGTCAGCACCACCGGTGCACGTCTTGCCGACGTTGGCGTCCAGCCTGCACCGCTTGTCGTCTCTCAGCTTGATCACGCCTATGCCGTAATCGCGCTTAGCGAATACTTGCTCGCGGACAACGACGGCGCAGCACTCACGACAGAACGCGAGCTTCGCGCTCAGCGCTTTCGCGACCAACGCGCCGGCGAGCAAAAGAGCGGCGGACGGACTCCCGATGCGCTGCTGGAGTTCCCCAAGGCAAAAGGCAAAAGCAAGATCCAAACCATCGCGGTAGAGCTGGACCTCAGCCGCAAAGACCGGCGCCAGATGCAAGACATGATCCGCGCCTACGACCGCGAGAAGGTCGACCAGGTGTGGTGGTACGTCAAGCCAGAACGTGTGGAGCGAACGCGCGAAGTCGTACGAGACCTGCGCGCTGACGATCGCATAGAGGTGCGGGAATGGCGCGGATAACGATCGAGAGTCAAGCGGCCCCCGCGGCGCAGGGACCGATCGAAACAAAGTTCGAAGACGCAGCCATCCTGCTGCTGATCGCGTCCGCCGTGCTCGCGCTCGCCAACCCTGGGCTCATTGCCGGCGGAGCAGTTGTCTTGCTATGGCGATGGTTGCAGCGTCCCTCGCTTTGGCTTCGCCTCATCTTCGCAATCGTGCTGGTCATTCCGCTTGCGCTTCTGCACGATTTCGTCATCTGGGCTTGGCCCTGGCATCAATGGCTGAGCCAAGTCATCCCCGAGCAGATATCTTCCGTCGACGGAAACCTTGCGCTGCGCAGCATGTACACCGAAGCACTGGCCGGACCGCTTTGGTTCGAGGGAATGCTTTTGGCGAACGTCGTCCTGCGGCGTAGAGTTGACGCACAGATCCGACGTGATCACCGACTCGACCAGCGTCGATATCGCGCGATCACGGGAGAAAGGCAGTCGCTCCTGCCTGATCCGCAAACAACCAGCTCAGACCAGAGCCTCGCTCATCCGCTCGGCCAGATTCGCCTTGGTCTCGACGCCGAGACCCGTCGACCTTTTGACCTGGAGCTCCCCGTCGACCTTGCCACGCACGTCTTTCTGCCTGGCGCCCCGGGCACGGGCAAGACCACGACCGTCACCAGACTCGGCGACGGCGTCCTCGCTTCAGGCTGTGGTCTCGTCATCGTCGACTGCAAGGGCGGGGGACTCGCCGGCGCCGCCCGTCGTCTTGCAGCTCGTTATCAACTTCCGTTCCACCTCGTCGATCCCGACGACCCCGACTCGCTCGGCTACAACCCGTGCTCCGGTGATGCGGCGTCGGTCGCCAACAAGCTAGTTGGCGCTTTCACCTACGGAGCCAACGCCGAGATCTATAAGAACATCGCCATGGAGGCAGTCCCCGTTGTGGTCCGGGGACTGGAAGCGGCGGGCGAGCCCGTAACCCTCGAAGCTCTGCACGACGCCTTCAATACGCGCGGTCTGGAAAAGATTGCGCAGAAGATCAAGAGCGACGAGCGCATTCGCCAACGACTGCTCGACCTAGCACCGCAGGGCGGCGACCGTGCCGGCAGCGGAGGACACGCGGGATTGCGATACCGACTCGGTGCATTGCTCGAAGGAAAGTTCGGCGACCTCTTCCGCCAACAGCCAACGCTCGACTGGGAACAGGCACTTGCAACACCATCGGTTACATACATCGCACTGAGCGCACTCGCTAGCAGCGAAGACGTCGAGCTGATGGGCCGCGTCGTTGCGCAGGACCTCAAACAAGTTTGCGCGCGCCGACTGCGCGCAATCGGCGACGGCGCAGACATCGCTCCAGTCTTGGCCGTCTTTGACGAATTCGCAGCACTGCAAGAAGCAGAACAACTCGTCGATCTTTTGCTGCAAGCGCGACAAGCACTGATGCCCGTCGTTATTTCAACGCAGTATCTGCCCGAAACAACATCGCTGCGTCGCGCATGTCTAGGTGCAGGACTGATCATCGCCCACCGAGTTGAAGCAGAGGATGCGGAAGCAATCGCTGCGCAATTCGGTACGCGACGCGCCAGTGAAGTGACGCACCAGGTTGACTACAAAACAGGTTTCTCCGAGAAAGGCACGCAAAAAAGAGTCGAGAAATTCAACATGCATCCAAACGAGCTGCGCACTTTCAAAGTTGGACAAGCAGCGCTGCTTTCCGTGCCCAAAGGTCGATACACGATCTTGCAGATCTACAACGACAGCACTTGAGCAATGGAGGCATCACCTCCACAGCCTGTAATCCGCATGAATGCGCGCCCCTCTTACTCGCGCCTCAACTGGCTCGCCTTCGGTGCATTGGACCGCTACGACCGAGGAGTATGGGCCGCCGCGATTGCAGCATGGACCGGACTGCCTTTTGCGCTCTGGCTTGCTGCATTCGGCGGCCTTATCGGCGCCGTCCTTGGTCTCATCGGCGCACACGACAGCAGTCTCGCTCGGGAATTCCATATTGGCGAAGGCGTCGGAGTGCTCGGCATATTCGCCGGCCTCATCCTCGGCGTCATCTTCGGCTTTCTCAACATCTTTATTGGCTACGTCAACGCCCCTCTTGATTTCATCGGCGCCATCCTCAGCGGATTTCTCGTTGGTTCTATAACGCTGGCCATTCTCATCGCTGCCGAACCCCAGCTGATGAAACTGCGCGGCTACCGCGAGCTCAGCAGAAGAGAGAAGGACTTTCTGCATCCTTTGCTGCTCGACGCCGGCGCCGGATTTGGCCTTCGCGTCGTGCCAGAGCTTTGGATCAGCGACAAGCTGATACCCGGTGCATGGTCACATCCGCGCGGCATCGTTATCGCCCGCGGCCTACTCGGCGACTACGACAAGTCAGAAGGCCAGCCGAAGCCGCAGCTCGACAGCACCGCAATCCGCGCCATCCTCGCGCACGAGCTTGTTCACTGGCACTTCGCGGATCCCGTCGGAACCCGCGCAGTCTGGTCTTGTTGCTGGCCAATCGTTGTCGCCTTCAACGCTGCGTCCTGGCTAGTGCAGCGCAACAGCGGGATACTCAAAGCAGTTGGATGGTTCTTCTTTTGGCCTGCCTGGGTAAGCATCAAGCTCGTCATCGTTCCCATAATGGCGAAACAAAGCCGCAGCCATGAGTATGAGGCTGATGCTCGCGCCGCCAACCTCGGTGACGACTACCGTCTGGGTCTGCGCAAGGCGCTCACTGAGCTGCAGGATTGGGAGAAGCCCCGCACCGGTTGGGAGGATGCACTAGAAGCAACGCACCCTCCGATCGAGCTGCGACTGGAGCGCCTCGAAGCACCGCGCGATGCTGAGGCAGCCATCGAGCCGGCCCAATTATTAGAGGGAGTGGAGGAGGTGGAGGTCGAGCGTGCACCGGCGCCCGAACCACTCGCGCCGCTGACACCAGCTGCGCCGGAGCCGATCCAGGCGACGGAGCGAACGGTGGAACCTCCGTCACCAACTCCGCCACCTGTCTCGCAACCTCCACGCAGCTGGCCACCTCAGCGAACAGCTCTTACGGGGACACAACAACAGGCGACGAAGCCAGCGAAGGCTCCTGTGCGCAAAGTCACGGTCACCGAAGTAGCTGAAGGTCTCGCAGAAAAGGAGAAGCGTCGCGACACGAAGAAACGCCAGGAAACCCCAGCCACCGCGCGTAAGCGCACATCTGCCAAGGCCCCGGCGCAACAGCCCAAAGCATCGCGCACATCACCCAAGCCGCGTTCCACAAAGTCGCAGGCTCCCAGCGAGTCGGATGCTGCACTGCGATGGCTCGGTTCAGCCGAGAGGGGCGAGTCTTCCGACAAGGCGACCCCTGACTCCACGCGCCGGCGACCGAAGAAACCACCTTCCGCCTGATCGAGCTCGGACGGTACCTCAGCCGTCTTAGCGCCTAGCACCCCTGGGAAGGGCCGACGACATTGTCCGCCTGATGTCCGCTGGCGGTTGGGATGGTTGCCGCATCCACCCACACAGGAGTTCCGACATGGCATTAAGCACCACCACATTCAACGGTAACCCGCATGGCCCGAGACGAGGCCTACGCGCTCTATTGGCCAGCTTCTTGATCGCTGGCGTGGTTGCGGTTGGCGGGGGCATCGCGACCGGCACTCAGTATGCATCGGCCGCCTCGGCCCGTGCTGGCGGGAGTTGCGTTCACACCCCCTGGACCCACACACTCTCCCTTGGTAATCGCGGCAGGGCCGTACGGGATCTACAGAGGTGCCTCAGATACCTCGGCTACAACATCAAGGTTGATGGCAGGTTTGGGATCGAAACCCGCGCGGCTGTCAAGAGGTATCAGCGGCGCCATCACCTCAGGGTTGATGGCATTGTCGGCAAGCACACATGGGGTTCGATTGGTCTTGCCGCTGTGGCCAAGGGGCTAGGCGGTAACTAGGACGACGTGAGGGGGGCGCTCCGGCGCCCCGTTTTCATCGTGAACCCAGCGTCTTACCCTACTGAAGACAAATGTGGCATTGAAACCGGAACAGGCGAGCCAAGAAGGCTGGATGCATGCTCAAACAGCATGGAACCTTGACCAGGGGAGCGTTACCACAATCAACGGCAAACGAGTGCTCGAAATAGAAGACGATGCTCGGCTCCAGGCTCATCTCCCGGAAGCATGTTTGGCCAACGCGATGGACCTCCTCTCCCAGAGAAAGTAGTACTACGTGGTCAACCCGAGCCGGGTGGCGATAAGAGCTGTGGCTCTTCAGACGCCAACACCGTTACCGCAGGAGAGCTGAGCTTTGAGTATCCAGACAGCTCTCTAAGAATCACAGCACCGCCGGTCGCCTCTAACTAGCTATGTGTTGTATCCAGTCGAGGAAGCGGGGTCCGCTAACGCGGTTTCGCCGGACCCTTGGAGGAGTGGACTTAAGCGTCTGTTGCTAAATTCGCAGTCGCTGTCGCGTGGGGCTTGCGAATGTGGGCACGTAACAGCGGGAAAACCCTTTAGTTACAAAGGGTTTGCGCTTATTGCGCGCGCACAATTGTGCGCGCATAGTTGTTGGTGACAGGTGCCGCAGTAGCGTCTGTCGCGGCACCTGCCTTACAGGAATGTCGCGATGACCGCTAAGACCCACAATGCTCGACACGTCGAGCCGCAGAAGCTGGCGTCGGGCGTGCACGTCGCAGACGTTCTTGCGCGGTTAGCTGCACATGCGCATGTTGCGCGTATACGCACGCGCGGGTACGTCCGCTCCCGCGATGAGCGCAAACACCTTGCAATGCTGGGAATCCCGCTTGCTGTTGTTGCGGCATTGCTGAGCGAGCAGCCGTGGATGGTGCTGCCGCTTACGGCCTGCGCGTGGTGGTGGGCACCGCGAGACTGGGGCTGGGAATGGCTCGTCGCGATTGGACGTGGCGTCATAGCAACTGAATGGGCAGCGCTCGGGTCGTCTGCTCTTGCAACATGGCCGCGGCAGCGTGCACTCGTCGCAACTGTCTGGATTGCACCAGTTGCGATGCTGCTACTCGCGGCGGCCATACGCCGGGGCTGGTTGCTGCCATGAGTATTGCCGTTAGCGACCTTCTGCACGGTCCCTCACAGCCATTCTGGAATCCGCGCACTGGAATCTTTGACCCGGCACAGCTGCGACTTGCGCTCGTGATGCGACGTTGGACTGCCGTCGAATTTGCGAGGGCAGCAAACGTGAGTCGTGGTTGTCTGTACAACGCGCTACTCGGACACGGCGTCACCGATCGCACGGCTATTCGCATCTTTCAAGCTCTAGCGCAGCGCGAACCCATCACGCTTGACCTCTAACCTTCAACGCGCCGTTATCTCTAGCTACTGGCGCCGAACGCTCGATAGAAGCCTTCCGCTTGCGCATGTCGGTTCTGGCTGGAATACCGGCGCACCATGTCAAGCGAGCGATGCCCGAGTGCATCCTGAAGATGGAACATCGGCACTCCCTTATCAACGCAGCGAGTTGCAAATGTGTGCCGTAGCCGGTGCGGATTGCTGTGGATCCCCGACGCTGCTTCGAGTCGAGTCATCAGTCGCTGGATGCCAACCGTCGTCAGCGGTGGATGGTTGCCAGTGCTCTTGTCTTCATAATGGGAAAGAAAGATTTCACGGTCGTAGCTCTGTTCTCGCACTGATTCGATGTAGTGACGTAGCCGGCTCGCGTAACCCCGACCAAAGCCATTCACATCGTAATCAATCACTACGCGCCGCTCCTGCGGCGTCTTTGGCCGGTGCGGATTATGAACGCTGCCGCAGACCTGAACATATGCCGGCCTGCTCTCTAGGTGTATTGCGTCGATGGTAAGTGCACACAGCTCGCTAACGCGCAACCCTGCAAGCAGCAGAGTCTCGACAATCAACCGATCGCGCAGCGAGTCGCCGCAAGCCGCGATCACTTGTAAGCACTCTTGCTCGGTGAGCGCTTGAGGAATGCGTTCCACTAATGGTGGAAGCCGAAGCGTGCCCAGTTCGGTGCCCTGAAGGCCCTTGCTGTATGTCGGTGTCTCTGCGCAAAAAGTTCTAAGGCTGGAGAACAGAGTCTTTACCTTTCGCAGCGTTGCCGGTGCGGCGCCTCGATCGCGTAGGTAAATGACATAGGCCGCCGCATCCGCAGCACTGAGCTGCTCGATTGTGCCGATCTCGCGTTCGGCGCGCCATCCTCGTGCTCGGCTGCCCTCCAGATGGTCGCGGATTCGGCTTGCCGTCGACGGTGCAAACCCTCTGGTCGCGATCCATGCGCTGATGGCCTGTTCGACGGTCGGCACACTCGCCGGTAACGTCGCTGGGCGTTGCCGGCTCCTTGCACGTTGCCCCCGGATTGGGCGGTCCCATGTGTTTTCGCTGATGGCTTCTTTGCTCATCATCTTGTCCCCATTATGTGGAGTCCCGAAGCGAGATTCAGGTACTCCGCCCGCCCCAGAAAGGGCCGAATAAGGCGGTGTCCGGAAACCGATGGAATGCCCCGGAATCGAGTTCAAAAAGGGGTACGATCAGGGCTGCGTTTGCCCCGTTCGTCTAGCGGCCCAGGACACCGCCCTCTCAAGGCGTTGTCCCAACTAACCCCCATTTTTGAACTCGGGGACACCGCCTTCGGCGATTTTGGACACCGCCTTGGACTAACTGAACCCCGATGGAACACCGTGGATAACTACGGTGGTGATTGTAAGGTCCAGGCTCGTACTGCTGCGCGCGTCGTCCCGATCTAACCCGCCAAGCCTCGGAGGAACTCCCGAATGGTGGCAACCGCCTCCCGACGCAGTCGCGCCTTCTCCTCCTCGTCGTCGGGCGCCGCGAGGAATGCTGCGTATGCGTGAGGACCGTCTTGATCGGCATCCCGGAACCGCTCCCCCAACAGCGTCATGGCTTCAGCGACCTGAGAATGATCTGCCACGGCGCTCGATCTTGCTGCTTGGCCCGCAGTCTCGGGACCGCCATTCGCGTGCAGCAGCGTGAACACCAGGTCGTACGCATCCTTATTGTCGTGCCGATCCTGGAACGCGAAGATCTTGAGCGCCGTGTACGGCAAAACATTCGCCACGCGCACGGGAATCTTCGACCTGCCGCCCCCGTCCAGCCGCTCCGCTTCGATCGAAACCTCGATGAAGTCATCTCGCGCGAGATGAGCGCCACGGATGTTGAGCGCTGCAAGCTTTGAGCCCGTGGATTCGCCCTTCGGGCGAAAGATCCGGCCCGGCTCAACCTCGTCCGTCTCACAGAGAAACTCCACTACGACAGTGACGCCCTCGACTTTGCGCGTCCAGCGGAAGCTCGGCTCCTCCTGCTCGAAGTGGGCCTTCTGCAGATTGTTCTGCAAGGTGCGATACGTCTCCGGAGTCTCGTCCCCGAGCGCAATCCCAATGACAAGGTCGACGTCCGTGGTCCCGACGTGGGCGCGGGCGCCCTCCGGGAGTTGCCCGACCAGGTAACGGGGGGCGAGACCGCCTGCGAGATAGATCCGCTCTCTCCAGGGGCCGAGCTCTCCGAGCAGCGTGACCAGGACTCGCTCACACCTGGCAGTTGTTTCCTCGTCGTAGTCTGTGTAGTGGTCTCGGCCGTTCAAAACCCGATGACCTCCTGGCGCAGGTTCTCTGCCTGTTCCCGACCACGTCGCGGATCGCGGCGAAGGTCCGCGTAGAGACGAAACCGGTTGGCCAGCCACAAGCGCTTCACCCTTTCGCGAAAAGCGAGCGGGGCATCGTCCTTGGCCTGAAGGAAGACCACGTTCTCTCCATCGGTAACGGGCTCGGCCCGGGTCGCGTCATAGAGCTCGTCTGCTCCAGTCCTTGCACTCACCCAGACCTCGATGACTGGAACGGCAGTGACGAAAGGTGCAACCAAGCTCGCCGCCGCGGCGCCGGTGAGCGCATAGTCGAGCCCACCTCTTTCCAGGTTTCCCCCAAGCGTGGTCATAAGCCGCTGCGGGCTTGGAGCCAGGAGATGGCCCCGGGTTCGAATCGGACGGTCGACGTTCTCCTCAGCCCAGAGGTCGAGCAGCGCCGTGGCGTTGGTGAGCCGCCGCACCCGATTCGGGCCGCTGCCCTCGGCGATCATGACTCCCTCGTCCTCCAGGCGAGAAACGACTCTGTGGACGAGGGGGGGAGATACCGCTGCGACCTCCGCCAGATCGTTGATGTGCCATACCCGTTCGGGTTTCAGTAGCAGCGCTTGGGCAACCAGACCGGCCTTGCCTCTCAATCGGGTGGGCGAGCCTCCGCCCTTCTTCGCTCGCCGTTGCCCTTCGAGATGTAGAAGCAGGCCGGGGAGCTCGACATGAGCGTTGCCCAGACCGTCCATAACCGAGACGCCGTGACGCTGGAGGATTTCCCGAGCCTCCGCGGTGGTCGCATCTGCGATGAGTAGCACGGGCGTCTCCGGATGCGCTTGTGCGTATTGAGCGAGCTGCCAGGCGGTCGCGGCACTTGCGCGAGACTTGAACTCGACAGCGACGTCGGCGCGCCCGCCCGCGAAACGCAGGATCGCGTCGACTCCCCTATCGCGGCCTCCCGGCTCGCGAGCGACTACCGTCACCCCTGGGATTTGCCGCAGGATCCGCAGGGCGTCCGGCTCTAGCCGGCCTTCTATCTTCACAAGTTCTGCCTTATTCACAGCGGTTGTGAATATAGCACTGTTCGTGAGGATTACCCGGAGCTTGTACGGTCCAAATTGGTGTGCGCACCGTCGCTGACGACCAGGACTTCGCCGGCCTCCGAGCTGCAGCCGACGGCCTCCTCTACAACGACTTCGTTCCCCGGGGTGATCCGGCATACAACGTCCTGCACTCGGCCGGATGTCGAGAGCTCGCCCGCGCCAACCTCAGCGTGCCCAAGCTCTTCTTCGAATCGCTCGACGAGGCCGTCGACTATCTGAACCGAGAGCGCGGCGCCGAAGGCATCGGATGGAAGCGATGCGGAACCTGCGGGGCTGCTCCCAGTTCCCTTCCGCCCCGGCCGTCTGCGTCGCGCGTGGCGCCACCTCTCCCTCGGCAGGCCTCCGAACCACCGTGCGACGGTGAGGCGAGACCTTTTCTGGTGCGCCGGCGCGGAACGACGGTCGAGGCCTGGTCTCCACGGCGACTTCAATACCAGCCACGCGGCTGGCAGCTCTGTTTTCGCGACAAGCTTCGTGAGGCTGTGTCCGAGCTAGGGGCGAGCGACGGCGAGCTGCTTCACGGCAGATACCTCTCACTCACGGAAGAAGCCTGCGACGCCGAGAACGCCCTCATCTACAACGTCTATCCCCGCTATTTCGAGCGATCGGCCCTCCATGGCCTCCGCTTCGAGCGAGCCTTCGTGTCTCCACCTCCGGTCCCCGAAAGCGATGTCAACGGCGACCACTACTGCGCCTATGGCCTCACGCCTATCGCCGGCGACTTCTTCCATTGGAATAGGGGCACGGCCATCGCTCGCGTCGAGTGCGACGGCTGCGGAGCACTTTCGGGATCGACTCCCGTTGCACGCGTCTGGCGGGCGGTCAAATCTGCGCACGTCACCCCTTTTGAACGTGCCGGAGGTGACGACGACCGCTTCTGTCTAAGCGTTCGGCTCGCGTCGCCGGACGGTGCCGCGAGCAATCCCGCTGCGGTGGTGAAGCCGCTGTTCGACGGACTCATCTGCGCGCTGCACTTCCACAACGATCCCTCGACCCTCGACGAAATCGCAGGTCCGATCGCGGCCAGCCTCGGCATGCGACGAGAACAAACCGCGCGTCTGCTGTCCGATCCAGAGTTCGCCGTCCTCGGCGGCCGAAAGGTCGCCTGGCCACGGATGGACGGCGTGCAGTGGAACCCCGCAGATGACCGCTGTCTCGCCGGGGAGCTGATCCCCGATCGCTCGCTTCCCGGGCCACGATGGTCCTTCTCGGCCGACCTCTACCGGCTTGAGTGACTCAAGCCAGACTGATGTGCGCTACATCGATGCCTGAGTTCGGCCGGGGTCAAATTCCGCCATTAAAGTCGGGATTACCCGAATCCGAGGCATCTCCTTGGGCCGCCATCTACCCGAGGAGCTGAAGATGATCAACAGCGTGAAACAGACCGAAAGGCAGTACGCCATGACTAGGCTCCGCCTGGCGATCTTCAATCTCCCGCCCAGCGTCGCGTACTGGCTTGCCTGCGCGATGCGGAGCAGGTCCTTTCGAATCGGAGCGGGCAGCTATGAAGATCCAGAGAGCGGAACCGTTTACCCGGTCGTCGCGGCGGCCAAGCTCGCCGGAGCTTGGGTGAGCGGAGAGCTCACAGCGGGACACCCGGACTGGGGCGCTCCGAACGAGCCGGCCTTGGAGATCGAGGATTTCGCTGGCTATTTCGATCTTTGCGCTGAGGAGCTCGGCATCGCCGAAGCAATCGACATCGTCCGGCGGACTCTCAGCCATCCGGCGCCCGCCGATTACCCGATCGTCGCGGCAGCGGCTGCCTGACCGAACCGCACCTGGCTGATGCCAACGCACAAGGAGTTGCCTGAGGATCGCCTGGCCACCGCGTCTCGCTACGAACGCAGGGCTGACCCTGCGGCGGACTCGATCAGATTCTGGAGCCGCCTTGCGGCCGCCGGAGTGGTGGGAGTTCTTCTTGGGACCCTCGTCTGGTTCCCCCTCGCGGTCTGTGGCTTCCTTCTCTTCCTGCTGAGCGTGTTCGTCCTCAAGGCGCTCCGGGCGTAAGAGGCGGTCAGGCAGACGATGCGAGCTCGAATTCATCGCGGATCGCGCGAAATCGGAGGTAACTGCGTCGAACTGGAGGCTGAGGGACAGCGCCTGGTCCTGGATCTTGGCCGGCCTCTCTGGGCCGAGCCGACCGATGAAGTTCCTCTTCCAGCCGTGGCTGGAATGCGCGACAGCGATCGCGAGAGCCTGGCCGGTGTTGTCCTCTCCCACGGCCACCCAGACCACTACGGCCTCGCCAGCGAGCTCCCGAACGACGTTCCTCTCTACATGGGTGCGGCCACGGTCCGCATCCTCAAGGAGGCGGCGTTCTTCACGCCATTGGGACTAGACCGGGAGCCTGCGGGCTTCCTCGCCGATCGGACTCCCATCGAGCTCGGGCCTTTCAAGGTCACTCCGTTCCTCGCCGACCACAGTGCCTTCGACGCCTATTCCCTGCTCGTCGAGGCAGCGGGCCGCCGCCTCTTTTACAGCGGCGACCTGCGCGCCCACGGACGCAAGGCTTCCCTCTTCCAGCGGCTCATCGATCATCCGCCGGAGCAGATCGACGTCCTGCTTATGGAGGGAACGCGGATCACCTCCACTAATGAGGACGAGCGCCCCGAGACCACCGAAGAGGACGTCGAGGCCCGCTGCGTCGAGCTCTTCGGCCAGACCGAGGGTCTGGTCTTGCTGATGTTCTCCATTCAGAACATCGACCGCCTCGTCAGCCTGTACCGAGCCGCCCTTCGGGCAAATCGCGAGCTGGTCCTCGACCTCTACGGAGCGGCAGTCACAAAGGCCACCAGCAATCCCAACATTCCCCAACTCGGGTTCGACCGGGTGAACTTCTTCGTCCCCCAAAGCCAGAAGCTCGCCGTGCTTCGCTCCCGCGAATTCGAGCGCACCGCAGAGATCCGGGCTTCACGCGTCTATCCCGAGCAACTGCCGGACCGGCGCCACCAGCTCGCCATGACCTTTCGCCCTTCGATGAGCGCCGACCTTGAACGGGCTGACTGCCTCGCCGGCGCTCGGGCCATCTGGTCCATGTGGCCGGGGTATCTTCACGAGCCTCGAATGCAGGAGTTCCACGACTTCCGTGCACGCCACGGCATCCCGCTCGATGTTGTCCACGCGTCCGGGCACGCCACTGTTGCGGATCTCAAACGCCTCGCCCAGGCGCTTGCGCCGGGGCGCATTGTTCCCATCCACACCGCTGCGCCAGAGCGATTCGAGCAGCTGTTCCATCGCGTCGAGCCGCATTCCGACGGAGAGTGGTGGCAGGTCTGATGCCTGCGGAGATTCCGATCACCCCGATCGCCGGCCGTTACTTCCAGCTCCATCGCAAGCCGGGGGGAAAGGACTCTCCGCCGGCCTCGTTCGAGCGTCGACTGATAGCTAACGAACAACCGACTTGAGGAAGGCCCTCTCCGGGGATCGGGGAGGGTCTTTTCCTTTCTCAATCGAGAGGGAGGTTGTTCAGTGGACCTGGTGAGCGCAGAGCTTCCTGC
>JBOGZC010000024.1:0-43192 GCA_050697075.1 Solirubrobacterales bacterium | reverse complement strand
ACGTGGGGGTTACCAAGGACGGCTGGGTCGCGGACGCGGCGATCACGGTCCCGGTCGGCGCCGTCAACCCGGGCGCCCGTGAGCTGCTCGACGTGACCAAGGAGGCGCTGATTGCCGGTGCCCACGAAGTGCGCCCGGGGAACCACCTCGGAGATATATCCGCCGCGATTCAGCGCCACGTCGAATCGCAGGGCTTCTCGATCATCCGCTCGCTGGTCGGCCACGGGATCGGCCGCGACATGCACGAGGACCCGCAGATTCCCAACTACGGCGAGCCGGGCAAGGGCCCCGAGCTCGAGCCCGGAATGGTGCTCGCGATCGAGCCCATGGTCAACGCCGGCGGTCCGGACGTTCGCGTCGGGGACGACAACTGGGCGGTCTACTCGGCGGATGGCTCGCTGGCCGCCCACTTCGAGTTCACCGTCGCCGTGACCGAGGACGGGCCGCGGATCCTGACTCCCTGGCACGAGGAGTGAAACCCCTCGCCGTCCACGGCGGGACGGCGGGGGCCCTGTTTTGGATCTGCGTCGGCGGCTGGGCGATCTTCGAGGTCATCCTCGCGGTTCGAGCGCGGGGGGGCGAGGCGGGCCGCGACCGGAGCTTCGTCCCGCTCACCTTCTCGGTGCTCGGCGGGCTCGCCCTGGCCGTGCTCGCCGCCCGAAGCGGTGACCTGACGCTCCCAGGTCCGGGGTGGTGGCCGGTCGCGCTCGGCCTCGCGGTGTTCGCCGCGGGGCTGGGGCTGCGAGCGTGGGCTGTCCGCGCGCTCGGCCGGTTCTTTCAGTTCACCGTCGTCGTGCAGGCGGACCACCAGGTCGTCGACTCCGCCCCGTACAGGCACGTGCGCCACCCCAGCTACACCGGCTTGCTCATGGCCTCGACGGGGCTCGGGATTGCACTCGGCACCTGGCTCTCGATCCCGGCCTGCCTGGTGCCGCCCTTGGTCGGCTTCGGCGTCCGGCTGCGGCACGAGGAGGCGGTCCTCGTCCAAGCGCTCAGCGAGCCCTACCGCGCCTACATGCAGCGAACCAAGCGCCTGGTGCCCGGCGTCTGGTGAGGGGTCAGCCCCGCTTCGCGCACGTCGGGCACGGGCCGTGGACGACGACCGAGCTTGTCGCGATCGCTTGGATCCGTCGCCCGTTCCTCAGCGTCCCGCTGAGGAAGTCGCTGCTTCAGGTGACGCTTGCGGGCGCGATGGTCGCCGCGGTCGGTCGGGCGTAGACGCCCGCTCAACCGCATCGGCGCGCGGCGCGAATCCCTGAAGGCCCGTGGACGAAAAGCCCACCGATTTACCCGCGACGGCCAATATGCCGATGGAGGGGCCAATGTTTGTCCAGAGCAGACGGGAGGCGCGGCGCCTCGTGTGGATACTGCTCGCGGCGAGTGCCGCGAGCGCGCTCGCCTACGCCGGCTTCATCGCCGCGGGGCAACCCGCAGGGCTCGACGATGCCGCTTCGATTTGGGTGTATCACGCAAGCCTTCTTCTTGCGAGCCTCGCGTGCTTCGCCCACGCGGCGCTTGTCCGCGATCAGCGGCCCGCCTGGACCGCCTTCGGCCTCGGGCTGCTGAGTTGGACCGCCGCTGATCTGTACTGGACGCTCGTCTACACGAACGCGACCAGCATTCCGTATCCGTCGCTGGCGGACGTGGGCTATCTCGCCGCGCTGCCGTGCTTCTACGTGGGCATCGCCTTCCTGATCAAGCAGCGAATCGGCCACTTCACGGCCGCAAGCTGGCTCGATGGCGCGATCGGCGGCTTGGCGGCGGCGGCATTGGGCTCCGCCCTGCTGGGTCCCGCGCTCGTCGGGCTGACGAACGGCAACGCGGCCGCCGTGCTGACCAATCTCGCCTATCCGCTCGGCGACATCCTCCTCGTCAGCTTCATCCTCGGCGCGCTCGTGGTGAGCGGCTTTCGCGGCGCGGGCGCGTTCCTCGCGATCGCAGCTGGGCTGATCATCTGGACGCTTGGCGACGGGATCTATCTGTATGTCGAGGCAACCGCCTCTTACAGCGGCGGCTGGCTCGACGAGCTGTGGCTGATCGGTGCGGTCCTGATCGCGGGGGGCGCCGCGCTGACCTTCAACCACCACTCGCAGCGGCGGCGGGTCTACCGCTCCCCGATGCTGTTTCCCGCCGTGTTCGGCGCGATCGCCGTCGGGGTTCTCTGCTGGGACCACTTCAGCCGCCAGCACGTTGTCTCAGTGTGGCTCTCGGTCGCGACCCTCGCCGCGGTGCTCGTACGGTTGGGGATCAGCTTCCGGGAGAACACCAACCTGATGGCGGCGCTCCACGACGACGCCTCCACCGACGCGCTCACCAAGCTCGCGAACCGCCGCAAGCTGCTCGAAGACCTCGAACGCGCCCTCGCCATGGGCCGCGATGCGCGGGGCAGCCATGTGTTCGCCCTCTATGACTTGGACGGATTCAAGCTCTACAACGACACCTACGGCCACCCGGCGGGCGACAGCCTGCTTCGCAAGCTGGGAGTGAGCCTGGCTGCAGCCGTCGAGCCCGGTGGCCGCGCCTACCGCCTCGGCGGGGACGAGTTCTGCATCCTCGTCCCGTCGTCCGCGGGGGCCGCGGAGCGGATCGTCGAAGCGGGCCGGGATGCCCTCACCGAGCAGGGCGACGGATTTCGCATCGGCGCCTCAGCGGGAGCCGTCCTGATCTCGGCCGAGGCGACCGTCGCGAGCGAGGCGCTGCGTCTCGCGGACCGGCGCATGTACGCGGAGAAGGCCGCCCGAACGGGCCGCGTCGAGCGCCAGACCCAGGAGCTGTTCGCAACGATCCTCCGTGAGGATGAGCCTGAGCTGACCGACCACCATGAGGACGTCTCACGCTTGGCGGTCGCCGTCGGTCGCGAGCTTGAGTTCGACGCGGAGGAGATCGACGTCCTGCGGCGCGCGGCCGAGTTCCACGACATCGGCAAGATCGCCATCCCGAAGGAGATCTTGTCCAAGCCCGCGCGCCTGGACAACGTGGAGTGGGAGCTGATGCGCAAGCACACGCTGGTCGGCGAGCGGCTCCTCGGCACCTTCCCGTCGATGGTTCCGGTCGCCCGCCTCGTCCGATCGTCCCACGAGCGCTGGGACGGCAGTGGCTACCCGGACGGGCTCTCCGGCGAGGAGATCCCGGTGGGTGCCCGGATTATCTCCATCTGCGACGCTTTCGACGCGATGCGAAGCGCGCGTCCCTATTCGGCCCCGCGGGATCGGCGCAGCGCCGTGGCCGAGATCCGGCGCGCAGCCGGCAGTCAGTTCGATCCGGCGCTGGTAGAGGTCTTCTGTCGCATCGTGGAACAGGTCGAGCAGGGCGAGGACCGCTCGCCCGCCCAGGCCCCGGTGGCCGCGCTCAATTGAGCGGCTGACGACCGGCGCGCGGTCCCCTCAGGCACGAATTCACGCCTGCTACCATTCTCGGTCGGCCGCAAGGCCGTGTCTTTGTGCCTGCGGGCCCGATTCATGGGGCCGGCAGGCCTTCTCCGTAGTTGATTGGATACGACCCCGAATATGTTGGGCCGAGACACGTAGTGTCTCGGCAGCAGCAGGTAAGGCCGCGAAGCGGCCGCAGGAGATTTGGATGAAGGTTCGAGCGTCCGTAAAGCCGATGTGTGAGCGTTGCCGGATCATCCGGCGGCGCGGCGTCGTGCTGGTCATCTGCTCGAATCCGCGGCACAAGCAGAGGCAGGGCTGAGGGGGTCGTGAGGTAGTGGCGCGCATCGCAGGCGTAAACATCCCGGTCAACAAGCGCATCCAGGTCGGGCTGACGTACGTCCACGGCATCGGAGCCTCGACGGCGAGCAAGATCGTCAAGGACGTCGGCGTCGATGCCAACACCTACGTCAAGGACCTGACCGATGACGAGGTCGTGAAGCTCCGCGAGGCGGTCGAGTCTCAGGAGGTCGAGGGCGATCTGCGGCGCGAGCGCTCCCAGAACATCAAGCGCCTCTCGGAAATCGGCGCCTACCGAGGCCTTCGCCACCGCCGCGGACTGCCTGTCCGGGGACAGCGCACGAAGACCAATGCCCGTACTCGCAAAGGCCCGCGGCGGATGAGCGTAGCCGGCCGGCGCAAGGCTCCGGCGCCGAAGTAAGAGAGAAGGGACTCGATGGCGCAACCGAAGAGAGGGGCCGCGCGCGGCAAGGGCCGTTCCCGCCGCCGGGTGAAGAGGAACATCGCCTACGGCATCGCCCACATCAAGACGAGCTTCAACAACACGATCGTCACGATCACCGACACCGACGGAAACGTCGTCTGCTGGGAGTCGGCCGGCTCGGCGGGCTTCAAGGGCTCCCGCAAGTCGACGCCCTTCGCCGCCCAGGTGACGGCCGACGCGGCCGCCCGCAAGGGCATGGAGCACGGACTCGAGCGGGTCGAGGTCCACGCCAAGGGCGCAGGCTCCGGCCGCGACACGGCGATCCGCTCGCTTCAGGCCGCGGGGCTTCAGGTGACGACCGTGAAGGACGTCACGCCTCAGGCCCACAACGGCTGTCGGCCCAGGAAGCGACGGAGGGTCTAGGCGATGGCTCGAGACACCGGACCGCAGTGCAAGCAGTGCCGACGGGAGGGACAAAAGCTCTTTCTCAAGGGCGCGCGCTGCCTGACCGAGAAGTGCGGCGTCGAGCGGCGCTCCTACCCGCCCGGCGAGCACGGGCGAGGGCGCATGCGCCAGTCGGAGTACCGCCAGCAGCTGCGCGAGAAGCAGAAGGCGCGCCGCTACTACCAGGTCCTCGAGAAGCAGTTCCGCGGCTACTACGAGAAGGCCTCACGCCAGCAAGGCATCACCGGCGAGAACCTGCTGCGGCTGCTGGAGCGGCGGCTCGACAACGTGCTCGTCAGGCTCGGCTTCGCGGCCTCCCGCCGCCAGGCCCGCCAGCTGATTCGCCACGGCCACTGGCTCGTCAATGGCCGTCGCGTCGACATCCCCTCTTACCAGGTCCGCCCCGACGACGTGATCTCCATCCGGCTGCAATCAAACGCGGCCGACGTCGTGCGCTCGGCGACCGAGCTGACGGCGGCTGTGCCGCCGTGGCTGCAGGCGGACCACGACTCGCTCACCGCGAAGGTGCTTCGACTCCCCGAGCGCGGCGAGATCATGACTCCGGTCGCCGAACAGCTGATCGTCGAGCTCTACTCCAAGTAGGGCCCGCAACCAAGAAAGACACGATCCAGAGGAAGCAATGACCACCCTGCCCGAATTCCAGATCCCGAAGATCTCCAGCGAGAAGGTCGAAGACAACCGCGGCAACTTCACGGTCGAGCCGCTCGACAAGGGCTTCGGCTATACGTTTGGCAATAGCCTGCGGCGCGTGCTGCTGTCCTCGCTTGGCGGCGCCGCGATCAAGAGCGTGCGAATCGAGGGCGTGGCCCACGAGTTCTCGACCGTCGCCGGGGTCAAGGAGGATGTCACCGACATCGTTCTCAACCTCAAGGACATCGTCGTCCGGATGCACATCGACGCTGATGAGGTTGAGGCTCCGCTCGTCGCGACCGGCCCCGGCGAGGTGAAGGCAAAGGACATCGACCTGCCCGCCGGTGTCGAGATCCTCAACCCGAACGCGCCGATCGCGACGCTCGAGAAGCGGACCAAGCTCGAGATGTACCTGACGATCGGCCGAGGCCGTGGATACTCGCCGGCCGAGGACAACAAGACCGAGGACCAGCCGCTCGGCGTGATCCCGATCGACTCGATCTTCTCGCCGATCCGGCGTGCGTCCTACGCCGTCGACTCCGCACGGGTCGGCCAGCGCACGGACTTCGACAAGCTCTCGCTCGAGGTCGAGACCGACGGCTCCATCGAGCCGGCGACCGCGCTGCGCGAGGCCGCGGAGATCCTCATCAAGAGCCTGGCGATCTTCACTGACGCCGACCGGGTCGAGGAGCTGACCAGCCGCGACGGCGACGTCGCCGTGGAGGCCGGATACGCGCCGCTTGCCGCCGGCGAGGGAGACGACCGCCTGATCGAGGAGCTCGAGATCGGCGTGCGCGCCTACAACTGCCTGAAGCGGGCCGGCATCCAGACCGTCGGCGACCTCGTGCAGCGCTCGGAGTCCGAGCTGAACGCGATTCCCAACTTCGGCAAGCGCTCCACCGACGAGGTCCAGGACGCCCTGACCGCGCTTGGCCTCTCGCTGCGCGACGAGTAATGCGCCACCGCAGGACCCGTCACAAGCTGAGCCGCGACACGGCCCATCGCAGGTCGCTGCTCGGCAACCTCTCGCGCGACCTGATCGAGCACGAGCGGATCAAGACCAGCCAGGCGAAGGCCAAGGCGGTGAAGCCGCAGGTCGAGAAGCTGATCACGCTCGCGAAGCGCGGCGACCTTCACGCGCGGCGCCGAGCGCTCTCGACGCTCGGCCAGGATCGTTTCGTGGTCCACAAGCTGTTCGAGGAGATCGCCCCCCGGTACTCGGAGCGCCCCGGCGGCTACACGCGAATCGTGAAGCTCGGCCCGCGCCGCTCCGACTCCACCGAGATGGTCTTCATCGAGCTGGTGTAGCCCCGACCCGAGCGGCGGCCTGTGGCCACCTATCGGCTCACGATCGCCTACGACGGCGGGCCTTTCGCCGGGTGGGCGGCGCAACCCGGCCGCCGCACCGTGCAGGGCGAGCTCGAGGCCGCGCTGGCGCGAATTCTCGGTGAGCCCGCACGGCGGCTCACCGTCGCCGGGCGCACCGACGCCGGCGTCCACGCCAGAGGCCAGGTGGCGAGCGTCGAGCTCCCCGGGGAGGCGCCGAACGGGCTCGCACACCGGCTGAACGCGTTGCTGCCCGCCGAGATCTCGGTGGTCGACGCCCGTCAGGCCGCCCAGGGCTTCGACGCGCGCGCAGACGCCCGATCGCGCACCTATTGCTACCGGATTCTCGCCTCGCCGGTGCGTGATCCCTTCGAGGCCGCTCGCGCGCTGTGGTGGCCGCACCGTGTCGACCCCGCGCTGCTCGAAGCGTGCGCCGCAGCCATTGCCGGCACCCACGACTTCACGGCATTCACCCCGACGGATACCGAGCACGTTCGCTTCGAGCGGGACATCCTGCGCGCGGAGTGGCTGCGCCACGCGCTTGCGGAGCCGCCCTCGGGTGAGCTGCTCGAGCTCTGGATCGAGGCCGATGCCTTCATGCGCCACATGGTCAGGGTGCTCATCGGGTCGATGCTCGAGGTCGCGGGCGGCAGGCGCGCGCTCGCGGACTTCGAGGCGCTTCTGCAAGGAGCGCCGCGGGAGCGCGCCGGGGAGACGGCGCCTCCTCACGGCCTCTACCTCGTGTCCGTTCGGTACTGAGCTCAGTTCTCGGCGGGGCCGAGCTCGACCTCGCCCAGGTTCGCTGGGCGGCCGGGCAGGTACATGGATGAGCCCGTGGCCAGCAACACCGGCTTTCCTTCGGCATTCGTGACCGAGGCGCGGGTGATCGCGATCGTTCGGCCGCTGTGGACCACCTCGGCGCGGGCCGTGAGATCTGTGCCGTCGGGCGGGACCGGGCGCAGGAAGTTCGCCTTTAGGTCGAGGCCGGCGATCGCGACGCCCGGACCGGCCATCGTCTCGACCGCAGCGAGCATCGCGAAGTCGGCCTGCATCGCGATCACGCCTCCCTGGAGGCGGCGGGCGGGAGTCGCGAGCCATTCGGTCGCGGGAAGCGTGAAGGCGGCCCGTCCCTCGCCGACCTCGGTGAGCCGCAGCCCGGTGAGGTGATGAAGGGGCGGCGCCGGGAGCTCACCGGCGAGCTGGCGGCGCAGGATCTCCGCGCCCCTGAGCTCGGACCAGACCTCCTGGGGGATGGTCGCCTCGGGGGCCGGTCGCTGGAACGGGTCCGGCGAGCCGTAGTCGCGAGGCTCGAGGATCGGCGGCTTGGCCGGTGGCTCGGGGGGCTCGCGCAGCGGCGGGAAGACGGACAGGCGCGATGTCCCGTGCGCGATCAACCGGTCGCCGTCCGTCTCGAGCACGAAGACCTCCGACAGCGCGACCGACCGTCCCACGTGGATCGCCTGTCCATGGGCCTGGAGCGTTACCCCCGGCCGCGCGGGGCGAAGGAACGACATCGAAAGCTCCGCCGTCGTGTAGGTGGTCGCGGCCGGGAGCTGGGTCTCGATCGAGCAGCCGAACGCGATGTCGGCCACGATCGCCAGGACCCCACCGGAGATCACGCCGGTGGACGAGGCGAGCCACCCCGACGCGGGCATCTCGGCCTCGGCCGTTCCGTCGCCGAAGCCGGTGGGCACCGCTCCGGTCAGGTGTGCCAGCGGGGGAGGGGGCGAGGTGCGCCGGCGCCACCCCTGAAGGCGCTCGCGACCCGGAAGAGCCACTACCGCCGGGTCTGGGTAGTCGCCCCGAACCTCCTCTTGCCAGATTGCCGGAGCCTCGGCCGCCACGGCGGCAACCTACCTGGGCACGGCTGCCTTTGCGCACCCGGCCGCTTTGATGCCGCCTCACGGTCGCTCGCCGCCTCGAACACCGTCGGCTGGTGATCCTCGGACCCGGAATCCATGCTCGGATTGTCCCGCCCGGGCACCCCTAGAATCGAGGCGGATGCGGGTCTTGCTCACCAACGACGACGGGATCGGCGCGGGGGGCCTCCACGCGCTTCGCCGCGCGCTGGCCGAGATCGAGGGAGTCGAGACGCACGTGATCGCGCCGGACTCCAACCGCAGCGCCACGGCGCGCAGCATCACGACCCGGTCACCGTTGGCGGTGGATGAGGTCGAGCTCGACGACGGCTCGATCGCATACGCGACCGACGGCACGCCGGTCGACTGCGTGCGGTTCGGCGAGCTCGGCCTGATCGGCGAGCGGCCGGACCTGATCCTCTCGGGGATCAACCATGGGTCCAACCTCGGCGACGACATCACCTACTCCGGAACCGTGGCCGCAGCCTTCGAGGGCATCGTGCTCGGGATCCCGGCCATCGCGATCTCACAGCAGTCGGGGGCGCGCGAGATGGGGTTCATCCCCGGACGGGGATTCGACTTCAGGTTCGCCGCCCGGCTCGGCGCCGAGCTCGTTCGGCTGTCGAGCGTCGACCCGCTGCCCGCGGAGACTTTGCTGAACGTCAACTGCCCGGCGACGGAACCGTCCGGCATCGAGGTGACCCGGCTCGGCAAGCGGCTCTACAACGATGAGCTGCGGCTCGTCGATGAGAACGATTCGGGTCGGCGCCGCTACGAGATCTACGGCTTCGAGCCCTCCTTCGAGGACGAGCCGGGCACCGACCTCTCAGCGGTGGCGGCGGGGCGGATCTCGATCACTCCCGTGCACTTCGACCTCACGGACCACAAGGGCCTCGGTCGCCTTCGGGACTGGGATCTGGACCGAACCTTCCGCGACGCGCTCACAAGCGTTGCCGGAGGCACGTGAGCCCCAAGGACGCGGCACAGCAGGCCGCCGAGCTGCGGCGCCAGATCGCCGATCACGACCATCGCTACTACGTGCTCGATGACCCCGAGATCGGCGACGACGCCTACGACGCGCTGCTCGACGAGCTGAGGGGCCTGGAAGAGGCGAACCCGGAGCTCCGCGTGCCGGACTCCCCCACCCAGCGCGTCGGGGGAAGGCCGCTCGAGAAGTTCGAGCAGGTGAAACACGCCGAGCCGATGCTGTCGGTGAGCAACGCCCGGGGGGCCGATGAGTTTCGGGCGTGGGAGTCGCGCCTGCACAACCGGCTGCGACAGCTCGACATCGCGCCCGGCGACTTGCGCTTCGTCTCGGAGCCGAAGATCGATGGGCTGGCGATCTCGCTCACCTACGAGGACGGGACGTTCACGTGCGGGGCGACGCGCGGGGACGGCGTGATCGGCGAGGACGTGACCCAGAATCTGAAGACCATCAAGGCGATCCCGCTTCGGATCGACGACGCGCCCGAGTTGGTCGAGGTGCGCGGGGAGGTGTATCTGCCGCGCTCGGCGTTCGCGGAGCTCAACGAGGCGCGCACGGCAGCAGGCGAGCCGGCCTTCGCGAACCCGCGTAACGCGGCCGCAGGGTCGCTGCGCCAGCTCGACCCGGAGGTGACGGCCTCGCGTCCGCTTTCGATCTGGTGCTACGGCACCGGGGCGCATCGCAGGTTGGACCTCGAGACCCACGTCGAAGAGCTGGACTGGCTGCGCACCCGGGGGTTCAAGGTCAACGAGGAGATCGCGGTGCACGAGAGCGCCGACGACGTAGTCGCTCGCTGTGAGTGGTGGGAGAGCCGGCGCGAGGAGCTCGACTTCGAGATCGACGGGGTTGTGGTCAAGGTGGACCAGCGAGCCCTGTGGAGGGAGCTCGGGATCGCAGGCCGTGAGCCGCGCTGGGCGATCGCATGGAAGTTCCCGCCGATCACCGCGACGACGAGGCTCAACAAGATCGTCTGGAACGTGGGGCGGACCGGCCGTCTGCTCCCGTTCGCGATGCTGGAGCCGGTCCACGTCGGAGGCGTGACGGTGTCGACGGCCACCCTCCACAACGAGGAGGACCTGGCCCGCAAGGACGCCCGCGAGGGCGACGAGGTCGTGGTGACGCGCGCCGGCGACGTGATCCCGCAGGTGATCTCGCCGCTCCTGCAGCGCCGAAAGGGCAAGCGCCTGCGGCGACCCAGGCCGCCGGCGAAGTGCCCGCGGTGCGGCACAAAGACGGTCAAGCCCGAGGATTCCGTGTGGACGATCTGCCCGAACCGGCGCGGTTGTCCCGGGCAGACCTTCCAGCAGGTGAAGCACTTCCGCGGCGCCATGGACATCGAGGGGCTTGGGGAGAAGAACGCGATCCGCTTTCTAGACGAGGGGCTGATCGGCGACCCGGCCGACATCTATGACCTCACGGCGGAGCGGATCGCCGAGCTCGACGGGTTCGGCGAGGTTTCGGCCCGCAACCTGATCAAGGAGATCGAGGCCTCCAAGCAGCGGCCGTTCGGCCTCGTCCTCTACGCCTTGGGCCTGCCCGGCATCGGCTACGTCAACGCCCAAGCGCTCGCCGAGCACTTCGGCGCGATCGACGCTCTGCTCGACGCCGACCCCGAGGAGATCGAGGAGGTGGAGGGAATCGGCCCGATCCTCGCCAAGCAGGTTACGGAGGAGCTCTCCGAGGATGCGACCCGGGACCTCATCCGGCGGCTCCGCGAGCGCGGCCTGCGATTCGAGCTCTCGGCCGCGGAGCGCCGCCCCGAGAGCGGCCCCCTCGAGGGCAAGACCTTCGTCCTCACCGGCACGCTCCCCGACCTGACCCGCGAGGAGGCCACGTCGCTCATTCGACGCGCCGGCGGTAAGGTCACGGGCTCCGTGTCCAAGGCCACCGACTACGTGGTGGCCGGCGACAGCCCCGGCTCGAAGCTCGCCACGGCCGAGGAGCTGGGGATCACCGTTCTCGACGAGGAGGGGCTGCGGAACCTGCTCCCCCGCTAGCGCCATGCGGGCTACCGCTGGTAGCGGGCGATCAGCGCCGCCATCCGATCCTGGGCGCGGCGGGCCACGTCCACGTTCACCGAGTTCATCAGGATCGAGAAGGCGACGAGTCCGTGGCCGGCATCGCAGTAGCCCGACAGCGCGCTGACGCCGATCAGGGTCCCGGTCTTGGTCCGGCAGTGGCCGTCGGCCGCGGTGCCGTTCATGCGCCCCGCGACCGTCCCCTGCTCGCCGGCCAAGGGGAGCGAGCGCCGGAAGACGGCGCCGTCCGGCTGATGGTCCATCGCGATCAAAAGCCGGGCCACCTCGCGCGGCGAGGCGCGATCCCCCCGCGAGAGGCCGGAGCCGTTCTCCATCGACACCCGCGCGCCCACCCGTCGGGCGAACTTCGTCACCTTCCGCACCCCGCGCCGGGTGGTTCCCTTGGCGCCCGCGCGGGACGCCGCCAGGCGCTTCAAGAGCGTCTCGGCGAAGAAGTTGTTTGAGGGCCTGAGCGTCGCGGCGAGGAAGGTGCCGACGGTCGGCGAGCTCACGCTCGCAAGCGGCGCCCGGCGCAGCGCCCGCGCAGGAAGGTTGGCGCGCCCCGTGCCTCCCGAGACGTGGATGCGAGCCGCATGGAGCTTGTGGCGCAGCGCGCGGGCGGCGACGAGCTCCGGGTTCTTCGCGTAGTGGCCGTGGACGACGCCCGAGTCATAGGAGAGGCCAGAAAGGGGCCCCAGCTCCCCCGAAGCGTCGACGCCGCTGGTCGGAATGCCGCGGCGGCGGTCGAAGATCGAGTCGTCCGCGAGCACCTTGCCGGTGACCCGCTTGATGCCCGCCCGGCGGACCTGACTCGCGAGCTGGCCAAGTGGAGTCGACGGGAGCCCGTAGCGGCGGGCGAAGCTCCGCTTGCCCAGCGCGGGGTCCCCGGCACCGACCACCACCAGGCTCCCGTGGAGCGTGTGACCCTCGACCCCGCCGGCGGGACGCGGGTAGACCCTGGTCTTGAACGTCGCCCTGGCCCCGTAGCGGTCGAGCAGGGCGGCCATGGTGAACACCTTCGTGTTGGAGGCCAGGATCCGGCGCGTGTGCGAAGCCCAGCCAAACAACGTCCGCTTGCGAGCGGCGTCGACGTCGCTCACGAAGGCCCCGCTCGCGCCGCCGACGCGCTTCATCTGTTTCGCGAGCCCATGACGCAGGTGCGAGCTGGAGATCGAGAGGGCCGAATCGGGCACCGCAAGCACCACGCACGCGAGGCCAGCCAACACGATCGCCAGGCGCCTTCCCACCACGGCGGACCAGGGTAACCCCTGATCCAGGCATAATGACGGTAGCCATGGGGAAGGTCGTCGAGCTCGAGACCCCGCGGACGGAGTCGCGGGAAGCTCGGAGCAGGAGAGGTCGCCGGCGTCGTTCAAAGACCGCGCTCGTTCTGGGCGGCGGTGGGTTCACCGGCGGCGTGTACGAGATCGGCGCCCTGCGCGCGCTCGATCTCCTGGCCGTCAACCGAACGATCAACCAGTTCGACGTCTACGTCGGCACCAGCGCCGGCGCCTTCGTCGCGGGCATGGTCGCCAACGGCATCACCCCCGAGGAGATGATGCGGGTGGTCAACCGCGAGCTTCCCTCGCCCCTCTCGGACATCTCGCTGGGCACGCTGCTGCGCCCCAACTACCGCGGCTTCGTGCGCAAGTCGATCACCTTCCCGCTACGGGTGGCCGGCGTGGCCCGCGAGCTGCTCAGCCACCTAGGCGAGCTCTCCGCGGTGGACGTCGCGACGGGGCTCGCCAGCGGGCTGCCGGCCGGCATCTACACGGGGGCCGGCATCGAGCGCTACGTCGCCGAGGTGCTCTCCGACCCCGACCGAAGCAACGACTTCCGGATGCTGGACTGCGAGCTCTACCTGACGGCGACCGACCTCGACACGACCGAGCGGGTCGTCCTTGGCGAGGGGGAGTGGGCCGACGTGCCCATCTCGACGGCGGTGGCGGCGTCGGGCGCCCTGCCGATGGTCTACGAGCCGGTTCGCGTCAACGGTCGCGAGTTCATCGACGGGGGCATTCGCTCGACCACCAACGTGGACGTGGCCGTCGAGGCCGGCGCGAAGTTCATCGTCGTGATCAACCCGCTGGTCCCCTACGTCAACGACTTCCGCAAGCGGATCCCGACGATGACCGGCACCCGCGCCCGGCATGTCTCCGACATGGGGTTCACAGCGATCGGCAACCAGGCCTTCCGCGTGCTCTCCCACGAGCGCCTCCACCTGGCGGTCCAGTTCTGGGAGCAGCGCTACCCCGGGGTGGACATCATCCTGATCGAGCCCGAGCTCGACGACGAGATCATGTTCGGCACCTCGATCCTCGACTACAGCGGCCGGCTCGAGACCGCCAAGCACGGCTTCGAGTCCGTGACCTTGAAGCTGGCGCGGGACTACGACCGCTACAAGTCGATCGCGGAGCGCCACGGGATCCAGATCTCCGCTCGCCGCGTCCGCCACGTGCTCGAGCAGGTCGAGCGCGACGAGGAGCGCCTCTCCGCGTGGCGGAGGGTGCTGGAGCAGACGACGGCGGCGCTCCTGCGCACGCCCAAGCAGGACGCGGCCGAGAGCGACGAGGCCGGCTAGCTCTCGTACAGGGCCTCGATCTGAGGCTCGTACTTCTTGGCGACGACGGCGCGCTTCACCTTCAGCGTGGGCGTCAGCTCGCCGCCCTCCTGCGACAGGTCGCGGGGGAGGATCGCGAACTTCTTCACCTGCTCCACGCGGGCGAACTTCTTGTTGACCTTCTCGACGTGCTCGGAGATCGCCTCCCGCACGAGCTCGCTGGACGCAAGCGCCTCCGGGTCCTTTGAGAGCCCGTGCTCCGCACCGAACTTCTCCGCCTCCTCGGGGTCCAGGGTGACGAGGGCGATGAGGTAGGGCCTGCGATCGCCGATCAGGACGCACTGGGACACCAGCGGGTGCTGCTTCACCTCGGCCTCGATGTTCGCCGGGGTGATGTTCTTCCCGCCGGCGGTGATGATGATGTCCTTCTTGCGCCCGGTGATCTTGATGTAGCCGTCGGGGTCGATCTCGCCCAGGTCGCCCGTGTGCAACCAGCCATCGACCAGGGCCTCGCGCGTGGCCTCCTCGTTCTTGTAATAGCCCTGGAAGACGTTCGGACCACGCACGAGGATCTCGCCGTCGTCGGCGATCTTCACCTCACAGCCCGGGAAGGGCTTGCCGATCGTCCCGAACTTGAACTCCTCGGCGGTCGAGATCGTCGCGGCGGTCGAGGTCTCGGTCGTGCCCCAGCCCTCCACCACGAGGACGCCCGCTGCGTCGAAGAACCGCAGGATGTCGGGGTTGATCGGGGCCGCTCCCGTGACCGCCTCGATGATTCGCCCGCCGAACAGGTTGCGGATGTGCGAGAGGACGAGCCGGTCCGCGATCTGGTGCTGCAGACGGAGCGGCGGCCACGGGCTTCGGCCTTGGCGCTCGAGCTCGCGCATGCGACGTCCCACGCCGACCGCCCAGTCGAAGATGAGCTTCTGAACGCCGCCGGACTTCTCCGCCTTCGAGGTGGCGGCCGTGTAGATCTTCTCGAAGATCCTCGGCACGGACGGGAAGTAGTGCGGCTTGACCTCGGCGAGATTGGGGAGGATCTTCAGCGGGTCGCGCTCCCAGTAGGCGAGCACGCCCCCGACCTCGAAGCTCAGCAGCTCGATCAGGAGGGCGAACGAGTGGGCCAGCGGCAGGTAGAGGTAGGTGACTCGTCCCGCCTCGAGGACGCTCTGCGAGAGCGCCATGTCGATCATCGCGCGGTAGTTGCCGTGCGAGATCACGCATCCCTTCGGCGGGCCGGTCGTGCCAGAGGTGTAGATGAACGTGCAGATGTCGTCCGCGGTCACGGAGCTCCAGCGGGCCTCCCACTCGGCGGGGTCGAGTCCCGAGCCACGCTCGATCAGCCCGTCGGTCGAGATCGTGTCCTCGCTCGTGCCGGTCATCGAGATCACCTGCTCCAGCTTCGGGCAGGCATTCCGGATCTCCCGGATCTTTGCGAGCTGGTCGGAGTCCTCGACGATCACCACCTTGGCGTCGGAGTTCTCGAGCACGTACTGGCACTCGTCCGGGGAGTTGGTCTGATAAATCGGGACCACGGTGGCGCCCGCCGACAGCGCCGCGAAGTCGTAGTACGACCACTCTGGCCGCGTGTTGGAGAGGATCGCGACCTTGTCGCCCTTCTCGACGCCGAGCGCCATCAGCCCGAGCGCGAGGCGCTCGACGATCTCCCCAACCTCGGCGAACGTCTTCGAGATCCACTCCGAGGAGCCGGGCTCCTTGTAGAGGACGGCGTCGTGCGCGCCGTGCCTGCGGGCCGCGAGCGGAAGCAGGTCGGCGACGGTGGTGGACCCAGCTCCGGCAGCGGTTCCCGCGCCGACGGTCGCAGTCTCCATCAATCTTCTCCTTCCGCTGTACGACTGACCGGGCGGCCTGGCGCCGCCCCGGTCAGAAGGCTATCTCAGCGAATCGATCAGGCGGCCGTTTGGGCCTGGCTCGGGCGTCGAGTCACGCGACGCATCGAGGAAACGAACAGGGTTTTGTCGATTCGGCCGTTGAAGATCGGGACGCCCATCTCCATGCACTTCGAGATCACCTCGCGCCGTTTCATGTTGACTTCCTCGGCGAGCTCGGTGGGCGTCAGGTGAATGGCCACTCGCAATCTCCTCCTGTCGCTTGCGTTACGAGTTTTATCGCTCAAGCCGGACATGTCAACAATTTTGGGCGGAATTTCCGACCTTCATACGGGGTTGCGCACGTCGATGAACTCGTGCTCGAGATCGAATCGCTCGGCGGCCAGCTCTCCGAGCCGGCGGATTCCCAGCGTCTCGGTTGCGTAGTGGCCTGCCGCGATGAAGTGGAGTCGGCCCTCGCGGGCGTCCGCCATCGCGTGCTCGGCCGGCTCGCCCGTCAGGAACGCGTCCAGCCCCAGCTCGACGGCGTCATGGATCTCCGAGGCGCCTGCCCCGGAGACGATCCCGATCGAGCGCACCGTGTCGGGCCCTGCGTCGAACACCAGCGGCTCGCGGTCGCAGATCTCCCGGACCCGCCGAATCAGCCCCGCCGCGTCGATCCCGTCCCGATTGCGGCCGATCACCCCGATCGCCCGCCCCTTGACCTCCCCGAATGGGCGCGGGTCGGGCTCGAATCCGAGCTGGTCGCACAGCAGCGCGTTGTTGCCGATCACCGGGTGCGCGTCGAGGGGCAGGTGGTAGCCGGCGACCGAGAGCCCCGCGTCCAGAGTGATCCGCAGGCGGGCGGCCATCTGCTCGCTCAGCGCCCGCGGATGGAAGTCCCAGAAGAGGCCGTGGTGGACGAGCAGGAGCTGGCCGCCGGACTCAGCGGCGCGCTCGAGCAGCTCGCGGTGCGCCGAGACGCCGGTGACGAGCTTCGAGACCTCACTCGCCCCGGGGACCTGAAGCCCATTGGGCCCGTAGTCCTCCCACCCCTCGGCGTCGAGCAGGTCGTCGCAGAACCCAATGATCTCCTCGCGGCTGGCCACGTCTACGATGTTCCCATGCCCGAGCCGACGCCATCGGTCGCCCCGGCGGGCTCCTTCCTGGACTCGCTGATGGACACCGAGCTCTACTCGATCGGCGCCTACTTCTGCGACGAGCATCCGGACCTCGTCGACGAGGTCGTGGCGCGGAGCGAGGAGATCGAGCGGCAGGGGCTGGAGCCCTACTCGCGGGCGAACGACGGGCCGATCGAGGAGAGCTTCGAGACCCTGCTGACGGGCCTCGCGGTCCGCTACTACAAGGCGGTCGCGGGCTGAAGGTGAGGAGCAGCTGGGTGCCGCGCCTGCTGCTCGGCGCGGGGGCGGTCGGGCTGATCGGCGCGATCGTGTCGATCGCGGTCGGCACGGGCGGCCCCACTGTGATCAAGTTGAAGGGCGGCGACCAGGTTCAGGAGCTGATCGGCGGGATCCAGCAGGACGGGACCGACCTCGGCCCGCCGGACGTCCCGGTGACGATCTCGGTGTTCAACGATCTCCAGTGCTCGACCTGCGACGACTACGAGGTCCACACGGTCGACCCGCTGATCGAGGAGTACGCGCGAACAGAGACGGCCCGGCTCGAGTTTCGCAACTACTCGCTGGGCCAGGCCGAGACGACGAAGGCCGCGTTCGCGGCGACCGCCGCCGGTTTGCAGGACCGCGAGTGGCAATTCGTCGAGACGTTCTTTCGCAACCAGGACGCCGCGCCCGGCGGCAATGTCTCCGAGGAGTTCTTGAACGACATCGGCAACTCGATCACGGACCTGGACCCGGATACCTGGAGGCAGGACATGAGCTCGCCCGAGGTGAAGGCCCGCGTTGACGCCGACGCCCAGCTCGCCGCCGACTACGGCCTGCGGGTCAACGGCCCCTCGATCGTGGTCGAGGGTCCGGGCGGCACCAAGGTGCTTCAGGACTCGCCCTCGCAGGCGGAGGTGGAAGCCGCGGTCCAGGCTGTCGGCGGTGGATAACTCCCCCGCCTCCTCCTGAATAACTCCCCCGCCTCCTCCTGAATAACTCCGCCGCCTCCTCCGCTCCCGCCCCGAACACCTTGCCCTCGCCTGCGGCTCGGGCATTTCCCATCTGCTCCCGCGTCCGGGGGCGGCGGGTTGGGCCCGTTACGTGGCGGCAGGTCGTACGCGCGCCTACCGCGACTTCGTCGCTAGCCCAGGCGGGGGATACCTAGAATGGTCTTCTTCGGGGCGTGGCGCAGCCTGGTAGCGCGCACCGTTCGGGTCGGTGAGGTCCCCGGTTCAAATCCGGGCGCCCCGATTGCAGCCGCTGGTGTAGGCGGCTAAGCCAGGTTGGGGCCCGACGCCACGGCGCGCCTCAGCCGTTGCCCCAGCGCCCCGAGACGCTCGACCAGCTCCGGGGGCTCGTGCACCTCGAAGTCCACGTCGAGCATCGCGACGCGCATCGCCAGCCATCCAAGGTCGTCCTCGCCGGCCCGGAACTCGCAGGTTTGGCCGTCGATCGGGTCGATCGTCCCCCAATGGGACGGCACGCGGCTCGTGATCTCGTCGGCGGAGGCGTGCAGCGTCACCCTGGCCTCGAAGCGGTGCGGCGCCCCGGTGATGCTTCGCTCGACGTAGGCGGCTGCGTCCCTCGCCGGAAGCCTGCGCGGCGTGAAGCGAACGCCGCTGGTGGCCGGCCTGGCCAGCCGGTCGAGGCGGAAGGTCCGCCAGTCCTCGCGGCCGCGGTCCCAGGCGACGAGATACCAGCGGCGACCGAGATTGACGAGGGTGTGAGGCTCGACTTCGCGGCGGCTGCCGGTGCCGTCGCGGCGTCGGTATGCGAAGCGAAGGCGCTCGGAGTCGCGGCACGCGGCGGCGATCGTTGTCAGGTGCTGCGGGTCGACGGTCGGGCCGCCAACCGGAGGCGTGATCGTCGCCGAGCCCAGGGCTCCCACACGGCGGCGAAGGTGCGCCGGCAGGACCTGCTCGAGCTTGACCAACGCGCGCACGGCCGTCTCCTCGATGCCCGTCACGGAGGCGCGGGCGGCGGTGCGCAGGCCCACGGCGATGGCGATCGCCTCATCGTCGTCGAGCAGAAGCGGCGGCATCGCGGTTCCGGCGCGAAGCATGTATCCGCCGGCGGGCCCGGTCACCGACTCCACGGGGTAGCCGAGGTCTCGCAGGCGCTCGACGTCGCGCCGGATCGTCCGGCCGGACACCTCGAGCCGGTCGGCCAGCTCGGCACCCGGCCATTCGCGGCGCCCCTGGAGGAGGGAGAGCAGCTCCAGAAGCCGGCTCGAGGTCTGGCTCATGACGATTTCATCCTCCGGGAGATTGAGGACAGATACTGACCTAAATCGAGCTTAGGGTGCTCGGGCGAAGTCAACGAGCAGAGAGGAGCACCCCATGCCCGAGCGAGACGGATACATACCCGGCGTGCCGTGCTGGATCGACACGAGCCAGCCCGATCCGGAGGCCGCCGTCCCCTTCTACACGGACCTGTTCGGATGGGAGTTCGAGGACGTCATGCCGCCGGACTCACCCGGGAAGTACTTCATCGCCCGAATCCGCGGAGGCGATGTGGCCGCCGTGGGCTCGCAGCCGGAGGCCGCGCCGCCGATGGCGATCTGGAACACCTACATCTGGGTCGAGAGCGCCGACGACACGGCCGCAAAGGTGCGAGACGCCGGCGGGAACGTCGTGATGGAGCCTTTCGACGTCATGGACGCGGGCCGGATGGCCGTGCTCACGGATCCCGAAGGAGCCGTGTTCTGCGTCTGGCAAGCCAAGAACCACAAGGGTGCGAGGGTCGTCAACGAGCACGGCTCGCTGAACTTCAACGGACTGAACACCCGCGACGCGGAAGCTGCGAAGCCCTTCTACCGCTCGGTGTTCGGGTGGGAGGCGCTCGGCCTAGGGGGCGGCGCCGAGATGTGGACGATGCCCGGCTACGGCGACTACCTCGAGCGCGACAACCCCGACCTCCGCAAGCAGGTGGCCGAAGCGGGCGGGCCCCCGGGCTTCGAGGACGTGGTCGCGGCGATCAACCCGATCCCGGACGACCAGCCCGACGTCCCGGCACACTGGAGCGTCACGTTCGGGGTCGACGACGCCGACGCCACCGCCGCGAGGGCGACGGAGCTCGGTGGCAAGGTGCTGGTCCCGCCGTTCGATGCCCCATGGGTCCGGATGACGGTGCTCGCCGATCCGGCGGGCGCGACGTTCATCGCGAGCAAGTTCGTGCCCGAGAACAAGGATCTCGCCGCTCAGGCGGCCTCGGCTGCGAGCGCGTCGTAGGCCGGTCAGGGCGGGGGCGCGGCGCGCGCCCCCGCCGCCGGGCTCGTCAGTAGACGACGGCGTCGGCCTCCTCGACCACGGTCGGGCCCGTATGGTCCGGCCAGCGGTCAAGGACGCCGGATGTCACGAGCCGGTCGCGGCCTGTCTTGGCGTCCTCCGCGGAGCCAAACTCCACCTGCACGAAGACCTCGTTGGGGTCCTCGACGTTGCGAAAGAGGCGGTACCCGGTCGCCGCCTTCCGGGCGCCCGGGGGATCCTGGTCGAAGATGGGCTTCCACGCGTCGAAGTCACCGACCTGAACGCGGGTCATGATGAATGCCATGGGGAATCACCTTTCTCCCGACGAATACAATTGAATACATGCAGCAAGTATTGAATACTCGAGTAGAGTAGCAAAATGTCCGAGGGCCTCAAGACCCGGCGCCCTTACAACTCCCCTCGCCGCCGGGAGCAGGCGGCCGCCACGCGCCGAACGATCCTCGAGGCCGCCCACCGGCTCTTCGAGCGGCACGGCTACGCGGCGACCTCGATGGCGGCGATCGCGACCGAGGCGGGGGTGGCGCTGAAGACCGTCTACCTCGCGTTCGAGACCAAGAGCGGACTTCTACGCGCCCTCTGGCACCTGCTGCTTCGCGGAGACCAGGCGCCCGAGCCGGTGGGGGAGCGGCGCTGGTACCGCGAGGTGATCGAGGAGCCCGACGCGGAGCGCCAGCTTCGCCTGAACGCGCGGAATTCGAGGAGGGTCAAGGAGCGGGCCGGCGCGTTGCTGGAGGTCATTCGGGACGCGGCGCCTGCAGACCCCGACATCGGGGCGCTGTGGAAGCGCATCGAAGAGGAGTTCTTCGAGAACCAGCGCTCGATTGTCGAGAGCCTGAACCAGAAGAGCGCGCTCGCCGAGGGGCTCGACGTGGATCGGGCCGCCGACGTCCTCTGGACGCTGAATCACCCCAGCGTCTACTGGCTGCTGGTCGGCGAGCGGGGCTGGACGCCGACCCAGTACGAACGGTGGCTCGACGATGCGCTCTGCTGGCAGCTCCTGTCGCCCCGGAGGCCGGGGGCCGCCTAGCCTCCCTGCCGTGCCCTCCGACGATGGCGCCCCGACCCTCGCCTTCCCCTCCGCCGCCGAGTGGGAGCGGTGGCTCGATGGCAATCATGGTGCCCCCGAGGGCGTGTGGCTCAAGATCGCCAAGAAGGACACCGGGATCGAAAGCGTCCGGTATCCCGAGGTGCTCGAGAGCGCCCTCTGCTTCGGATGGATCGACGGGCGGCGCGAGGCGCTCGACGAAAGGTACTTCCTACAGCGGCTCACCCCGCGCCGCCGGCGCAGCAGGTGGTCGCGGATCAACCGCGACACTGCCGAACGGCTGATCGCCGAGGGGAGGATGCGCCCGGCCGGACTGGCCGAGGTGGAGCGGGCGAAGGCGGACGGCCGCTGGGAGGCGGCGTACGAGGGCCAACGGAGCAGCACGGTGCCCGCGGACCTTCAGCGCGAGCTGGACGCCCGCCCGAAGGCCAAGGCGTTCTTCGCCGAGCTGAGCAGCCAGAACCGCTACGCGATCGTCTACAGGCTTGAAGACGCCAAAAAGCCGGCGACGAGGGCGCGGCGGTTGGCGAAGTTCGTGGCCATGCTCGAGGGCGGCGAGACGCTCCACGACTAGCGAGAGGACGAAAGAAGCCGTCTTGGGGCGGCCGTAGCCTCGGATCGCATGGGGGAGATAGTCCAGGGGCTCGGGACGACCGAGCGCAAGCGAATCGCGGAGCTGCGCTCGGGCCCCTGGTCGACTTCTCGGACGAGACGCCGCCCTCGCGTAAGTTCCACACCGACGGACAGCACGTCGTCTTCGCGTTCAGCTGCTTCCTCGAGCCCGCTCGGGCGGCCGGCGGGGCCGCGCAGCACCTGCGCCCGATGGAGGTGCATGTCCTGGTCACGGGCGACTACATCCTGACCGCACACACAGACCGAGCCTCCCTGCCCGACCTGCTCAGCCCCTCGATGCCCGAGGGGCGCAGCGAGCAGTACCTCGTCTACGCGATCCTCGATGCCATGGCGTCCACGGGCTTCGACGCACTGAACGAGGCCGAGCTGGCACTCGAGGGCCTGCAGCTGATGTCGACCGACCTTCGCGCCGCCAGGTTGCGGATGGCGACGCTGCGGGCGATCAACTCGCGGTTGTCGAGCATGCGACGCCGCCTCGGACCGCAGCGCAGCATCTTCGAGCGGATCAGCGAGGAGGTCGGCAGGGTCGAGGGCCTCGAGACCGACAGCGAGCAGTATTTCGAGCGCATCTACGGACAGCTCAATCGGCTGGTCGACGCGATCGATGCCGCCGGCGACGGAATGGCGAAGCTGATCGACCTGCGACTGAACGAAACCATCTACTGGCTCACGGTCGTGGCGACGATCTTCCTCCCGCTGACATTTGTCACCGGGTTCTTCGGCATGAACTTCTCGTGGATGGTCGAGCGGATCGACACGCTCCTCGCCTTCGTCGCGCTCGGCATCGGGATGCCCCTGCTCGGCGCGGCGCTCACCGTGCTCCTGGTCAGGCGCCGGGGAACCCCGGTCGAGCCCGACCAGGCCGGCTCCAGCGGCTGGGTGCGGCGACTCGGCTAGGCGGCGAACCGCTCCGCAGCCCGCGCGCGGGCCCTGGCGGCCTCGACCTCACGGTCCTTCGGCGGCGCCGAGGTCACGAGTTGGTCGAGCAACGTCGCCGAGGCGGCTGCGACCGCGTCGACGGCCTCCCCGAAAGCCTCGGCATTGGCGCGCGAGGGCTTGCTGAAGCCGCTGATCTTGCGGACGTACTGGTGGGCTGCCGCGCGGACCTCTTCCTCGGTCGCTGGCGGTTTGAAGTTGTAGAGCGTGCGAATGTTGCGACACATGCCGCGATCGTAGACCACCGATGACTCTCGACCCGACCAACGGTCTTAAGCTCGGCAAGTCAACCGAGGAGGTTCAAGTGGGAAGGGTGGTCGTAACCGAGTTCGTGACCCTCGACGGCGTGGTGGAGGACCCCGGCGGAGCCGAGGACTTCGAGCGCGGCGGCTGGGCCTTCAAATTCAACCGCGGGGACGACGGAGACGAGTTCAAGCTGGACGAGACGCTCGAGGCCGAGGCTCAGTTGCTGGGGCGAGTTACCTATGAGGGCTTCGCCGAGGCTTGGCCCTCGAGGAGCGGCGAGTTCGCGGACAAGTTCAACGCGATGCCCAAGTTCGTCGTCTCGAACACGCTCGATGATCCCGAATGGAGCAATTCAACCGTGATCAGCGGCGATCTCGCAGAGGAGATCGGCAAGCTGAAGCGCGAGGTGGACGGCGTCATTCTGGTCGCCGGCAGTGTGACCCTGGTGCATGCCCTGACCGAGCATGACCTCGTCGACGAGTACCGGCTCATGGTCTTCCCGACCGTGCTGGGAAGCGGAAAGCGCCTCTTCGGGGCCACCGCCGCCAGCAAGACGCTCGAGCTCGTCGAAGCGAAGCCGGTCGGGCCCGATGGCGTCGTGATCCTGACCTACGTTCCGGCACCCGCGGAATCGTGACGGCGGCGGCCCCGTAGGGCTTCACGGGGATAATGCGGGGCGTGATCGCGGGGAGAGCGTGGCTTCGGAAGTTGGCGTTGCCGGCCGCGATCGCGTCGATCGCGCTCGGCCTGCTGGCGACGGCAGCGGCGGCGTCCGGCGCGCCCGATCGCTGCGACTGCAAGCGTCTGGCGCAGCGCGCCGCGCCCCGGGCTCCGCTGTCCGCCTCGGGTCGGTGGATCACCGACGCCCGCGGCCGGGTGGTGATCCTGCACGGGCTCAACATGGTCTACAAGCGGCCGCCGTATGCGCCGCATGCGGTCGGGTTCGGCGCCGACGACGCGAGGTTCCTGCGCTACAACGGATTCAACACCGTCCGGCTCGGGCTGATCTACAAGGCGGTCGAGCCGCAGCCCGGCCGCTACGACGGCCACTACATCGACGCGATCCGCTCGACCGAGCGTAGGCTTGCCAGCCACGGGATCTTCTCCCTCCTCGACTTCCACCAGGACCTCTACAACGAGAAGTTCGGCGGAGAGGGATTTCCCGACTGGGCGGTGCTCGATGACGGGCTGCCGGCGGAGCCGCTCACGGGCTTCCCGACCTCGTACGTAACCAGCCCGGGGCTCAACCGGGCATTCGACAACCTGTGGGCGAACGCGGACGGGCCCGGCGCAGTGCCGATACAGGCCCGCTACGCCGCCGCGTGGGCGCGGGTCGCCACGGGGTTCAAGGACGACGCGGGAGTCCTCGGGTATGACCTGATCAACGAGCCCTGGCCGGGCAGCGACTTCTCCACGTGTGTCAACACGGCGGGCTGCCCGAACTTCGACTCCGGCAAGCTCGGCCCCTTCTATCGCCGCGTGATCAGCCGTATCCGCGGCGTCGAGCGCCGTCACCTTGTCTTCTACGAGCCCAACGTCCTGTTCAACTTCGACGCCGACACCACGCTCCCCGACCTGGGGTCCCGCAATCTCGGCTTCAGCTTCCACGACTACTGCTTCGTCGGCCTCGTGAGCGGCGCGCCATCGACCTGCCCGGCGGCCGAGCGGCAGGTGTTTGACAACGCCGACGCGCGGGCCAAGAAGACCGCTAACCCGCCGCTGCTCTCGGAGTACGGGGCGACTGACGACATCCCGACCCTCGAGCGAATCGCCGGCTTCGCGGACCAGCACATGGTCTCCTGGCAGGAGTGGCACTACTGCGGGTGCAATGACCCGACCACGAGCGGCCCCGGCGACACGCAGGCACTCGTCAAGGACCCGAGCGAGCCGCCGCGCGGCTCGAACGTCTTCCGCGACAAGCTGAAGGCGCTGGCCCGGCCGTATCCCCAGGCGATCGCGGGTGTCCCCACCCGGTTCTCGTTCGACCCTGCCACGCGCCGCTTCGAGCTCACCTACTCCCGTCGTCGAGTGGGAGGACGGGGCAGCTTCGAGCGGGGGTTGAGCACGGTGTTCCTGCCCACGATCCAGTACCCCGACGGTTATCGCGTCCAGGTCAGTGGCGCGTCCCTGGCGCGCCCACCGGGAGGCCGCCGGCTGCTGATCCGCGCTGACCAAGACGCCGCGCGAGTCGATCTCACCGTCACCCCAGCGCCGTAGCCGCGCGTGGATCGAGCTCCGCGGGTAGGGTGGCGGCCCGGATGAAGGTCTTCGTCGCAGGAGCGAGTGGGGTGGTCGGGAGGCCGCTCGTGCGGCAGCTCGTGCAGGCCGGCCACGAGGTGGCCGGGATGACGAGTCGATCGGAGAACGCGGGCGCGATCGGGGTAGCTGGCGCGACGCCCACCGTGTGCGACGCGTTGAACGCTCAGGCCGTCGCCGCGGCGGTGAGGGACGCGGCGCCCGAGGTGGTGATCAGCCAGCTCACCAGGCTTCCCCGCGACTACAACCCGCGCAAGATCGACTACGGACCCTCCAACAGGGCGCGCGCCGAGGGGGGCCACAACCTCATCGAGGCGGCGAAGGCAATGGGGGTCCGGCGTTTCGTGACACAGAGCGTCGCCTTCATCTACTCCCCTGAGGGCCCGATGGTCAAGGACGAGGAGGCCGAGCCGTGGACCGACCCGCCGGAGCCGTTCGCCGACGGCGCCAGATCGACCCTCGACCACGAGCGCGAGGTGGTGGAGGCGACGGGGATCGACGGCCTGGTGCTGCGCTACGGGCAGTTCTACGGGCCGGGCACCTACTACGCCTCGGACGGAAGCGTCGCCGAGCAGGTGCGTCGACGGCGCTTCCCGATCGTGGGGGGCGGCCGGGGCACGTTCTCGTTCATCCACGTTGAGGACGCCGCCTCGGCCACGGTGGCCGCCGTCGACCGCGGCGCACCGGGCATCTATAACGTCGTGGACGACGAGCCCGCACCGGGGCGGGACTGGCTTCCGGTCTACGCCGAGGCGCTTGGTGCAAAGCCGCCCCGCAGGGTGCCGGCTTGGCTGGCGCGGATCGCTGCCGGGCGGTTCGCGGTGATCATGGCGACCGAGCTCCGCGGCGCCTCCAATGCGAAAGCCAAGCGCGAACTCGGATGGGAGCCGCGATACCCGAGTTGGAGAACCGGCTTCTCCGAGGCGCTTGGATAGGCTGAGATCAGACCAACCCAAGTCCAAGGAGGCGGCGAATGGCTTACTCCGTACCTGATCTTCCCTACGACTACAACGCCCTCGAGCCCCACATCGACGAGCAGACGATGCGCGTCCACCACGACAAGCACCATCAGGCCTACGTCGACAAGGCGAACGCCGCCCTCGACGGCACGGACTGGGCAGACTCCGACGTCGACGACGTGCTGCGCAGCCTCGACCAGCTGCCCGACGACATCAGGACCGCGGTCCGCAACAACGCCGGCGGGCATTCCAACCACAGCTTCTTCTGGCAGATCATGAGCCCCGACGGTGGCGGAGAGCCGGACGGCGACCTGCGCGCGGCGATTGACGAGGCGTTCGGCTCCTTCGACGCGTTCAAGGACGAGCTCAAGACCGCCGGTGTCAACCGGTTCGGCTCCGGCTGGGCGTGGCTCGTCCATGACGGATCGGGCCTCGCCGTGGTCTCCACCGCGAACCAGGACTCGCCGATCTCCGACGGCCAGACGCCGCTACTGGGCGTCGACGTCTGGGAGCACGCCTACTACCTGAAGTATCAGAACCGGCGCCCGGACTACCTGGACGCCTGGTGGAACGTGGTCAACTGGTCGGAGGTGGCGACCCGGTTCGGCTCCGCCGGCTGAGCCGGCGGCACGAAGCTCATCGCGCGCTCCGCCAGGGCGGTGATCGTCAGGCTGGGGTTGACGCCCGGGTTGGCGGGCACGGCCGAGCCGTCGCAGACCATCAGGTTGCGGTAGCCGAAGACTCGGTGCTGCGAGTCGACGACGCCGCGCTCAGGGTCGGCGCCGATGACCGCCCCGCCGAGGATGTGCGCGGTGGTGGGGATGTTCAGCGTCGACTCCGTGAGTCCGCTCTGCGGGATGCCGCCGGTTCGGCGGGCGAACCACCGGGCGGCCCGCTCCGCGGCCGGGATGTAGGTGGGGTTGGGACGCTCGGGGTCCTGCTCGGTCTGCAGCCGCACGCCCCGCCCGAACCGGGCGGGCTCGGCGCGCAGGCGCATCGCGGCGTCGACGCTCTGCATGACGAGCAGGATCACGGTCCGCTGCGACCACTTCGCGGGCGAGAAGAGCCGAATCGTGCGGAGAGGATGTCGGAGCATCGCCGCGATCCACTTGATCGGGCGTGTGACGCGGGTGCCCGGCCCCGTCATCACCGTGAACAGGCGGCTGATCGCATCGCCTGCGCGGCCGTAGGTGACGACCTCGATGTGGGTGTCGGGGTCCGGGTAGATGCTCGACGTGATCGCCACCGAGCGGGCGAAGTCACGGCTGTCGTCGGGAGCCGTGACTGCCTGGATCGATTCCGAGTTGGTCCGCACCACGTGGCCGAGGCGCTCGGAGAGCCGGGGCAGCCCCCCGGAGTGCCTGCAGTCGGCGAGGAGCTTGTTGGTGCCCAGGGGCCCCGCCGCGACGACAACCCCGCGCGCCGTCAGCGTCCGCTCGCGCCGGCGTGTCCACGCGCCAGGGTGCGAGGTGGCCACCTCGTAGCCATCGGAGCCATCGGCGGCTCCGAGCGGGCGGATCTCGGTGGCCTGGCGTTCGGGGAGGATCTGGACGCCGCGACGCTCGGCGAACCACAGGTAGTTCTTGACCAGGGTGTTCTTGGCGCCGTAGCGGCATCCGACCATGCAGCTCCCGCAGCGAATGCAGCCGGAGCGAGGCGGCCCATCGCCGTCGAAAAACGGGTCCGCGACCTCCGTCCCCGGCTCGCCGAAGAAGACGCCAACCCGGGTCGGCTTGAACGTGTCGCCGACGCCGATCTCCTGGCCGTACTCCCTGAGCAGCTCGTCCGCCGGGGTCATTCCCTCGTATTCGGTCACCCCGAGCATCCGCTCGGCGGTCGCGTAGTGGGGACGCAGCTCCTCCTCCCACTCGGCGAGCCCCTCCCACTGCTGGTCGGCGAAGAAGCCGGGCCGGGCGCGATAGAGGGTGTTCGCGTACCCGAGGCTCCCGCCGCCGACCCCGGATCCCGAGACGATGAACACGTCCTTGAACAGCGTCATCCGGAAGATGCCCCGCATGCCCAGGCGGGGCATCCACACATACCGGCGAAGATTCCACGCGGACCTCGCGAAATCGCGATCGCGGAAGCGCCTCCCGCACTCCAGGACGCCGACCTTGTAGCCCTTCTCGGCAAGCCGCAACGCGGACACGCTGCCGCCGAACCCCGACCCGATCACGAGCCAGTCGTAGTCGTAGCGGCCCCCCGGCGCGCTGCTCATGGCAGCAGCATAGGCCAGCCCGCGAGCCCTCCCCATAGGATTGCGACACGGCGCGTGAGCGCGAAAGGGTCGCGCGAAGGAGGAACTTGGCCTACTTCAAGGACGCCCAGGAGGTCTACGACACGCTCGGGAAGCTCTTCCAGGACCTCGTCACCGACGACGAGCTGGCGCCCAAGTTCCGCCAGGCGAACACCATCGTCCGCTACGAGTACAGCGAGCCGGACTCGGTGATCACCGTTCGCCTCCAGGACGGCCAACCCGGCGATGTCGACTTCGGTGACTCCGACATGGAGCCCGAGGTCACGATGTCGATGGAGGCGGACACGGCCACCAGTTCTGGCTCGGCGAGGTGAACGTGACCGTGGCCCTCGCGCGTGGTCAGATCAAGGCCAAGGGACCGGTGGCCAAGATCCTCAAGCTCGTGCCGCTGACGAAGCCCGTGTTCCCTCGCTACAGGGCCCAGCTGGAGCAGCAGGGGCGCGCCGACCTAATCGACCTGTGAGCGCCAAAGACGAAGCGGGGGCCTGGGCCGAGACCGTCCAGGCCGTGGGGAAGAAGCGCGGGCTGACCTACGACCCGGTCGGAGGCATCAACCCGGTGGGCGGCCCCGTGGCGCTGTGCCCCGGCGGTACCAATCGGCTCATCGGCGAGCTCGCGCCGGGGTTCTGGGGCGCGTCATGTGACGGCGACGAGGTGGCCGAAGGGGGCCTGTTCTCCAAGGCGGTGCTTCCCAGGGCGGTGTTGGCGAAGTCGCACGTGCCAGACCTCGCCACGGTGATGCCCCCGTTCAACGTCGAGTCGGTCGAGCGGCGACCCGAGGAGCTGGTGATGCAACACACCTCGCGTCGCAAGGTCGAGTTCGAGAGCATCGAGTTCAACAAGCGCTTCCTGGCCACGGTCCCGAGCGAGTACGACCCGGTCGCGCTGCGGGAGACCTTCAGCCCGGGGTTCCTCGAGTGGGTGACGGCGATCGACAACGAGGTGGAGTTCGGGGTCTCGGAGCAGCAGCTCTGGTTCCTGTGGCGGCTGGAGGACCGCACGCGGGAGCAGCTCGAGGCCGCGCTCGACAACGGCGGCGGCCTGTTCAAGCGGGTGCGAAACGAGATCGAGGAGTCGGGCGTCCACACCTACCCCGCGGGCCCCTGGCACGCCGGGCTCGAGCCGTTCCCGGACAGCTAGGTCGCGGTCGCCTTGCGCCTGCGAAGCTCGCGGCGGGCGGTCTTGTAAAAGCGAATCGACTTGGAGAGGTTGCGACGGTAGACGGTCAGCTGGCTCTCGTTCGGCAGCTCGAACCCACCGACGAGCTTGTGCGGGACGAGTGAGAGGACGCCATCGTCGTCGGTGGCCAGATCGCCGCGCACCTGGAAGTTCTCCTGCCAGGTGAAGTCGGGGCTGTGGCGGTGTGCGGTCACGCACGCGCGGCCCTCCGCCAGCGGCAGGCCCTCCGGCCGCTTGGCGAAGACGATCCTCCTGGTGTCGGGGTCGGTGCTCACCGGCAGGCGGACGGCGAGCGGGAAGCCGTCCGGGGCCACCCAGCCGAGCACGGCCGTGTCGTAGCGGCCGCCGAGCTCATCGAGCCGCCCGCCCCAGGGCACGCCGCCGCCGGTGGGTGGCTCGAGCGGCTCGAGCGGCTCCTCACTGTGACCGGACTGAACCTCCTCCACATGCGCCCCGAGGCACTCAGGCGCCTTCGAGACGTCGCCGTGGTCCCACACGAAGACCCGCTCCGGGCGCACGTGCACGTAGATCCGCGTGTAGTACCAGCCGAACATCCCGCGCAGGAGCTTGGGCGGGTGCATGTTCCGCGTCTCCGGGAGCTTCTCCAACGACTCGCGCCAGTACCGCTCCCGGTTGGCGGTGAGGTCACGGTCGTCGACCTCCGCCGTCCCCTGCACGAGCACCTGCAGGCCGCTGTTGATCCCGGAGCCGGTCGGGTCTGAGAAGAGCAGCGCCACCTGGGGGTTGCGGCGGGCGTCGTTGGCCTTCTTCGGATAGCCGAGGCCGGTCGTGACGTCGACCGCCGAGCCGCCGTTTGCGTAGTAGGGAGTCACCGGCCAGACGATCGGTTGCTGCTGGGCGTCGATCGTCACGTATTCGCAGGTGATGAAGCGCTGAAACGCCTCGCGGACCTCCGGCGGCAGGGTTCCCGTCATGTCCTCAGGCTCGCCAGGTTGACGCGGCGCCGGTCATCGGGCAATCGTATTCAGTAGCCCTGGTCGCCGGGAAGTACCACCCTCCGCTCGCTTCCCTCCCCGACGACGCGGGGCAACACCGGCTCGATCACCCGCTCGCGCGCCGCCGCGAGCACCTCCTCGGCGCTCGTGTACGGGACCAGTGACTCCAGATGCTTGATCGTGGGAAAGACGAGCTCGAGCTCCCCGGCCGCGTGGCGCTCGAGGGCCTGGCTTGGCCCGATCCAGGCGGCCTCGGTGACCTCCTCACCGTCCGGACGGGGCGGCGAGTGGGCGGGCGCGAGGGTGACGTAGAAGCGAGTGTCGAACCGCACCGGGACGAATTCCGGCGTGATCCAGCGAGACCAGGGGACGAGCTCGGCGTCAGCCCCGAGTTCGATGCTCGCCTCCTCCTGCAGCTCCCGGATTGCGCATGCGCGATGGGATTGCTCGTCGTCCCCGGCGTCGGTCGCGTCCACCGTCCCTCCCGGGAAGACCCAGACCCCGGGCATGAACCTGGCTGCCGGGCTACGCCGAACGAGCAGCAGCTCGAGATCCCGGTCGCCGTGGCGGCCCCCTCTTCGGAGGAGCATCAGAGATGCCGCCGGCCGAGGCGCCGCTGGGCTCATCCGTGAAACCTACCCCTCGCCTCGTCGGCGGACGGCTGAAATGACAGCAGGAGCGCGGCGGGGCGGATAGGCTTGCGCCATGCGCAGGGTGGGATCCGCGACGATTTGCTTGGCGTCCGTCGCGGCTGTGTGTTCGGCTCTGGCGGCGTGCCCCGCCATTGCGGCTGCCCATGGCGGCATGCCGTTCCGGGCCGGCGCCGCGTCGGTGAGCTTCACCCCCCCGCCGGCCGGGCAGGTCGCCAACGATCCGGCCGACTGCGCCGCGCCTCCGACCTACGACGGCCGTCGCGACTTCGCCTTCGAGGAGCCCTACGAGGATCAACAGGGCTCCGGCCATTACGACCCTGGCGACCCCTACATGGACTGCAACGGCAACGGTCGCTGGGACGGCAATCTGCTCGGAGGGGGCGCGGGCTCGCCGCGGTTCTACGACCACGTCGCCGACCAGGTCGGCGCCCGCGCGATGGTCGTCTCGAACGGACAGCGCCGGGTGGCGGTCGAGGTCCTCGACAACGAGGGGGCGTTCAACGTCTACCTGCAGCGGATCCGTCAGCGGGTCGCCGCGGATGGGGTGCACCTCGACGGCATCTACATCAGCTCCAACCACGACGAGTCCGCGCCCGACACGATCGGGATCTCCGGCGTGAACCAGTTCACCTCGAGCGTGAACGCCTACTTCGCGGACTACATGGTGAGGCGGTCAGCCCAGGCGATCGAACAGGCGGCCCGCAGCATGCAGCCGGCGAAGCTGCGCTTCGCCGAGCCACAGGAGCCGGCCAGTCTCCGGCAATGCTGGTCGTCGTACCCCTACGTCGACGACCAGTTCATGCCGACCGTCCAGGCGCTCGACCGCGGAGGCCGGGCGATCGCGACCCTGTCCAACGTCAGCCAGCACGCCGAGTCGCTGGGCTTCAACCCGAGCGAGCCCCAGCGCCGGTGGGTCAGCTCCGACTGGGTCCACTTCTTCCGCCAGCGAATCGAGCAGCGCTTCGGCGGCGTGGCGATCGAGATGGCGGGTTCGGTCGGAAGCGTCGAGACTCCCGAGGTCTTCCCCGGCGCGATCTCGCGGATCCCGCAGCGCCACATCGACGAGAGCCATCCCGCCGGCTGTCGAACGCTCTTCGACCCGGACGGGACGCCGGCCGTCTCCGGATACCACCTGGAGACCACCGCGCTGGGCAACACGCTGGCAAACGCCGTCAACGATGCGCTGATCCGCAACGCCCAGGAGTCGCGCTCCACCAACATCTGGGGAGCCCGGCGCGACATCTGCATCCCCCTCACGAACCAGTTCTTCGCGATCGGAGCGAACATCGGGGTCTTCGCCGAGCGTCCCGGCTACGGGAGCAACTGCACGGTCAAGTTCCCAGTGGCCGCAAATGGTTCGACCTCTGGTGACGAGCTCAAGAGCCAGGTGGCCGCGTTCAGGATCGGCGACGGCAGCTTCATCTCCGTCCCGGGGGAGGTCTTCCCGTTCACCTACCTGCGCGGCTTCCTCGGCCCCAACGACATGCCGCATTCGCAGTACAAGCTGCCCCCGTGGCCGCTCCCACACATGACGACTCGCTATCGCTTCATCGACGGGCTGGGCGAGGATATGGTCGGCTACATCTTCCCCCGGGGAAACGGGGTGGGCGTGCCCGGCGAGAACGGCAACTCGCTCGATCCGGACGACACCGACCGCTTCGGGTGCGGACACTCCGACGACTCGGAGTCGGCGAGCTCGCAGACGGGGAACATCGCGGCTCGGGCGCTCATCGGGCTGTTGGACGAGCACGGCCACCAGCAGAGGGTGGTCTCGGGCAGGTACGTCCTCCCGAACGGCGCGCGATCGCGGGACCCGCTGGGTGGCCCCGAGATCAAATGCGACGTCGACACGACCTTCCACTTCGCGGGACGGGCGGTCGGCGTGTGGCAGCCGGGCCAAGGCGTGGTTCATCCGCAGGCGTGGATGTCGCTCGACGGCCGGCGCCAAGTGATGCCCGATCGCAATACGCGCGGCTACTTCACGCGGGGCGGCAGGCGGGTCTGGGTGGACGTGTTCGCGCCCATCTCCGGCGGCGGCTGAGGCGGCCGACTCCCGCATCGGACCTCGCTAAGCTGGCGCCCGATGCCGACTGAAACCGAGACCGCTCAGCTCTGGATCTGCACCTCGTGCGGGTTCATCTACGACCCGGACGAGGGTGATCCCGACGGGGGCATTCCCCCGGGCACGCCATTCGACCAGATCCCGGACGACTGGTTCTGCCCGGTGTGCGGCGCCCGCAAGGCCGACTTCGAGCCGTACGAGGAGTAACTGCGGCCGACCGAGGTGCCCGCGGCGGCGTTGACGGCTAGCCGGGGGTGGCTCCGTCCAGCGCGCGGCTGCGTTGACGGCGAACCCAGCCGCGCCATGCAGCCACGCCGAGCGCCCCGAGGAGGGCGAACGGCAGGAGCGCCGCACCGCCGACGAGCGCCCCGCCCGCCGTGACGGTGAGGACGCGCCCCGCGTCGTGGAAGGCATCCCCGATCGACCAGGCGCCGGCCGAGGCCGCGTGCTCGTCGGCGACGATCTCGACCCCGACGGGCACCAGGTCGACGCGCTGCTGCGCCTTGCGGAGATCGTTGCGGGCGGCCGCGAGCTGCACCTGGAGGATCCGCAGCCGGGCCCGAATGCTCTGTCGCTCGGGCAGGGTCCTGGCCTCGCCGAGCTGGCGGAGAAGCCTCTCGCGAGCGGCGGTCAGATCTTCGATCCGCTTGTTGTCCGACACGAACCGCTTCGAGATGTCGTGCGTGCCGTCGGTGCGAGAGACGACGTGGCCCAGGTTCGAGAGGTCGCCCATCGCCGCCGACAGCTCCCCGGCGGGGATCCGCAGGTCGAAGCTCGCCCGACCGCGCTCGGCGCCCTTGACTCCGGGGTCTCCCCCGGAGACATGCGAGCTGAGCACGAACCCGTGATGTTCACGGACCACGTCGAGCACGCTGTCCGCTGCGTCGCGGAAGGCGTCGGGCGCGGTGGCGAGCTCAAGGTCGACGTTGCGGGCCTGATGGCGACCGGCGGTACCGGCCAGGGCGCCAAGGGGAGCGGCGCCCGGGAGGTTGGCCCGCTCGTTGCGAATCCTGCCGGTCGAGAGCCGGGGGCCGCCCCCGGCCGCTGACACCGATGGTGCCGTTGCCGAGGGCTTCGAGGACAGGGTCTTGACCTGGTCCGTCCCGGTCGAGGCCGGCGCTGCGGTCCGCGGCGGGGCGCCGCCATGACCGCCAGCAAAGATTCCGCTCTCCGAGATCCCAACAGCGACGGCGACCGCGAAGACCGCGATGGCGCTGAACGCGGGGATCAGCCGCCGACCGCCCCCCCGCCGGAGTTGTGCAAAGGCGTCAGACGCCCGGCGTGAGGCGCGCCCGGAGCGGTCGGACGCCCGCGGGGGAAAACCGTCGGCCGAGAGCTGGTCAAGGGAGGCCGCGACCTCCGCTGCGGGCTCGGGCCGCTCGGCGCGGATCTCGGCCGCGAGCACTGCGAGGTTCTCGAGATCGGGGTCGACTCGGTGGCCGGCGAGCGCGCGGTCGATCGCCTCGAGCTCGCGCTCGATCTCCGGGTCCATCGGCATCTCGCGCTCACCCAGTCTCATCGCATGCTCTCCTCAGCTTCTCGATCACCCGGTGGAGCCGGGTGCCCGCGTTGGTCTCCGAGACGCCGATCACGGCGGCGATCTCGGAGTTGGTCAGGCCCGCAAAGAACTTCAGCGCTACGAGCTCGCGCTCGCGTGGGGCAAGCGAGGCAATCCCCGCACGGAGCGCCGCGCGCCTCAGCGCCACGTCGGCGGCGTGCTCCGGCGCGATCGCCGTATCGTCGGCGGGCTCGGCCGTGAGGATTGCCTGGCGGCGGCGCCTGCGCAGCTCGTCGAGGGCGGCGTTGCGCGCGATCCCGAACAGCCAGGCGCGCCGGGTTCCGCGCTTCGGGTTGAAGGAGCGGCGTCGCCGATAGGCGCGCTCGAATGCGAGCGCGGTCACGTCCTCGGCGGCGGCTCGGTCCCGCAGCAACCCGGCGACATAGGCGTAGACGTCGTCCCGGCTGGCCCGGTAGAGCTCCTCGAACTCGGCCTCGGCGTCGCTCGGAACCTGGACAGCGGGTGCGGCCAGCGTCTCCTCCACGTCCCTACTACGCGCGACAACGTCCCTCATCACACTGACTATCGGCCCGGCGGGGCCGCAGTGCAACCCCGGCGGGTTGTGCGGCTAGGCCGCCTGGGCGAGCTCGGCCGTGACCGGCTCGTCCGTGGCCGCGGCAGAGGCCGCGCGAATCGATGCGGTGACGATCTCCACGAGGCGCCGCAGGTCGGCGGCGCTGATCGCGAGCGGCGGCATCACCACCACCACGTCACCGAGCGGGCGGATGATTGCCCCGCGCTCGCGGGCCTCGAGCGCAACCTGGTGGCCCAGGCGTATGGCCGGATCGTGCTCCCCGAGGTCGATCCCGACCATGAAGCCCCGGCCCCGCACCTCGGCGACCTCGGGCATCTGGGCGACCGGCGCGAGCAGCTCACCGAGCAGCCGGATCTTCGGCTGCAGGCGAAGGAGCGTGTCCTCGCTCTCGAACGCGTCGAGGTTGCCGAGCGCCGCCGCGCAGGCGAGCGGGTTGCCGGTGAACGTGTGGCCATGGAAGAACGTGCGCGCCTCCTCGGGACCGCCCAGGAAGCCGCCGTGGACGCGCTCGGTGGTCAGCGTTGCCGCGAGCGGCAGGTAGCCGCCGGTCAGCCCCTTGCCGAGGCAGAGGAAATCGGGCGCCACCCGCTCCTGCTCGCAAGCGAACATCGTCCCGGTGCGCCCGAACCCGGTGGCCACCTCGTCGCAGATCAGGAAGACGTCGTGCCGATCGCACAGCTCCCGCACGCGCCGCAGGTAGCCGGGCGGCTGGGGGCGCATCCCGGCAGCGCCTTGGACAAGAGGCTCGACGATCACGGCCGCGATCACCTCGGCATGGAAGTCGAGCACGCGCTCGAGCTGGTCGGGGTCGCCGGGCGCGACACGATGGCTCTGGAAGAGGAGGGGGGAGTAGGCGGCGTGAAACAGGTCGATGCCGCCCACGGACACGGCGCCGAGAGTGTCGCCGTGGTAGGCGTCGCGAAGCGAGACGAAGGAGGTGCGGCGTGCGTGCTGGCCGCCCCGCTGCCGCCAGTACTGGAAGGCCATCTTGAGCGCGATCTCGGTCGCGCTCGATCCTGAGTCGGAGTAGAAGACGCGGCTCAGGCCAGGTGGTGCGAGATCCACCAGCCGGGCGGCGAGCTCAGCTGCGTTGCGGTGGGTCAGGCCCAACATGGTCGAGTGGGCGACGCGGTCGAGCTGCTCGCGAACGGCCCGGTCGATCAGCGGGTGGCGGTGGCCGTGGACGTTGCACCACAGGGACGAGACGCCGTCGATGTAACGCATCCCGTCGGCGTCGATCAGGTCGGTCCCATCGGCTCGCTCGATCGCCGTCGGCTCTTCCCGACACCAGTCGAGCTGCTGGGTGAATGGATGCCAGAGGTGGTCGCGATCCCACTCGGCAACGGTCTCCTTGGAAGAGGCCGGTGCCCACTTGCGATCCCCCATCGCGGGCGACCATAGAACGACGGGCGGCGGAAGCGATAATCCGCCGCATGGAACCGCCGCGACTCGACCACGTGGTGATCAAGGTCTCCGACTGGGAGCGCTCGAACGCGTTCTATCGCGACGTCGTGGGGGCGGAACTGATTGAGCTTCCGCGGGGAAGAGTCGCCTACCGGCTTGGAAACGCCCAGATCAACGTGCACGGGCCGGGGTCCAGTCCGGGAGTGCTCCCGGTCAAGCCCGTGGAGCCCGGGAACAGCGATCTCTGCCTCGAGTGGGCGGGGCCGATCGAGGACGCCGTCGCTCGCCTGGAGCGCCACGGGGTGTGGATCGTCGACGGGCCGATCGAGCGCGAAGGCGTTCGCGGCACCGGCCGAAGCGTCTATTTCAACGACCCGGACGGCTCACTGCTGGAGTTCATCTCGTACGAGTGACGCCGGCGGCGGGAGCGCCGATAGGGAGCGGCCGGGGAATCCGCGAGGCCAGCGACTTCTCTAGTCTTACCCGCGCTGGTTCGGGCCGAATGAGCACGCGAGCTGTGGGGGAGCCGACGCGTCTCGACGCGGCAAGGGATCTGTGGCAGAGGCGCCGGGGCGCGGCGCACGAAAGGAGACGCATGAGGCTCAGGATGGGGACTTTCGCGGCGGCGATCGCGCTTTCGCTTGCGGTCGGGGCGGTGCCGGCGGTGGCGGGCTCGGGCGCACACGCGAAGCGGCAAAAGGTCTTCGTCGTCTGCAAGCACGGCTGCCCCTACCGGAGCATCCACGCCGCGCTCGACGCCGTCAAGAAGGGCAGCAACTCGGTGATCAAGATCAGGCCGGGGACCTACAAGGAGGGCGTGGCGTTCAGCGGCCACCGCTACGACGGCATCAGCTTCGTCGGCGCCAGCAGGAACGCGCGCAAGACCGTGCTCGACGGCACTCACGCGAAGCTCAACGGCACCAATCAGCAGGCCCAGAACGGCATCGACGCCACCAACGTCAACAGCGTGAAGATCAAGAACCTGTGGGCCAGGGACTTTCAGACGAACGGGTTCTTTGTCCACTCCGACAACGGGACCACCAACTGCAAGGGCTTCCTGATGAAGAACGACTTGGCGTCGTTCAACCGCTCCTACGGGCTGTTCGCCAAGCGCTGCATCGGCGGACGGATCACCCAGTCGACGGGCTGGGGCCACGGCGACTCCGCCATCTACATCGGCGAGACGCCGCCGCAGACGAACCCGAAATGGACCGAGATCGACCACGACGTCGCGTACGAGAACGTGCTCGGGTACTCCGGCACCAATTCGAAGTACGTCGACATCCACGACTCCCAGTTCTTCCACAACGGCGCCGGAGTGGCGCCCAACAACCTCCCGTCAGAGCGGTTCCAGCCGGCGGCCAACGGGAGGATTCGGGACAACCTGATCTTCTGGAACAACTTCAACTACTTCCTGCCCAACTCGCCGGTGAAGACCGTCTCCGGCGGACTCGGTGAGTTCAACGGCCACCCGATCAACTACCCGACCGGCGTCGGCGTGATCCTGTTCGGCACGGACGGCTGGGTGGTCAGGGACAACCGGATCTTCGGCAACTTCTTCTGGGGCGCTGCGTCCTTCTCGAATGGCCTGGACAACACCGGTAAGCAGCTGAGCCAGAAGAACCGGTTCATCGACAACAAGATGGGCCGCAACGGCACCGACACGAACCGATTCGACTTCTTCAGCGATGGCTCGGGCAAGGGAACCTGCTTCGAGGGCAACTCGTCGTCGACGTTCGACAATCGGCCGATGGGCGCAAGCACGGCAGCCCTGTATCCAGGATGTCCGGCTCCGAACAGCTCGGGCACCGGCGTCGTCCTGGGAGACGGCCCCCAGTTCGGAGAGCTGGCCGGCTACGTGACCAGCGACCCGGCCTGCAAGCAGGAGGACTCCTGGGCTGAGCACTCCCACCCGGCGTTCAGGGGGATCACCCCGATCGACACCAAGAACTTCGGGAACTGCTCCTGATGAGGCGACGGCGGGGACTCGTCGCGCTGCTGGCGGTGGCCATGGTCGCGGCCTCGGTGACGGCGCTGAGCGGCGTCGGGGCGGCGCGTTCGACAAAGCCGAAGACGGTCAAGATCTACGACAACTACTACTCGCCCGTGAGCGCGAAGATCAGGAAGGGCGGCAAGGTGCGGTGGCAGTGGACGCCCGTGTTCAACACCCACAACGTGAAGCTCACCAAAGCGCCGCGCGGCGTCAGGAAGTCCAACTTCCGTTCTCAGACGTCGTCCAGCCCAACGTACACCTTCACCAAGCGATTCAAGAAGCCGGGCAAGTATCACTTCATCTGCACGATCCACCCCGTGGAGATGCAAATGGACGTGAAGGTCCGTAGGCCGAGGTGAGGTTGGGGCGAACGCTCACTCCGGGGCTCACCGGCAGATTCCCGGCAGGTCGCCGTGCCGGGGATTCCTCTAGGCTTAGCGCGCTTGGTGCCCTGAGCGGGCGCAATGCAGGGGAGTACAGGCTCCCTTTTGGTGGCAACGGAACTGCCGCGAAGCCGCACAGCGGCGGCATGGGAAGGAGACGCATGAGGCTGAGGACGGGGACGTTCGTGACGGTGATCGCTGTTTCGCTGGCGGTGGGTGTGCCGGCCGCGATCGGCAAGGATCAGAAGGTCTACCCCGTCTGCGCGCACGGCTGCAAGTACCGCACCATCTCCGCGGCGGTCAAGGCGGTCAATGACGGCTCCAACTCGGTGATCAAGATCCGGCCCGGCACCTACAACGAAGGCGTCACCCTAACGGGCCACCGCTACGACGGGCTTAGGTTCGTCGGCTCGAGCGGCAATCCCCGCAACACCATCCTCGAGGGCGATAACGCGAAGCTCAACGGGACAAACCAGATCGCCCAGAACGGCATCGACGCCACCAACGTCAACGGCCTGCGAATCGAGAACCTCTGGGCTCGCCACTTCCAGACGAACGGCTTCTTCGTGCACTCGGACACCGGGACCACGAACTGCAAGGGCTTCCTGATGAAGCACGACCTGGCGTCGTTCAACCGCTCCTACGGCCTCTTCGCGAAGCGCTGCATCGGCGGCCGGATCACCCAGTCCAAGGGCTGGGGGCACGGCGACTCGGCGTTCTACATCGGCGAGACGCCGCCGCAGGCGAACCCCAAGTGGACCCAGATCGACCACGACGTCGCCTTCGAGAACGTGCTCGGGTACTCCGGTACCAACTCGAAGTACGTCGACATCCACGATTCCGACTTCTTCAACAACGGCGCCGGCGTCGTGCCGAACACGCTGGACTCCGAGGCGTTCCAGCCCAACTCCAACGGTCGGGTGCGCAACAACGACATCTTCTGGAACAACTTCAACTACTTCCTGCCCAACTCGCCGGTCGAGACGGTCTCCGGCGGGCTCGGTCACATCGGCGACGCGACAATCAACTACCCGACCGGGGTGGGGGTGATCCTGTTCGGCTCCGACGGCTGGACGGTTCAGGACAACAGGATCTTCGGCAACTTCATGTGGGGGGCCGCTGCCTTCTCGGACCCGTTCAACAGCAGCGCCGTCAACCAGAGGAACCGGTTCATCGACAACCAGATGGGCCGAAGCGGCACCGACACGAACCGGTTCGACTTCTTCAACGACGGCTCTGGCAAGGGGACCTGCTTCACGGGGAACACGTCGTCGACCTTCGACGTCACCCCGGACGCCCACCATTCGCAGGGCTTCCTCTATCCGGGGTGTCCCGCCCCCAACAAGGGAACCGGCAGCAACCAGGGCGACGGGGCCTCGGATTTCAGCGGCCAGGTCGGTGAGCTGGCGGGTTACGTGCTCAGCAACCCGGCCTGCAAGCAGGAGGACTCCTGGTCGCGGCATCCGCATCCGCCGTTCGAGGGGCGCACCCCGATCGACACCCGCAACTTCGGGAACTGCTCGTGATCGGGGGCGGCGGGGTCGGGCTGGCCAAGACGTGAACGTCCACAATTGAGACCCGCGCCCGCCGGGCGCTAGCCGACATGGACCCGATGCACTTCGATCGCCGACAGCTCCTCGCCGGCGGCGGGGCCGTCTTCTTCTGCACGGTCGCGGGTCACAGGCTCTCCATGGACAAGCCGGCGAACCTGCCGAAGCTTGCGTCCGGGGTTCCCGTTCCCCCGAATGTGTCCAAGGCGAACGGCTCCGCGGAGTCAGGTGCGGCCGCTGCCGCGGCGAGCAAGAAGGCCGGCACGCGCGAATACTGGATCCGCGCCGAGCAGGTGCGGTGGAACATCGTCCCCACCCACCGCGACCAGATGATGAACCGGCGGGTCAAGGGAAGGACCGGCTTCGACGCCTACGCCTACCGACGCTACACGGCGAACTTCGGGCGCCCGATGGGTCCGGCGACGATCCCAGGCCCGCTGATCGAGGCCAACGTGGGCGACCAGGTCGTCGTGCACTTCTCCAACCGGGTCGACGTGCCGACGACCATGCATCCGCACGGGATCTTCTACAGCGAGGAGATGGACGGCGCGTACAAGGGCCGGTTCACCGACCCCGGGGGCTTCGTGCAGAAGAACCGGGCCTTCACCTATATCTGGGAGGCCCGGGCGGACTCGGTGGGCACCTGGCTCTACCACGACCACGGACCGATGGACCCGGTGCCCGTGTTCAAGGGGATGTTCGGCCCGCTGATCGTCCGCGACCCGTCGGCTCCCAGCCCGCCCGACAAGGAGTTCTTCCTGATCATGCACAGCTTCTCGCCGGTGGCGACAAGCCTCAACCAGCAGTTCGCCTGCGTCAACGGTCGCGCCTATGCCGGCAACACGCCCACGCTGCGGGCCCGTGTCGGCGAGCGGGTGGCGTTCCACGTGATCGCCCTCGACGACGACTTCCACACCTTCCACCTACACGGCCACCGCTGGGTTGACACCAGCGGCTACGGAACCCAGGGCAACCCGAGCGCCGGCAAGACGGTGGACACCAAGACGCTTGGCCCGGGCGAGTCGTTCACCTTCGAGTTCGTCGAGGACAACCCCGGCCGGTGGTTCTACCACTGCCACGTCTTCAGCCACCTGCACATGGGGATGAACGGGTGGTACATCGTCAGCTGATCCGCGGGCGGCTCCGGGCGGCGGCTCTCTCAGGGCTCGCGCTGGCTCTGGCGCTGCTCGTGGCGCCCTCGGCGTGGGGGGCGAACCGGCGGGTGGCGATCAGCCACTACCAATGGTCCAGGCCCCAGATCCAGCTCGACCTCGGCGAGCACGTGACCTGGTACTGGGTCGGCCCCGACACCATGCACTCGGTCACCGGGAGCTCGGCGAACGACGCCGGGTTGGACTCCGACCCTGGCAAGGCCACCCCCAGGCACTCGATCGGCGACAGCTTCCAGCTCACCTTCAACACCCCGGGCACCTACGATTTCCAGTGCAAGCTCCACCCGACGGTCCGGGGGACTGTCCACGTTTCCTCGGTTCCCGGCGATCCGACCGCCGAGGTCGACCCGGTCCCAAAGAGCCACGTCGACCTGACCGCCCCCTACGTGGACGGGCTCAGCCTCCGGAGCAGCACCTTCGCGCGCCACGGAACCGCGCTGCGCTTCGGAATCGACGAGCGCGCGGCCGTCGACGCCGAGTACTACCGGCTGGCGCCGCGACGGCATCCAAGGCACCGGCCCCCGCGCCGCCGGTTCGCAGGCTGGCAACAGTGGCACGCCCACGTCGGCTACAACGACGCCAGGTTCGCCAACCGCGGCCGGCACTTCCGCCCGGTTCCGGGCCGCTACGTCGCCACGGTTCGCTTCACCGACGCGAGCAACAACACCGCTCGCCCGCGACACCTCCACTTCACGATCCGCGGATAGCGGCGGCCCGCGCCAACGTTAACGGCGGGGGGGTCGCCGAGCCTCCCGTCGCTCTCGGCGAGCCGCCTGTGTGATTGTCATCACACATGGTCAATCGCTGTAGAAGCGCCGCCGCAGACGGCTGGCGTCTGAGCGATGGCTAGCGGGGCGTTAGGGAACCATCGAGGTCGGCCTCGGCAAAGGCGGACCCCAAGGATTGGGCTGGTTGGGGAACAACGGACTCAGATAGCGGATTGCCGAAGCGGTTGCACCACGACAAGCCGCAAGCGGGCCAGGGATCACCCTTTCCTGACGGTCATGGAGACCCCCCGACTTGATGAGGAACAGCGGATGCTGGCGCGGTCCGCCAGGAGCGGCCCCGGTCCAGCAGTACCAAGCGCGGACCCTAGAACGCTTCGCGGCGGCAGGGAAAGACGTTTCGGAGAGCGGCCCCTGCTACTCCCGCAGCCCGGCGGCTTCGAGGGCTTCGGCTTTCGATTGGAAGAGCTTGAGGCTCCGGGCCTTACCGTCGCTGATCGTCCAAAGCTGAGCACCTCTGGCATCCACGTCTA
>JBOGZC010000023.1:0-43255 GCA_050697075.1 Solirubrobacterales bacterium | reverse complement strand
CCCCGCGCTCGCGCGGCGCGCCCATGCCTGGCTGGCCCTCGGCACGGCGGCGTGGCTCGTGCTGGCAGCGGCGGGAGTGCAGCCGTTTCGTCGGCGCCTGAGCGTCGGCCTCGCGTGGTGGGGGTCGACGTCCGCGATGCTCGACTGGCACCTGGGGATGTTCGAGACCGAGGACGGACGCCCCCGACAACTTGGCGCGGCCGACGCACTCACCCTGGGGCGCGTGTGGCTCGTGCCGGTCGTCGCGGATTCACCTACGGTGCTCGTATGCGGCCTCGCCGCCGGGGCCGACGTCCTCGACGGTGCGCTGGCGCGGCGCGCCGAGCCGACGCGTGCCGGGCGAGACCTCGAGGGGATGGTCGACGCGTGCTTCGCGTTGGCAGCGTTGCGCGGCCTAACGCGCGCCGGTCGCTTGGGCCGGGCCGCCGGGCTCACGGAGGCAGGCAGACTGATTGCAGGGGTGGGCTACGCCACATTGGTGTACTTCGGCCGCGCCCGGGCTCCCGAGGCGCAGTTCGTTCACGCCGCGCGCTCGGCGACCGCGGTGCGCTGCGCGGGCATCCTCGGCGCGGCCGCGGGAAGGCGCCGGCTCGGCGGTGCGCTGCTCGTCTCGGGGTCGGTCTGCAGCGTCGCGCTCACGGTGCTGGCGGCTCGACGATGAACTCGCCGCTCCGCGTGTAGCGGCGTGCGGCCCGGTCAACCGTCGATGTACCCGAGTCGCGTTCCGCGCAGGATGCGCGAGCCCGCGATCCGAAAGTACTTTCGCCCGGTTTCGTGCTCGTCTGCAGCGACGACCCGCTCGAGCACCAGCGCCTGGGCGAGGCCAACCAGCACGCAGCCGCCGGTGACACGCACCCCCGCATCCCAGCCGGCAACCCAACCTGCCGCGCCCGCCAGCACGACGACGATCAGCGGCAGTCGCCACACGGGGGTGGGCTGGCCTGAGCCGAGGTCGCGCTCAGAACGTGACTCGCTGGCGGCGATCGCGCGCCGTACCGAGCGCGGGCCGAGCCAAGCCAGCAGCAGCGCCACCGCAGCGAGTTGGCTGGAGGTGCTCAGCGGATCGCGCTGGGCTTGGGCGCTGACGGCGAGCAGCGCGATCGTGCCGATGGCGCCACACAGGGCGAGGCTTAGCCCCTCGATGCGCAGGCGCTGGCGATAGGTCTGGGGCACCGGGCCGAGTGTATGGGCGCTCGTACCGCCAACCGGCCGCCCGGGCAGCAGCGCCGGCGCCGGACGATTGCGAATGGGTCGCGGTCTTGCGGCATTAGGCTCCGCGCATGCGCCGAGTCATGAGCGTCGGTTCGTGGATCGGTGGCGCCGCCGTCGGCTACGTGCTCGTGGTGCGGGGCGCGCTGACGCTCGATCTCGGACTCGGCCGTCGCCTCCGCCCGCTGGGGCCGCTGCGCATGAGCATCGCCGCGCCCCGCGAGACCGTGTTCGACGTCATCGCCGCGCCGTACCTCGGGAGGACGCCGCGGGCGTTGGGCGCGAAGCTCGACGTGCTGGAGCACGGCTCCGACATGGTCCTCGCGAGGCACTTCACGCCCCTCAGCGCCGGCTTGACCGCCACGACCGTGGAGACGGTCCGATTCGAGCGACCGGAGCGCGTGACCTTTCGGCTGGTGCGCGGTCCGGTGCCGCACGTGCTCGAGACCTTCGAACTGCGGGAGATGGATGGCGGGACGGAGCTCGAGTACCGGGGCGAGCTGGGCACCGACCTGTGGCGTGTGGGGAGCTGGTGGGGCGAGCTCGTCGCGCGGCCCTGGGAGCGCACCGTGGCGGAGTCGCTCTCTGGCATCCGAACCGAGGCGGAAAGGCGCGCCGCCGTGCGCGAGCGCCGCCATAGCGGCAGCGGAGCCGGCGCTTCCGAAGAGTAGGGTGCGAGTGCGAGCGTAAGCGGTCCAAAAGGAGGAAGCACATGGCGGATGTGAGGGCGATCCCGGAGGGCTATCCGCAGGTCACGCCGTACCTGATCGTCGACGGAGCCAACGCCGCGATTCGCTTCTACGCTGAGACCTTCGGCGCCAAGGAGCGGATGCGCATGGACGGCCCGGGCGGGACGGTTGGCCACGCCGAGCTCGACATCGGCGACGGCCTCGTCATGCTCGCGGACGAGAATCCTGACATGGGTGCCCGTAGCCCCAAGAGCGTCGGCGGCACGCCCGTGACGATCACCGTGTACGTCGAGGACGTGGATGCGGTTTTCGAGGCCGCCCTGGCGGCCGGCGCCACCGAGCTGCGAGCCGTCGAAAACCAGTTCTACGGCGACCGCAGCGGCCAGTTCGAGGACCCGTTCGGGCACCACTGGAGCGTGGCGACCCATGTCGAGGACGTGCCGCCCGAGGAGATGGAGCGGCGCGCCGCAGAAATGATGGCGGAGCACCCGGGTTAGTCAGCGATGAGTTTCCGCGGCCCCGCGGGTCTCATCTCATGATCCCAGCAGCGTCCGAGCTCGACAGGAGGCGATGAGATGAGTGAGCACAAGATCGGAACCCGCGAGGAATGGCAGGCGGCCCGGGGCGAGCTCGCGAAGCTCGAAGGTGCGCAGGCGGAGCGAAACCAGGAGATCAAGAAGAAGCGATTGGAGCTCCCGTGGGTACCCGTGGAGAAGCAGTATGAGTTCGACACCGACGACGGGAAGAAGACCCTTGCCGAGCTCTTCGACGGCCGCTCACAGCTCCTCGCCTACAACATCATGTTCGGGCCCGACTACGAAGTGGGCGCCTGCCCCGGCTGCACCAACCTTGGTGACGGCTTCGACGGCGCGCTCGTCCACCTGAACCACCGCGACGTGACGTTGATCGCCTTCTCGCGGGCCCCGATCGAGCGGCTGGTTGCCTACAAGCAGCGGATGGGCTGGGAGTTCCCCTACGTCTCCACGTACGACACCGATTTCCCCTTCGACTTCAGCCTTGCGATGACCGAGGAGCAGGCACAGCAGATCCCCGAGGTCAAGGAGATGATCGACAACCCGCCCGACTGGCTCGAGGAGTGGTCGCGCCAGGTCGGGGCCGAGCTCAAGGACGGGCTGCGCGAGGGCCCGGGCTGGATCGCGTTCGCGCGCGAGAATGGGACCGTCTACCACACCTACACGGTGATGGCGCCCGACCCGTTCGTCGCCCCGTACTACAACTTCCTGCTCGACCGCACGCCGAAGGCCCAGCCCGAGGAGCCCCGCGCCTGGCGGAAGGACGAGTACCCGGAGTGAGCCGGGTCCGCGGAGGTACTCATCCTGCCGACAGCTCGGGCAGGTAGCGCTCCAGGTGCCGGGCGATCGTCTCGCGAACCCAACGCTGCGTGTCGGTGTCGGCCATTCGGTAGCGACCCAACAGCATCGCTTGCTCGGTTAGCGGTAGGCCCGCAATTTCCCAGCGGACGGCGAGCCGCTCGAAGAGCATCTCGGTGCGCCGCTTCCAAGCGTCGTCGAGGGAGGAGGCGCTGCCAGCGGGCATCTCGCCGATCTTCGCGATCGTGCCGGCGCTGAGCGACTGCCGCAGGCTGAGGACGTTGCCTTCCGCATCGGCGTAGTCCGAAATCGGCAGAGGTTGCCTGGGTTGGCGCCGCTGCTTTCGCTTCGCCATCTGTGCTCAAGTTTGGCACCGCCTACCTGGATGGATGATCGAGCTGCCAAGCTCGCGGACGCGCCCCAGGGGATCCCCGGGTGTCGTAGCGAGAAACGAATTGGGCCCCCGTTCTGAAGAAGAAGCCCCGCTGACAAGGTGGTTTCTTCATTTGCGAGGCGAGCGCACAGGCTCCATGGGGGGCGCGAGAGGGGCCAGCGTGCCGCGGTCTCGCAAACCCAGTAGTCCCTTTTTACGCCGTTGTCCGTCCCTCAGTTGGCTGCTACGGTCGCGCGACCCAGAGCCTGTGAGGCCGATGGTCGGGGCCGGCTTTTCCCGTGAGCGCTGGCCACAAGGCAGCCAGCATTTGCCGCCGCTCGCCCGGGTTCAATTCGCGATCTGGAGGCGTAATGCGACGGTTGTTGCTGATGATAGGCGTGTTCTTGGTGCTCGCCCCGAGTGCGCAGGCGAAGCTCTTCGCGCCCGGATCGGTGTGGAATGCACGGGTTGCGGACCACCCGGCGCTGGACCCACATTCAGCAGACATCTCCCGCACGCTGTTGCAGATGACTCAGACCCACACGGTCTGGGTCGACACCGATGCCTACTCCACCCCGATCTACACGGTGGGGCCCAACCAACCGCGGGTGCCGGTGCGGCTGACCTCGTGGCGTTCCGGGACCTCGATGGCGCCCCTGCTGCGCCAGGGAATCCCGATTCCGCGCTCCGCCCAGCCAGCGACCGGTTCCGATGCCCACCTGACCGTCTGGCAGCCCTCCAAGGACCGGCTGTGGGACCTATGGGGATCGGAGAAGGCGGGGGGCAAGTGGACGGCCCAGACCGGCGATGCCTTCAAGCACGTGTCTGAGTCGCCGGGATTCTCCTCGACGGAATCGTGGCCACCGTTCACGGATCAGACCTGGACGTCGACCGCGACGTCGCTTCCGGTCTCGGCGGGGACGATGACCGTGAACCAGATTCGCCGAGGCAGGATCGGGCACGCCCTCGCGCTGGACATCCCCGGGGCCCGAGCCGGTGAGTACTCGTGGCCCGCGCAGCAGACCGACGGCTATGACAGCTCCGCCGCCTCGATCCCGGAGGGCGCGCACTTCGTGCTCAAGCGGGGCTACAACTGCAACAAGCTGCGGCTGCGGATCGCCCACACCATCTGCTGGGCGGCGAAGTATCGCGGTCTGATCGTCCGCGACCAAGCGCCCGGGGTGGGTCTTTACGCGGAGGACCCGGCCCGCTTCGGCGCCGGGAAGGACCCCTACTACGCTGGCAGCAAGCTCTTCGGTGGGCAATACCCGAATCGCTTTCTGGCGCCCGACCAGTTTCCTTGGGGACAGATGAAGCTGCTCAAGATGCATCTCTGCAACAACCCGTCGGCGCCCTGCAAGAGATAGGTCAGGCGGCTGGACGCCGCGATTTCCCCACGATGTCGAGCTCTCCGAGTTCGCAGGTGGGGAGCAAGGGCGAAGCCTCATTTGGCACCGAGCTCCTCGCATAGCAGGAGAGTTGCCACTCGGCAGGGAAGGAGCACTGAGTGGACGAGCGTGACGAACTGAGCAGGGTGGGGCGCCGATTCGGCCTCGACGAGACGGAATTCGCGGATGAGCTGCAAGGGCGGGACTGGACGCCAGTCCAGGTAGAGGGTCGCCTCTCGATCCTTCTGGACCTCGCTGACCGCTGGAAGAAAGAGGCGGAGACGGTCGACCCGCCGCTTCAGGAGACGTATCGACTGCACGCCCGCGAGTTGCAGGCGGAGCTGCGCCGGATGCTGTTCAGGTATCCGACCGGGCGCAGCGCTGACGCTGGCTTCTGAACGCCCGGTTAAAGTGCGACGTGCCGTGGAAGGACGCCCGACCGTTCTCGTCCTGACGCCCCTCAAGCAGGCTGCTGCCCATCTCCCGCGGTACTTCGAGGCGCTGTCACGGTTGCATTACCCCCCCGACCGCCTGAGCGTCGGCATCCTCGAGGGCGACAGCACCGACGACAGCTATGAGCTGGTTGCGGACCGCCTACCGGGCCTGCGGGAGAGACACCGTCGGGTCACGCTGACGCAGTGGAATGCCCACTTTCAGATCCCCGAAGGGGTCCCGCGCTGGGCTCCCCCGTTCCAGCTGCCGCGCCGGGTGGTGCTGGCGAAGGCGCGAAACCGCCTGCTGAGCGCCGCCCTTCGCGATGAGGAGTGGGTGCTCTGGCTGGACATCGACGTGGCTGAGTACCCCGCCGATGTCCTCGAGCGCCTGCTGGCGACGGGCAAGGACATCGTCACCCCCCACTGCGTGGTCGCGTGGGGAGGGCCCACGTTCGACTGGAACTCCTGGCGCAACAAGGGCCTGGAGCGCATGGACGCCCTGCGAGGAGGTCCGGACCTGGTTCGTCTCGACGCCGTGGGCGGAACGATGCTCCTGGTCCGTGCCGACCTTCACCGCGAGGGTCTCGTCTTTCCCGCGTTCCCCTACGGTCGCCGCAACCGCTTCGCCCGGGAGACGAACCCGTTGATGGGGGATGGCATGGGCGAGGTGGAGACTGAGGGGCTTGGGCTGATGGCCAAGGATATGGGCCACGAGTGCTGGGGAATGCCCAACCTCGAGATCGTCCACCCCAACCGGTGAGCGCCGCTGAGACCCTGTTCCTGACGCCGGTGATGCCGGCCGAGGGCGGCAACGGCCTCGCCATGCGCGCGGGGCTCCTGCTCGAGGGGCTGGCCCGCGCGGGTCCGGTCCGGGTGCTCGTCGTGCCGGTGTTCGGCCACTCGGGCCCGCCCACCGCTCTGACCGATCGCGTCGCCGCGTCGGTTGACGTCCTGGCGCTCGACCCCAACCCGGACCCCATCGCCGACCTGACGGCTCGACTCGGCACCCCGGAGGGACGCGCTCGTGCCGGTGCCCTGCACCCCCTGCCAGCCCTCTGCCGGGCCGCGACGCTCGCAGCGTCAAAAGCCGTCGCCAAGGCGTCGCAAGGCGTGGCTCTGGTCCTTGCGATGCGGCTTTACCTCGCGCCGCTCCTGGACGTGCTCCTCGACCAGCCCCAACGCCCGGCGCTCGTCCTCGACGTTGACGACGTCGAGTCGCTGACGCAGCGGGATCTCGGCAACCTCGAGGAGGCGTCGCGATTCGAGCGACTCGAGAGCATCTACTTGCCACTTCTCGACCGCGTAATCGCCTGCTCCAGGCACGACGCCGACCACCTCGCCGACCTCGACGAGCTGCGGGCGATTGTTGTAGTGCCAAATGCCATTCGCCCGCCCGCCCCATCGGCCGGTCGCCCCCTCGCTCACCATGACCTCGTCTTCGTCGGCAACCTGAGCTACCGCCCGAACGCCGACGGCGCTCGCTGGCTCTGCCGTGAGGTACTGCCGCGCCTGGAGGGGCCGACCGTGGCGCTGGTGGGCAGCCGGCCGGGCCCGGATGTGCTGGAGCTGGCGGCCGACCGCCGCGTGACGGTCGCCGGGGACATCCCCGACGTCGCTCCTTGGTACCGGTCGGCGTCGGTCGCGGTCGTCCCGATCCGCGCCGGCGGCGGCACCCGAATCAAGGTCCTCGAGGCCCTCGCGCACCGCCGACCCGTGGTGGCCACCACCGCGGGCGGGCGCGGCCTCGACCTGGCGGTGAGTGACGGTCCGATATTGACGGCTGACACCGCGGACGCCTTCGCCGCGGCATGCCGGCGGCTCCTCGACGATCCGGCTCTTGCCTCCCGCCTGGGCGAGCGGGGTGCGGAGGCCGTCCTGACCACGAGCAGCGTGGATGTCGTCGCCCCGCTCGTCGAGGCGCTAGCCCTCGATACCTTCCGACGGTGAGCGGGCTCGAGGATCCGGAGCACCCGCTGGCTGTTGACGGGGTCGAGGTGGTGCCGACCGCCGACGGATACGTCGTCTACGACGAGCAGCGCGACCGGGTCCATTACCTGAACCACACGGCCGTCCTCGTCCTCGAGTTCTGCACGGGCGAGAACAGCGCAGAGGAAATCGTTCAAATGCTGCAGCTCGCCTACGATCTGCCGGAGCCGCCCGAGGCGGAGACGCGGGAGTGCCTGCTCCGGCTCCGAGCCGAGGGGCTAGTTCATTGAGCCCTCGCATCTGGAGAGCTGCGTTAGACTCGGCGCGATGTCGCCGGACATCGAAGATCGGGTGCTCGACCGCGTCGCGATCAACCGGCGGAAGCTGGTCAGGGACGTCATCTACGGCACCGCCTTCGCGGTACCCGCGATCGCATCATTCGACATGCGTTCGCTCACGGCATTCGCCGCCAACTGCCTCGCCCCGAACCAGACCGTCGTCGCGCAGGACAACAAATTCAGGATCAAGTACCTGCAGTTCGACCAGCGCTCCGGAAACGACGTGCTCAGGGTCAGGCTCGAGGTCCACGACGTGGACACGAACAAGAACGTCAGCTCCAAGCACCTCCGGGTGAGGCTTCGGAGGGTCAAGCCGGAGCCGTCGGGGAATCTCGACCTCCCCCAGAAGTTCAGCTTCCACCGCGACCCCAGCCGCCACTACAAGCTCAGACTCGACACCAGCCACTGGGCCCCGGGCAACTACGAGCTGTTCATCACGGTCGGACACGACAAGACCCGCTTCAAGGTCTTCGCCGTGGTCGGAAACTGCTGAGCGCGGCTGAGCCGCAACCGGCCTGCGCGTGAGCGCACCGCTTCTCAGCGCGACTCTCATCGTCCGGGACGAGGAGCGCAATCTGCCCGATTGCCTGCGTTCGATCGACGGCGTGGCCGACGAGGTGGTCGTCGTCGACACGGGCTCCACCGACGGCTCGGTCGAGATCGCAAGAGAGCTTGGAGCCCGGGTCGTGTCGCATCCCTGGCGGAGCGACTTCTCCGAGGCGCGCAATGTCGCGCTCGAAGTGGCACGGGGCGAGTGGATCCTCTACCTCGACGCCGACGAACGCCTTCGCTCCGTGGATCGCGACGCAGTCTCGGGGCGCCTCTGCGACGCGAGCGAGACCGCGTTTCGCATCCTCCTTCACCCGTTCGCAGGCGCCACGCCATTCTTCGAGTACCGGCTGTGGAGAGCAGATCCCGAGATCCGCTTCCGGGGCGTGATCCACGAGCAGGTCGTGGATGACATCAATCGTGTGGCAGCGCGCGACGGGCGGCCGGTCTCCGAATGGGGAGACCTCGAGCTCGACCACCTCGGATATGACGGCGACCAAGCTTCGAAACACCGTCGCAACCTTCCCATGCTGCGGCGCCAGCTCGAGGCCGACCCGAACAACATCTTCAACTGGAACCACCTGGCTCGAGTGCTGATCGCCACCGGGGACCCTGATGGGGCGGAGGAGGCGTTGGAGGAGGCCGTGGCGCTCGCGCGGGTGGAGGGCTCGCCCTCCAGCTACAGCAGTCTTGCCTGGGGTGAGCTCGTTCGGCTGCGGCATGACCGCGGCGCCGACATCACCTCGCTGCTTGCCGAGGGCAAGGTCCGCTGGCCGGAGAACTGGCTGCTGGTCTGGATCGAGGGCAACATCCTGCTCGACGCCGGAGCGCTCGAGGAAGCCGCGGCGTGCTTCGAGCGCCTCCTCGTTGTCGACGTTGCCAGCCTTCCCGAGCAGGGCGTCGCCTACGATGGCCGCCTGTTCGGGTCGTTTGCCCACTCCTCGCTGGGCCTTGCTCTCTTCCGCCTGGGGCGCTACGAGGAGGCTGCGGAGGCCTACGCTGCCGCCAGCCGCCTGGAGCCCGACTGCTCCGAGCACGCCGCCAAACAAGCCCTCGCCGAGGCCCGCGCGCGAGCCGCCCCGTGATCCTCAAGCCCGTGGAGTCCAGGAACGCTCGTTTCAGGTACGGCGTCAGCGAGGCTCGACAGTGATGCCCTCGGGGCTGGACAGCTTGCCGTCCTTGGCGAAGACGTGTGTGTCCCCGGTCCTCGGGTTGATCTTGATCACCTTGGGATGCGCCCCCGCGTCGTTGACGGCGTAGAGCTTGCCGTCCAGGCCCAGCGCCACATCCGTCGGGCCGTCGAGCGGCTTCCCGTCGGCGACCACCCTCTGGGCGCCGGTCGCGATCTTGACGCGAACGATCGAGTCATTGGAGTCGTCTGCCACGTAGGCGACCTTGGCGCTCCGCGAAAGCGTCATCCCGTAGCTGCCCTTGAGCTTGTGGTCCTGGGTCACGAACTTCTGGACGCCGCTGTTGTCCGGATTGACCCTGAGCAGGGAGCCGGTGCCGCCCGTGCCCGCCGCCTGATCGGTGGTCAGGAGCTTCCCGCTCGGCAGGACCGCGAGGCCCAGCGGGCCGCCGGCGAACAGCCCGCCTTGGGAAACCAGCGTGGCGCTGCCGCCCACGATCTGAAAGATCGCGCCCTTCCCCCCGGTACCGGCGAAGGGGTCGTCCGCGAAGATCCGGCCGCCACCGATTGCGACATCGGTTGGGCCCTTGAACGCCCCGCCGCTGGCCAGCGTCTTCACGTCGCCGGTCTTGACGTTGATCTTGAAGACGGCGCCGGTGCCGCCCAACGCGTTGTAGTCGGCGATCACCAGACGCCCCTTGCGTGTGAAGGCGCCGCTGTCGGGGCTGACCAAGTCGCCGCCTGACGCGACGACGCTCTGGTGCTTGGTGTGATGCCCGATCCTGAGCACGTTGCCGGCACCCGGGTTGCCGATGTAGAGGTCGCCGGGGTTCGCCTGGGCGAGGGGGCAAAGCAGGCCAACGCTCAGCAGCCCCGCCGCGATGCATGTGAGCCCCGTCACCGATCGCATCAGGCGGTAACCCTATCGGGTGGCCATTTCACGACCCTAGTGCGGCGGCAGCTGCGACTTGTAGAAGGCAAGCGCGTTGGCCTCTGAAGCGGCGACGATCCCGCCGTGGTCCACACCCGGGTAGACGTCGTAGGTGACGTGGTCCCCGGAGCCGTTCAGCTCACTGACGAGCTGGTCCGTGAACGTCTTGAACACGGTCGCGTCCGCATCGCCCTGGGCGACCAGCACCGGTGCGGTCGTCTGCACGTCCGGGTTCTCCTTGGTCAGGACCTTGAACAGGGCGGTCGTGTCGGCGCCGGACCGGAGCAGGTCCGAAGGCGCGATGCCGCCGAGCCTGCTCGACGAACCCAGGGCCGGCAGGCAGAGCTTGTCGAGCAGGGGATAGAAGTTGAGGACCTGGTCGGAGAGGAGCGCGTCCGGGTCGAGCGCCGGCGACGCCACGGTCGCGCCCTGCACGATCATGGTCGCGAGCGCGGTGAGGCTGCTGGGCGTGGTCAGCGCCGGCAGCAGCGACGCCTGCTCCTTGAGATGCGAGGCTGGCGCGTAGGCGACCGTTCCCCGCAAGCTCAGATCCGGCACGTAGCTCTTCGCCTCCCCGGCGGCGAACAGCGCCGACTGGCCGCCCTGCGAGTGACCCGAGATGAGGAAGCGCTTGCTGACGCCGGGGTCGAGCTGGCGCGCGGCGCGCACGATGTCGAGCACTCCGCGTCCCTCGCTAGCGCCGACCAGATAGGCGTGCGGCGCGGGCGTCCCGAGCCCCTCGTAGTCGGTGCGGACCACGGCGTAGCCGGCGGCGAGCCAGGCGTTGAGCTGCGGATCCACGTAGGAGATGTATCCCTGGACGGGGTCCCCGGCGTGATTCCGAGAGGGGGCGCAGACGTCGGCAGTGCCCGTGGTCCCGTGGGCGTACGTGATCACGGGCCACCCGCCCTTGGGCGGCTTGCCCTTGGGGATGCTGACGGAGCCCGTGACGGCGGTCCGCTTGCCGCCGGGAGCGAGCGATGTGTAGAGGACGAGCTTGGTCGAGGCGGCGTTCGCGAGCGGGACGAGCCCACCGGCCTTGCGCGCCCAGATCAGGGTTCCGTGGCCGTTCGGAAGGCTCTTCGGAGGATGGTAGAAGGCGAGTCCCGGGGGGCCGGTTCGGACCGTCGCGGTGGCGCTGGCGGTGGCCAGCAGCGCGATCGCAGTGACGCCGGCGACGACGGCGGCGAGAACTCGTTGGCGAGACGGACGGGCCGCCCTCGCGCTCTTCCGTCCAGGCTCGAGAGCTCCCACTGCGGCCATCAACTCCTCCTTGGTCGATCCGGCCTGTCGGCCAGCCCACGCCCCGCGATCGCCGCCATCCGGGCGGCAGTGCACGAGTCTATCGGCCACCCACTGCACCACCCAGGCGAACGGGGTACCGTGGTCGCGTGGCCTCGAAAGCCGACAGGGCCCCGGCGATGCTCGATTGCGGCGCCCTGAGTGTGGCGATCTCTCGCAAGGCCAGGAACCGCCTGCTGGTCGAGTTGCACGGCGAGCTCGACGTCGCCTCGGCCGGCGTCCTCGAGAGGAAGCTCTATCTGCCGAGGCGGGCCAAGGTGGACATCGATCTCAGCGGCGTCACCCTCGTCGATGAGGCGGGGATGCGTGTCCTACTCGGAATCTGGGGAAAACGGGGCGGCAGGGCGAAGGTGATCGCGGCCTCTGCGGCGGTCGAGCAGCGCATGGGCTAGGCGCCACTGGTCGGTTAAGCGGTTGCCGCAAAAAGCCGCCATTCGTCGGGAACTCCCTTGAGCTGTTTCGCGCCGCGGTCCGCGAACGTGATCTCCGATCCTGCAACGAGGTCCTTGATGGTGCTGGAGACGAGCACCTCGCCCGCGCCGGCGAGGGCTCCGACGCGCGCCGCGATGTGGACCGCGATCCCGCCGACGTCTTCCCCCATCAGCTCAACCTCGCCACAGTGCAAGCCGATGCGCACCTCCACACCATGGGAGCGAGCCGCCTCCACGATCGCGCATCCGCAGCGAATCGCCCGCGCTGGACCGTCGAAAGTGGCAAGGCAACCATCGCCCAGCGTCTTCACCTCATGTCCACGGAACCGCCCGAGCTCGCGTCGAACCGCTGCCTGATGCGCTTCGAGCAGCTCGCGCCAGCGCGCGTCCCCGAACTCCGCCGCTCGCTCGGTCGAGCCGACGATGTCGGTGAACATCACGGTCGCGAGCACGCGATCGGGCTCGGGTACAGCGCGGGCGCCGGTTAGGAACTCCTCGATCTCCCCGAGCACGCCTTCATAATCGCCCGCCCACGGCAGATGGTCGATCCCGGGAAGCTCCACGTATCGGGCGTGCGGGATCTGTGCGGCGAGCTCCTTGCCGGCGTGTCGACTGACGACCCGGTCGCCGCGCCGGTGGATGACGAGCGTCGGCACGTGGATCGTGGGCAGGATGGCTCGCACATCGATGTCCAGGAACATCTCGAAGATCTGCTGGACCATCGCGGGGCTCGCGGCGGAGCGCTCGAGGCGGGCGGTGAACTGCACCGCCTCTGGGTTGTCCGCGAAGCTCGGAGCGAAGAGCTCGACCATCCCCTCTGCGTGTTGCCCCCAGTAGGGGGCGATGAACTCGGCCGCGGACTCGCGAAGCGCTTCCGCAGGCGAGGCCCAGGGGTAGTCAGGCGCCTCGGTGGTGCGCCCCATGGCGCCGTAGAGGACCAAAGCGCTCACGCGGTCGGGGTGAGTGGCAGCGAACAAGACGCTCATCGGCCCGCCCTCGGAGATCCCGAAAAGGACCGCCCGCTCGGACCCCGCGGCGTCCATGACGGCCCGGACGTCGTCGACCCGCTCCTCGAGCGTAGGCACCTCGGTGACGGGGTCGGAAAGTCCGGTGCCGCGCTTGTCGAAGATGATCAGGCGCGAGAACGAGCTGATCCGCTCGAAGAAACGAACGAAAGCAGGCGACTCCCACTGGAGCTCGAGGTGGGTGGCGAAGCCGAGGACGAGGACCAAGTCGATCGGCCCATCGCCGACGACCTGGTAGGCGATCGAGGTGTCGCCGGACTTGGCGTACTGTGTCGGCGGAGTGCTCAAGGCGCGGCGGCCAGCGCGAATGGGCTGCCCTCGGAATCCCGGCAGACGGCCCACCGCTCGCCGGGATGGATCACCGAGCCGCCGAGCGCGCGAACGCGCTCAAGCGCCGCCGCGAGGTCGCCGACGGTGAAGTAGGGGAGGGAGGCCGTGTCGCCGGGGCCCGGTCCCCGCTCGTGGACCCCGAGGCGGAGGCCGTCCTCTTCGGTCTCCCATCCAGACCCGCCCTCTATCGGTCTGGGCACGAGCTCGGCGCCCAGCACTCCGCGCCAGAAGAGCAGGGCCCGATCCGGATCGTCGGCCGGGAACTCGATCAGCGGGGACGGCATGAGCCCGAGTATGCCGTGATGAGCGCCTATTCGTTCAGGAAGCGGGCGAGGGGCTAAGGGAGCACGTTGCAGGAGCGGCCCTTGCAGTCGTCGAGCTTGGCCAGCTTGCCGGCCAGGTGGGCCTTCACCGCTGCATACCCGGGATCGTCCGCCACGTTCTGGAGCTCGAACGGGTCCGCCTGTCGGTCGTAGAGCTCCTGGTCGCCGGTTTCCGTGTAGACGACGTACGTGTAGCGGTCCGTGCGCACGCCCTTGTAGGGCCGATCCCAGGCGTTGATTGGGATGTTGCCCTCGAAGAGCGGCGCCAGCGCCTCGAGCTCGATCGCGCGGTTCGGGACCGTGGACGGATCGCGGACGCTCGGCATCAGGGACACCCCGTCCATCGTGCGCCCGGCCGCCGCCTTCGCCACGTCGACCAGGGTCGGCGCGAAGTCGATGTTCGAGACCTGCCCGTGGACTGTCTCGCCGGCGGGGACGCCGGGGCCGCGGAGGACGAACGGGACCCGGATCGACTCCTCATACGGCAGGAACTTGTCACCGGTGATCCGGTGCTGGCCCTGAAGCCACCCGTTGTCGGACGTGAACACGATCAGGGTGTTCTTGAGCTGGTGCGTGTTCCTGAGGGTCTCGACCAGCTGCTTGACGTGGTCGTCGACAGCGCGCAGTGAACCTGCGCGTCCCTCGTAGTCGAGTTGCAGCTGGCTGATCTGCTGCTGGCTCATCGACGGCGCGTGGTCCTGGATGTTGGAGGGCTTGTCGCTGATGTCGGGCTCGTTGAAGCTCGGCGGGCGGGGCAGCACGTAGTTGTCGCTCTGCTCCTTGTAGCGCGCCGGCGGGCGCGGGTCGCGGCCGGGCCGGTCCATCAGGGTGGTGGCCACGTCCTCGCGGTGCGGCGCGGCGGGGGCCCACCAGAGGAAGAACGGCTTGCGCGCATTGCGTTCCGCGCGGACGAGCTGCTGGGTTATCCCGCCGGTGACGTCCGGCGAGTAGTTCTGCGGCTTGTGGGTGCCCCAGTAGTGGTACGGCGGCGGACCGAAGACCTCGTTGCGCTTGTTCAGCACGCCCTGCAGGCCGCCCGGGTTCGGGGTCACCTCGATGTTCGCGAACTTCACGAGCTTGCGGGCGAAGCTTCCGTCGCCCCAGCTTCGCAAAATGCCGTTGCGGTTCATCACGAAGTTGTAGTAGTCGTAGGCGGAAACGTCGAGCAGCCCGCGCCAGATGTCGAACCCTTTGGGCACCTCGCCATGCGCGTCGCGGGCTCCGTAGCCGTTCAGCCACTTGCCGATCAGCCCCGTGCGGTAGCCCACCTTCTGGAGCCACGCGGGGAGGATGTTGCCCCGGTCCTTCATCCCGTACCAGCCGTATGGATAGAAGTTGCCTGCGACGCCGTGATTGTGCGCGTACTGGCCGGTGATGAACGTGGCACGCGCGGGACAGCAGAGCGGGAATGAGTCCACCGCGTCCGTGAACTTGGTCCCCTGCTTGACCAGCAGGCGGCGCACGTTCGGCATGAACTGGAGGTCGGTGCTCGCCATGTCGTCGGTCATCACGACGAGGATGTTCGGGCGTCCGTCGGTGTCCGCGCCGGCCGGGCGCGCCATGGCGGCGGGGGCCACGACGACGGCCAGAAGCGCAACCGCGCCGAGCACGATCGCCAAAGATCGGCTTCGAGACTTCGCCCTCTCCATGTTCATGCGCGTCGAGCCCTCCTCCCGGATCTCCCTAGCGCGTCACGTTACACCATGTGTCACACTGTGTCAACTATGTCCAGAATCCCGGTCAGATGAGCGTCGCGACTAGGCAGACCCGAACCCGCCTGAGCCGCGAGGAGACCCGCGCCCGGATCGTGGCCGCGGCGACCGCGCTGGTGCGCGAGCTCTCCTACGCCGAGCTCAGCGTCGGCGTGATCATGGAGCGGGCGGGGCTCGAGCGCACGATCTTCTACCGGCACTTCGACGACCTCGCGGACCTCTTAATGCAGACCGGCCGGGAGGCGATTGAGGAGCTGTACGCGACCCAGGTCGACCTCAGCGCGGCGCGCGACGGCGCCGAGCCCGACGCGGTGCGAGCGGCGATCGAGCCGGCGGTGGCGGTCTACCGCCGTCACGGCCCGCTCCTTCGGGCGCTCGCCGAAGGCGCCGCCGCGGACAGCGAGGTGGCCGCCGGCCAAGCGCGTATCCGGCGCCGGTTCGATGACCTGGTCGCCCGGGCGATGAGCGATCTGCTCGGCCTCGGCCCCGAGCCGCCGGCGGACGTGGCGGAGCTCGCACGGGTCCTCAACCTGATGAACGAGAGCTACCTCCTCGATGCCTTCGGGCGCGAGGCGCGGGTCTCGGATACGACGGCCATCGACGCCCTGACCGAGATCTGGGTGGCTGTGATCCGCCAGCGAGGAGGATGAGGTGCCGGTCGAGCCCGACGAGCAGCAGCTGGCCGAGGTGAGTGGCATCGCCGGCTCCGGCTCGGACGCCCCGGTGGTGATGCTGAACCTCAACCGCTACCGGGACCGCGATGCCTACTACCGGTACGCCGCGGTGGCGACGACGGTCCTGGACCGGGTCGGCGGGAGGGTCCTCTGGCATGCGCAAGCGCAGGGCACGGTCATCGGGGACCAAAGCGACATCTATGACGAGGTGATCGCCGTCTGGTATCCGAGCGCGGCGGCGTTCATCGCCCTGGCGACGGACGCCGACCTGCTCGCGGCGCGCGACGACCGGGCAGCCGGGCTCGAGCGGGCCGCGCTGATCCGTTGCGCGGCGTCCGCCGAGCCAATCCTCGACGGACCCTGAACCCGGTGGCCGGGGCGTACTGGCCGCAGCCCTGGACCTGCGAGGACGGCGGCCCGCGGCGCTGGGGCTCGGCGCCCGGACAACCGGGCCTCGGCATCTCCGCCGGCGAGCGGCTCGAGGTGGCGGCGGTGCGCCAGGCGTTCGCCACCGATGCCCTGGTGCGGCGCGAGCCCGGCGAGCTCTACGCCCTGCGCCACGGGATGCCCCTGCGCGGCCCCCAGTCGACGCCGGTCGAGGCCTGGGTGGAGCGCCTCGACCCCATCGACCTCAGCGTCACGGCCGCGACGCCGCGGCTCCCGGGCGGCCCCTACTGGCCGGGCGGGATCGCGGCCCACGCCTGCGGCGACCTGCACCTGGTCTTCGGCCGCTGGGCGCATCGGCTGAGCCCCGAGCTCGAGGTGCTCGCCTCGCACCGGCTGCCGGTGCCGCGTCCGCACAACTCCTTCGTCGTCCTCGACGGCGGCGAGCTCGTGACCAAGGACTGCGACGCGCCGGCGGGGCGCGAGCCCTCGACCGTGTCGGCGCTCGACCCGATGACGCTGTTGCCGGTGGCCGAGCCGCTGCGGCTTCCGGAGCCGGTCGTCGCCCGGCTCTCGAGCGACGGCGAGAGCGTGATCGCGATCGGCGCCACGGTGGCCTTTCGGCTTCGCCTCGACCGCGCGGCGGGACGGATCGCGATCGATGACCGCTGGGCGCCGCGGTACGGCCCGGCGGCCGATCGCGGATACGGCTGGGATCCGGTGATCACCGACGAGCACGTCTTCTGGATGGACAACGGGCGCAACCGCACCGATCACACGATGCTCGACAGCGGCGAGGAGTCCAGCCCGGTGCGGCTGTGGTGGGCCCGAATCGACGACGGCTCCGTGCGGTCGGTGGAAATCAGCGGGCTTCCCTACGGGACCGAGTCGAACCCGCCCGGATGGGATGCCGAGCGGGGGATGGTGGTCGCCTACGACGCGGGCAACGCGGTCGTCCGCGCCTGGCGCCTGGCGGGCGACGACCTGGAGCCGCTGTGGCGCCGCGACGGCCTCGCCCACGCCGGCCACCTGATCGTCTATCCCGAGACCCGCGAGCTGGTGGTGGGCGACTGGCGCGGCGCCAGGTTCCTCAGGCACCCGCTCGTGCGGCGAGTCGGCCGGGCGCTCGGCCCCGTCCTCGGGCGCCTCCCCGCCGCCAACGGGCCAGCCCTGCGCGCGGCCGGCGACCGCCTCGTCGTCCTGGACCTCGATTCCGGCGTGGAGAAGGCCCGGGTCGAGATTCCCTCGCCGACCCAGGGATACCTGTTTCCCGCGCCGGGCTTCGCGCGCGACGTCTACTACCAGTCGCTGACCACGATCGCTCGGGTGGTCGTCGCCTAGGCAGACGCCCGCTCGAGAGCGTGCCCGAGGGCAGCGGCGATCGCCGCGGGATCCTCGAGCTGGGGGTAGTGTCCGAGCTCGGGCAGCCGCTCCACGGGAGCGCCGGGTCGCAGGGCGATCAGCGCCTCGAGGACGGCGGTGGTCGCCACCGGATCCTCGAGCCCCCAGGTGAAGCTCAGCGAGCCGGGCCAGTCGCGCACCGCCCCGTGCCAGCGCTCCGCGTAGCGCTCGCGCTCGTTGAGGTAGTGGATCAGCCGATGTCCCAGGGTGCGTCCGCCGTTGTGACAGATCAGCGACCACTGATCGGCTGCCTCCTGCGGATCGAGCGGGTGCTTGGCCGAGAAGACGCCACCGAACTGGTGGCGGAACACACGCTCGCTGCTGAGGCGGCTGAAGAGGCCGCCGAGCGGGCTTCGCAGCAGCCGCTGCGCCGGCGTCAGGCTGGCCCGCTTCAAGACGATGCTGCCGTTGAAGAGGAGCGCCCCGCAGAGCTCGAAGCCGAGGCGCTGCTCGAGGTCGCGCGCCATCAGCTCCGTGGCCACCGAGGTGCCCATGTCGTGGGCGACGATGAACACCGGCCGCCCGGGCGAGCGGCGCCGCAGGAGATCCTCGACGAGGTCGGCCTGCCAATGCAGGCTGTAGACGTGGTCGCGCGGCTTCGCCGAGAGCCCGAAGCCGAGGAAGTCGAAGGCCAGCACGGCGTGGCCCCCCTCGTGGGCGAGCAGGGCTCGCCAGTCGAACGAGCTGGACGGAAACCCGTGCAGGAGGAGGAGCACCGGGTCGGAGCCGTCGCGCTCGAACACGTGGATCGGATAGCCGCGGTAGCGGTCGTCCGTGCCCCGCGACTGCCACTCTCGCACGCGCGGGGTCAGGTCCGTCATCTACCCGCAGCGCTACGGCGTCATCACGACGCGTCCGAAGGCCTGCCGGCTCTCGATGTAGGCGTGCGCGGCGGCGGCCTCGGCGAGCGGGAACGTTCGGTCGATCTCGACGTGCAGCTCGCCGCTCGCGACCCGCTCGAGCAGGCCGGCGATCATCCCGTGGAGGCGCGGGTACTCCGTCATCAGCGCCCCGCCGAGGAAGACCCCGCGCAGGGTGTTGTTCTGCGCCCACAGGTCCATCGCCTCGATGGTCGAGCCCGCGCGGCCCGCAACGCCCACGCTGACCAGGGTGCCGCGGTAGGCCAGCGCGCCGATTCCGTCGACCAGGGTCTGGCCGCCGACCGCGTCGATGATCACGTCGACGCCCCGCCCGTCGGTCAGCTCGCGTGCCCGTTCCGCGAAGCTCTCCGTCGCGTAGTTGATCCCGTGGTCAAGCCCGAGCTCCCTCAGGCGCTCGAGCTTCTCGTCGCTGGACGCGGTCGAGATCACGGTCGCCCCGGCCTGCTTGGCGAGTTGGATCGCCGCCATCCCAACGCCTCCCGCCCCAGCCTGGATCAGCACGGTCTGCCCCGGCTGGAGGTTGGCGGCAGTGAACAGGCACTCCTCGGCTGTGCCGAAGGCCACCGGAACGCACGCCGCCGATGCCGCATCGAGCCCGTCCGGGATCGGCCAGGTCGAGATCGCTGGAACGGCCCGCTTCGCGGCATGGGAGCCCGCCATGTTCAGGGTCACAACCCGGTCGCCGACCGAGCGGTCCTCAACCCCGGCGCCGACCTCGACGATCGCGCCCGCCGCCAGGTAGCCGACGACATGCGGAGCCGATGGCGGGGGGGAGGAGACCCGCGCCAATAGGTCCCCGCCCTCGATGCTGATCGCCTCGACGTCGATGACGACGCAGCCGTCGGGGCACTCGGGATCCGGCACCTCCTCGTAGCGCAGGACCTCGGGGCCGCCGTTCTCGTAGATCACCGCCGCCTTCATCAGCGCAGCGACTCTATTCGAGCTAGAGCCCGTGGTGCGGCCACTCCGGGCTCCTGCCCTCCTTGAATGCCCGCGCGCCGATCGCATGCGAGTCGCGGCGCATGAACATGGAGAGCGTCATCTCGTTCTCGATCCGGAGCCGTTCCTCGTACGTGCGCCCGACGTTCCTGACCATCGTCTCCTTGTCGGAGCGAATCGCGCCCTGGGGCAGCGCCGCGATCTCGTGCGCCAGCTCGAGCGCTCGCTCAAGCGCGGTCCCCGTCGGCACGACCTCGTTGGCGAGCCCGATCCGCAGCGCCTCCTGCGCGTCCACGGCGCGGCCGGTGATGATCATCTCCATGGCCCTCGAGTAGCCGACGACCAACGGCAGTCGAACCGTCATCCCGTCGCCGGCGACGATGTTCCAGCGGCGCTCGAGCGCCCCGAAGACCGCGTTCTCGGCGACGATCCGGATGTCCGCCAGGAGCGCGTTCTCGAGGCCGGCGGCGACCGCCCAGCCGTTCACAGCCGCGATCACCGGCTTGAAGACGTCGACCCGCCGCGTGTAGCCACAGTCCCCGGGCGAGTCGTAGACGTGGGTGCGGAACTGATCCCAGTCCTCGACCGTCGTCTCGGCGGCGTCCGCCAGGTCCCAGCCGGCGCAGAACGCATCACCCTCGCCCGTGATCACGAGCACGAAGGCATCGTCGTCGTCGCGAAAGCGCCGCCAGGCCTCGTGGAGCTCGGCGTTCATCCGGCGGCTGACCGCGTTCCGCTGCGCGGGGCGGTCGTAGGTGAGCACGGCGACGTGCGCGTCGCGCTCGTAGCGAATGGTCTCGTAGGTCATCGGTCCTCCTGGAATGGCGTTGCCCGGAAGCCGCCAGCTTCTCACCAGTTGGCGGCGAGCCGTCTCGGCGCGGTGATGCGAGACTGGCCGTACCGACCGAAGGGGGAGAGATGAGCACCGAGTTGAAGGCCCTGGAGACACTGCACCTCGACAGCTCCGCGCTGCCGGAGGTTCCGTTCATTCCCTACAGCGAGCAGGTGACGATCAAGCTGCTGCGGATCGACCGGGCCAGCGGGCAGATCGCCGTGATCCTCAAGGGGCCGCCCGGCGCCCATATCGGCCTCCATAAGCACTACGGCTCGGTGACGCTGTACACGATCAAGGGCGCCTGGCGATATCTGGAGCACGACTGGGTCGCCCGCGAGGGCGATTTCATCTTCGAGACGGCGAGCTCTGCGCACACCTTCGTCACCGAGGGCACCGAGCAGGTCGAGGTGTTCGCGATCGTCGAGGGCGCGCTCGAGTTTCTCGACGAGGAGGGCAACTCGATCGGGATCGAGGACTGGCAGTCGATGCATCGGCGCTATCTCGACTACTGCGCGGAGCAGGGCATCGAGCCCGTGGACATCACCGAGCTGAACGAGATGCCGGTCTCCTAGCGACGGCGCCCTCGCACTACCCTGCCGGCGTGACGCTGCACGCCCTCGCCGAGCAGTTCGCCTCGATCGCCGACGTGTATGAACGCGGCCGCCCCGAGTACGCGCCCGCGGTGGTGGGGGCGCTGGCCGCCGAGCTCGGGATCGCTCCGGGCGCCCCCGTGCTGGACTTGGCGGCGGGGACCGGAAAGCTCACGCGCGCGCTCGTCGCGGCGGGGCTCGACGTCGTCGCGGTCGAGCCGCAGGCGGCACTGCGCGAGCGGCTGGCCGCTACGGTCGGCAGCGAGCGGGCCCGCGACGGGCTCGCGGAGGCGATTCCGCTTCCGGACGCCTCGGTCGACGCCGTCACGGTGGCGGACGGTTTCCATTGGTTCGACCAGGCACGAGCGCTGGTCGAGATCCGCCGGGTGCTGCGGCCCGGTGGAGGGCTGGCCGTGGTCTCCACGGTGCCGGATTGGAGCGGGGCCTCCTGGGCCCACGAGCTCGGCACGCTGGTCGAGCGCGTTCGGCCCGAGCATCCGCACTTCGACGGCCCACCGTGGCAGGAGGCGGTGCGGGCCGCCGGTGGATGGACGGTCCCCAGGGAGATCCGAGTGACGACCCTCCAGCCCGCCGATCCGGGGCGAATCGTCGCCTGGGTCGCGTCGATGAGCTTCGTCGCGGCGCTGCCCGAGGATCAGCGGACCGCCTGGTTGGCGCAGGTCGCCGAGCTCGTCGAGGGCGGCGAGACGCCCGAAGAGCTACCCGTTCACGTCGTGGTTGGGCTGACCGCGTGCTCAGGTGGGCCCGAGCACGCCCTCGGCGCGTAGCCACTCCTCGCAGCGCCTCATTCCCTCGTCGAGGTCGACGGAGGGGCTGTAGCCCAGCACCGTCCGGGCCTTCTCAATCGAGTAGGTGCCCGAGCGCGAGAGGTAGCGGACCGCGGCGGGGGTGACTTCTGGCGCCGAGCCACGGAGCCGGCCAATGTGGCCGATCGCCGTCGCGAGGGCGGCGACCAAGGGGGTCGGCGCCACGGGTATGCGCGTTCGCCCGAGCATGCGCGCATAGTGGCCGAAGTACTCCCGCGTCTCGACGTCCCGCCCCCCGCTCAACGTGAACACCTCTCCGAGCGCCCGGTCGTCGGCGGCCGCGAGCATGATCCCCTCGACAAGGTCGTCGACGTAGACGGGGCTCATCATGCCCCGCCCCATGGCAGGCAGGACCAGGCGGCGCGCCGCCAGCTCCCTGGCCGGGGTCAGGGTCCAAAAGTGGGAGCCCGGGCCATAGACGTCGCCCGGGCGGATGATGGTGCAGGAGACTTCGCGCGCGCCGTGAGCCTGGAGCACCACCTGCTCGCTGGCCACTTTCGTATCCACGTACGGGACACCGTTCGGCCGCACGGGATGGCGCTCGTCGACCTCCTTGGGGACCTCGAAACCGAAGGCCACGATCGACGACAGCTGCAGGAAGCGCCGGGCGCCGGCTCGAACCGCCGCGTCCAGCGCATTGCGCGTTCCGACGACGTTCACCCGCCAAAAGCCGTCGGGGTCTATCTCCATCCCGAGCCGGGCCGCGGTGTGGATCACGAGCTCCGCGCCCTCCGCGGCGCGCTCCCACTCTCCGGGGGTGGTCAGATCCCCCGCGACGACCCCGAGCTCCGGCTCGGGGCGCACGTCGACCCCCGAGACCTCGGCTCCCGCCTGGCGGTATCGCTCGGCGAGCTGCCGGCCGATCAGGCCCAGCGCACCGGTGATGAAGACCCGCTTCGGGATCGCCGGCTGGCTCGCTGACTCGCCCACGCCGGCGATCCTACGCCCCGATGCCGAACACGCGGAACTGTGTCCCGTCGCGTCCGTCCACCGGACATCGCGGGACACGGTTGGGGCTGAGTGCCCCCGCGCTTACTGCCGCTAGTCGACGCGACATACTCGCGCGGTGACCGCGTTCGTGACCGGCGGGGCCGGGTTTCTGCTCGCCGTCCTGTGGTTCGACCTGATGTTCGACGTTCAGGTCATTGGTCACCGCGGTCGGGAGCTTCCGGAGGAGGTGCTCGCCTCGATCGGGGGCTACTACCGGCGGGTGACGACCGCCGCCCGACCGATGAACCGACTGATCGCCGTGGTGATGCTCGCCACGATCGCCGCGATCGTCGTTCAACTGGCTCGCGGCGACGCGCCGCTGTCGGTGAGCATCGCCTCGCTGGCCCTGGCCGGCTCCGCGATCCTGCTCGCGGCGGCGCACACGGTGCCGAGCGCCGTGCGACTCGGCGGGCGCGAGGATCGCGCGGAGGTTCAGAGCCGCCTCGCAAGGGCGATCTTTCGCGACCACGTCCTATGCGCGGGGGCGATCACGGGCCTGCTCGTGGTCCAGCTGGCGTCGGCCTAAGTCGAGCCTCGCGCCAGCGCGGCGGCGGCGCCTAACGGTTGACGTTTGCCATCTCGGCTTCGGCGTAGCGCTCGCCCGCCGCCTCCGGAACCTCGGCGTCGATGCGCGCCAGGTCGTCCGGCGTTAGCTCGACGTCCACGGCGCCCGCGTTCTGCTCCAGGTAGCTGCGTCGCTTGGTGCCGGGGATCGGCACCAGGTCCTCGCCCTGGGCGAGCAGCCAGGCGATCGCCAGCTGCGCAGGGGTGATGCCCTTCTCGTCGGCGATCTCCTGCACCTTGGCGGCGAGGCCCAGGTTCGCCTCGAGGTTCTCGCCCTGGAATCGAGGCCCGAAGCGCCTGAAGTCATTCTCGTCGAGCTCGTCGGGCGACCTGAACCGCCCGGAGAGGAAGCCGCGCCCGAGGGGCGAGTAGGGGACGAAGCCGATTCCGAGCTCGCGGCACGTCGGCAGGATCTCCGCCTCGGGATCCCGAGTCCAGAGCGAGTACTCGGTCTGGACCGCAGTGATCGGGTGGACCGCGTGGGCGCGACGGATCGTCTCCGGGGCGGCCTCACTGAGCCCCAGATGCAGCACCTTCCCCTGTTCAACGAGCTCCGCCATCGCGCCGACCGTCTCCTCGATCGGCACGTCGGGGTCGACCCGGTGCTGGTAGTAGAGGTCCACGTGGTCGGTGCCGAGGCGCTCGAGCGAGCCCTCGATCGAGCTCCGGACGTGTTCCGGCGAGCCGTCCAGCGGGCCGATGGTGGACAGGTCGCCTGGCGTCGCACCCTCGATCCGCCGCGCGAACTTCGTGGCGATCACGTATTCGGCGCGGTGGCCTTGAATCGCGCGCCCCACCAGCTGCTCGTTGGTCATCGGGCCGTAGAGCTGGGCCGTGTCGAGGAAGGCGATCCCGAGCTCGAGGGCCCGCCGGATGGTGGCCTCGGCTTCGTCTTGGTCCGCGGACCCGTAGAAGGCGGACATCCCCATGCATCCGAGCCCGATGGCGGATACCTCGAGGCCGGCGAGTGTGCGGTGCTTCATCGTTGTCCCACCTTTCGGGATAGACCTGGTTCTCCGGAACCGGCACGAACCAAGATACGCATCGCCCCGCCCATCCAGTCGGCGGACGGCCCGAGCGCACTAATCTCAATCACATGAGGGACATCTTCGGCCCACCGCTGAAGGCGGCGGCGCTGAGCGCCTTCATCTGCGGCCTCGTGCTGCTGCTGCTCAACCCGCCGTCGCTGTCCGGGTTGGGCGGCCTGCTGGCGTTGCTGGCCGGCGCGGTCGCGATCGTCCTGCTCACCGCCTGGGCGACCGTGGCCTTGATCGGCCGGGAGATGCCCGAGCCCGAGTTCCGACGGCTGGTCGACCGCAGCGAGGCCCTGGCGCGCCTGCCGCCCCCGGATCGACCCCCGAGCGAGTTCGATGATCTGGTGATGGAGGCCCTTGACGATCTTCCGGAGCCGTTTCGCGAGGTGCTCGAGCACACGCCGGTCATCGTCTCCAACCGCGGCCACGAGCACGGCGCGTACGGCCACTATCTGGGCGGCACGATCGCCAGGGATACGTACCCGGACCGCATCGTCATCTACCAGGACACGCTCGAGCGCGACTTCGGGCATGACCCCGCGCTGTTGCGCGCGCAGGTCGAGCGGACGGTTCGCCACGAGCTGGCGCACCACCTGGGGTGGGATGAGCCCGGGGTGCGCGGCCTGGGCCTCTGAGCAGCGCGATCGTGACGTTTCAGGCCGGCGAGCGCTCGCCGCTGAGCCACCGCGGCGGTCCCGAGCCGGGAGCTAAGTCGGGTCGTCCGGGTCCCCGGGGTGCGCTTTCAGGTACCGCCGCTCCCGCTTTGAGATGTGAGAGCGGGTCATCCTCGTCGTTCGCAGCGAGGTCTTTTTGAAGTTGAACGAGTCCCCGTAGTCGTAGGCGTGGGCATCGCGAGCCGACAGCGGATCGAGTCCGAAGACGTGCTCGGTGAAGGCGAGCATCGAGACGAACGTCGCGTTGTGCGAGTCGGTGTAGCGGCGCTTGGCGTAGGGGCTGATGATCACCATCGGCATCCGAAGGCCCCAGCCGTTGAACGGCGGGCGCACGTGGTCATAAAAGCAGCCGCAGTCGTCGTAGGTGATGAAGATGGCCGTGTGCGCCCAGTCGGGGCCGTCCTGAATCGCGCCGACGACGTTGCCGATCCAGTTGTCGCCCTTCAGCATCGAGTCGAAGTTGTGCTGGGAGTTGGACCCCTCCGGCATGACGAGGCTGAGGGCAGGAAGGCTGCCGTTCCGGGCATCGGTCATCACCTGCTCGCTGGGCACCATGCGGTTGCGCTGCTTGTAGAGGCACTCCGCGAACGTCGGGCAGATCGCCCAGCCATAGGAGCCGATTCCAGGGCCCTCGGACGCGTAGATCCTCCAGCCCAGGCCGGCCTCGTTCAGCCGGTCCATGATCGTGGGGACGTACTGCACCGGGGTGGGGCGGTACGCGCCCCCGTACGGGTAGCGCAGAGGATCGAGGGAGAAGTCGGGAACACAGCTCGGCACCATCTGGGCCTGGGCGGTTGGGGTGGCCCGCCAGGCGGCATCGCGGTTGCTGTCGCACCCCCAGCCTTTGCGATCGCCGGTGGCGGGCGTTCGCACCGGCAGCGCGCCGGTGAACCCATCGAGCTGCGCGGCGACGAGCTCGAGGTGCGCGCCCCAGCTTGCGATCGGGTTCATCGAGAAGGTTCGGTCGCTGATCACGAACTGGCGCGCCAGGGCCGCAAGGTTCGGAATCTGGCCCGGGTAGTACTGCGTGTAGCACGCGTAGTGCTTCGCCTCCGTGCAGGCGGGGATGTTGGCGAATCCATTCATCTTCCCGCCGTTCATGGCCACCTTCTGCGTGTGCATGTTGTGGTCGATGCCCAGCACGACGTCGTCGGCCTTGGAAAGCGGGATGACGTCGTCGTTAGGGAGGGCCCCCTTTGTGACGCCGTCGCACCGGCGGTCCGCCACACACAGCTTCCCGAGCACGTTGTCGAACGAGTGGTTCTCCTGATAGATGACCACCACGTGCTTGAGGGGTGTCGGTGCGGTGATCGGCGTCTGCGCCTGCGCCGCCGCGGCGAGGCAGACGAGCAAGGGAACCGCAAGCGCGCCAACGGCATGCACGCGGCGGACGAGACGCACGACCGGATCGCAGATCAGTGCGCCATCGCGTTCATTCCGTGCCGGAGCTGATCAGCGTTGATCTCGCCGGAGGGCACGGGAAACGCCCGGTAGAAGAATCCATATGGGAGCTCGAGCTCGAAGATCCTCTGTCCGCTGGAGTTGTAGCCACCGATGAACCTATTGATGGGGGGTGCGTTCGGGATGCGCCCCCAGCCGATCAACCAGCCCCCGGAGGGAAGCTTGCGGGCGGAGCCGCAGCATTGTGATGCCGCAGCGTCCGGGTCCGTGACCGATTCGACCAGGGTGGCGGTTCCCGCCTGGGGGTCGATCCGGTAGCGGACCGCCCGCGGCCCTCTGTTCTGGTAGGTGAAGTTGTCGTGGAGCGAGATGGTGCCGTCCGGCAGGCGGCGCGCGTCATGCTGCGCGCCCAGCGGATACGAGGCGTACGGATCGTTCAGAACGGTGAGGCTCTTGGGCGTGGTCGTGCCGCCCAGCTTCCAGATGACGTTGCCGGTCGTGCGGTTGATCTCGTAGACGGCATCCAGGTTTCGGAAGGACAGCAGGAGGCGGTTGCTGCCCTCGGGCTCGAGCGAGTTCCAGTGCTGGATGTCGTACGGCTGGGGCTGTTGAACGACCTGGTCCCAGTACGTCGTCGGGGTTTGGGCGAGCCCAATGTGATCCAGCGAATCCCACTTCCAGACGAGCTGGCCGCCGGGCGTCACCTCCTGGATCTCGAATCCCATGATGTCGGCGTTCGATGATCCCCCGTATGCGCTGGTGTCGACGTGATGCTCGATCACCTGGCCACCGACGAGGTAGTTGCCGTTCGGCAGGCGCTGAAGGTCGTGGATATCGGTGGTCGGACCACCCACGGTGTTGACTTCGCGCACCAGCGATCCGTCTAGCCGGTGAATCTCAAAGCCGCCCGTCAGTGCGGGGCCGGTAGCGGTTGTCCAGGACACGGTGCCGTCCGGGTTGACCTGCGCGTCGATGGCCTGCGGGCCGGACTGGTCCCACCACATCGGAACGCCCTGCCGGTTGAAGATCACGGCGTATCCGTGGTTCAGCTGGGCCACGAAGAAGTCCGGCCCACCAGGAGCGCTTCGACGGAACTGGTAGAAGGGGAAGTCCGACGGAAGACAGCGAAGGTGGAAGTACGTGCGAGCGGAGGGCTTGCCCGCGCGATGGAAGCTCACCACCAGCGCGCTGCCGGCGTCCAGGGAGCGGTGGACGACGAAGTCCGCCGAGTGGGGGTCGGTGGGGCCCACCTGTCCGCGCCAGCCTGTCGGGACGTCCACCTGCACCCTGACCGGGCTCTGATCGCATCGCACGACGTAGTCGCGAACCTGCCAACTGAAGCTCGGGTGGAGTGCCGGGCCCGTGGAGAACGACGGGTGCGCCACGGGCGCCCGGGCCTGGGCGCCGACTGCTCCGGGCCAACCGATGACCAGGAGAGCCAGCGCAACCCAGCGCCCCGCCCGAAGCAATCCATGCCACGGACGTTCTCCCGATCGTCTGCGGCGGCTCCCACCCCGCGGTCCGCTCTGATCCATGCGGCGCGAACGTCTCACACGCCAGGGGCCCTGTCAACAACGGCAGCGTTCGGTCGACGGGCTGGTTGGAGGCCGACGCTCAAGGCTCGGAGTGGACGAGGCACGTGGCCCCGGCACAGGTCTGGAGCCCGGCCAGCTGGTCGGCGAGCTGCGCCTCTACGTCGGCGTAGCCGGGATCGCCGTCGAGGTTCTGGAGCTCGAATGGGTCGCCCTGCAGGTGGTAGAGCTCCCTTTCGCCCGTGTCGTGCTCGGCGTACATGTAGCTCTCCGTGCGGATCGCCTCGAAGCTCCCCGAGCCCGGATCGCTTCTGGGCGGCTGCTCGATCAGGAGCTCACGTCCCCGTTCGACGCCCGGTCGCTGGGCCACCGGAACCAGCGAGCGGCCGTCCATGACCAGCCCGGGGCGGGCGGCGCTTGCGACACCGAGGATCGTCGGCGCCAGGTCGGCGTTGATGACCAGGGGGTTGACGGTGACCCCCTGCGGGATGCCGGGGCCCCGCATCTCGAGTGGCACCCGAATCGACTCCTCGTAGATGTGCGCCTTGGAGGCCCGGATGCGGTGCTCGCCGTTGAAGTAGCCGTTGTCGGAGGTGTAGATGATCAGCGTGTTATCGAGTTCGCCGTTGGCCTCGAGCGCGTCGACCACCTTCCTCACTCCCTCGCAACGGACAGCAACGACTCGAGCTGGCAGCGGTATCTGCGCTGGATGTTGGCGATCTGGTCCGCGTTCAGGAGCGGCTGTGCCTGGATTGCCGCGGGCTTGTCCGAGACGTCGGCCTCGTTGAAGTTGGGCGGCATCGGCAGCGGCTCGGAGTCGAACGCATGAGCGTGGCGCGGTGCCGGAATCGCCGAGCCCGAGCAGTCGTACGGCGGTTGAGGGCTCGAGTTCGGGGTGGCGATGTGCGGCGCGGTGTAAGTGAGCCAGAGGAAGAATGGCTGCGGCTTCGGCGCACGGCGGTGGACGAAGTCCAATGCCTTTCCGGTCAGGACGTCCTGCTTGAAGTCGAACTTGTCGTGGCCGTGGTGGTGCACGGTGCCGTTGTCGCTGATCCGGTAGTCGTACACCTTCTGCTCGTCGGGGAGGGCCGCGTGCCACTCCGACCACCCTGGCGGCACCGGGGGATCGTTCGCGTACCAGTTGAGGTACTTGCCGATCAGCGCCGTGTAGTAGCCCGCGTTCTGCAGCCAGACCGCGAGGTTGTTGTCGCCGTGCAACGACTCAAAGCGATCGAAGCCCCCGTCCGGGGGATTGTTGTCGATCACGCCATGGTTGTGCGCGTACTGCCCGGTGAGGAACGTGGCGCGTGAGGGGCAGCAGAGCGAGTAGTTCACGAAGCTGTTCGCGAACGTGGCTCCATGCGCGCCGATCAGCGAGTTGACGTTCTGCATCACCTTCATCGACTCGACCGTCTGGTCGTCCGTCTCGATCACGAGCACGTTGGGGGCTGCTTGGACGGTGAACCTCCGCGAAGCGGGGGAAGGGTCGGCGTAGCCGGCTTGGTCGGTGGCCTGAACGTAGAAGGTGTGAGGCCCGTTGGCGAGCTGGGCGCTCGACTTGGGCGAGGAGCAGGGCGCATAGGGCTGTGAGTCGAGCTTGCACCGGAAGCCCGAGCCCTCCACCGATGAGGAGAACCAGAAGGCCGGGGTCGGGTTGTTGGTCGGGTTAGAGGGGCCCAAGTCAATCGCGGTCTGCGGAACGACTGTGAACGAACGCGTGGCGGGCGTCGGGTCGACGTTGCCGTCCCCGTCGGTGGCCCGGGCGTAGAAGGTGTGAGGTCCATCGCCCAGGTGGGAGACCGTCTTCGGGGAGTTGCAGGTCGCAAACGGCCGGGAGTCGACCCTGCAGGCGAAGCTCGACCCTGGCTTCGATGAGGTGAATTTGAAGGCCGGGTTCGGGTTGCTGGTCAGACCGGTCGGGCCGCCGGTGATCGTCGTGTTCGGCGGGTCGGTCGACGCGAAGGCGGAGCGGGGGAGGGCCAGGGCCAAGACAAGCGCCACCAGCGTCGCGCTGCGCCTGAGCCTGGGGTGCATCCCAACAACCTCCCGATCCGGGGCCTTCCCGATGATTGGACGAACGCGGCGGGCCTGCTCACGGCCCGTTCAAACCGCTCAGTGGGAGCAACCCTATACCGGTGCGGCTCAGCCGCCCGACGATTCGAGCAGCTCGACGCGGTAGTCGTCCGAGGTCTGGTGGCAGCCGAGCCGTGGCTCTCGCGGCGCGCCTGCTCGCGCGAGATACTGCGCGGGCGATGTCGCAGGAGAACGTGGAGATCGTGCGGTCGATGTTGGAGCCCTTCAAAGGCATCGACGTTGCCTCGATCGACTTGGACGACGACGGACTCCGAGAGGCGCTCGGACCCGCTTACTCGCCCGACTTCGAATTGAGAACGCTTGACACAGGCGTCGGCCTCGGCGTCGATGAGGTCTACCGGGGTTGGGAGGGCCTGGTCCAGTACCTGCGAGTGTGGCTAGAGCCCTTCAGCGAGTACCAGATCGAACCGCTCGACTACGTCGAGAACGGCGATTGCGTCCTCGTTCCCACGCGGCAATGGGGCACGGGGAGCGCCAGTGGCGCTAGGGTCGAGCTCCGGATCACCTTCCTGTACGAGCTGCGAGACGGCCAGATCACCCGGTTAGTTCAGTACGACACCCTGGAAGAGGCCCTCGAAGCCGCCGGGCTGCGGGAGTAGCTCCTTTCCCAGCGTTCGGACCGAGGCCCGCCGACCGCCCGCCAACCTAGCTGGACGGACTCCCGGCCTCGAGTAGTTCAATACGGTAGTCGTCCGGGTCGCGAACGAAGCAGAGCAGCGAGCCGCCCTCGCGCACCGAGTACGGCGGGCGCTCGGGCTCGATCCCCACCGCCGCGAGTCGCTCGAGAGTGGCCTGCATGTCGTCCACCGTGATCGCGATGTGCCCGTAGCCCGTGCCGATCTCATACGGCTCGTCGCGACCGATGTTGTACGTCAGCTCGAGCCGGGGGCCGTCTCCGGGCAGCCCCATGAAGACGTTGATGGCCTCGTCGCGGATCGGGATCCGGCCGATCTCCTCCATGCCGAGCTTCTCGTAGAAGGCGATCGAGCGATCGAGGTCGGCCACGCGGTAGCACGTGTGAATGAGCTCCGGCACGCGGTCTGACGATAGCGAGGCTCAGCCGCGGCTTGCGCCGGTGTCCTGCGCCACGCCCGGGTCGAATCCGCCGTGCTCGATCAGGTGCGGCGCGTGACGCTGAAGCTGCGCTTCCAGGCACGTCCTGCACGAGCATTCCGGGATCGGCAGCCGCGTGCTCGCGCACAGCGTCGGCGACCCGGCCGCCGCGTTCACCTGACCGTTGCCTTCCACCACCTGTCCGCCCGGTCGTGCCACATGAGCCCCAGGCCGACGGCGACGAAGACGGCGCCGGTCAGGCCGTGATGGACCCGCCTGCCGAGAAAATACATCCGCTTGCGCGGCCAGTCATACGTGATCATCCGGACCCCCTTCACCGCATAAAACGATGCGAGGGGGCCCCAACTTATGAGCGCAGCTGCGAACGACAGAGACGATGCGGGAGCATGATCGGGCGGTGAGCGAGACGCGGTTCGAGGTCCACGCGATAGGCACGGTCGAGTCTCCGCTGACCGACCCGGAATCTGCGCCCAAACAGGGGGACGAGGGCTCGCCCGAGGCGTGGCTCGTGTTCGATCAGGAGGTTCTAGACGCCTCGACGGGATTCGGGTGGGGGACGAGATCATCGTCATCACCTGGCTCGACCGCGCTCGACGCGATGTGCTCAGTGTCCATCCCCGCGGGGACACGGCGAGAGCTCGGCAGGGCGTATTCGCCACCCGCTCTCCTCACCGCCCAAATCCCATCGGACTGCACCGAGTGCGGGTCGTGGCCATCGAGGGACCGCGGTTGCGGGTACGCGACCTCGAGGCGCTCGCCGGGACGCCGATCGTCGACGTGAAGCCGGTGCTGAGCGAGGACGTCAGGGACCGCTGAACGGGAGGTTCAGGGCCGAAGCCGTACCGGCAGTGTCTTCAGCTGGTTGATGAACGGTGACTCGACGAACTCGGGCGATCCCGCCAGCTCCATCCGCGGATAGCGCGCCAGCGTCTCCTCGAACAGGATCCGGAGCTCTAGGCGGGCAAGCGCGGCGCCGAGGCAGAAGTGGCGGCCGCCCGCCCCAAACGCCTGGTGCTCCGGGTTGCGGGTGACGTCGAAGCGGTCGGGCTCGTCGTAGCGCGACTCGTCGCGGTTCGAAGCGACGTACCACATCACGACCTTGTCGCCCTCGCGGATCGGCCGGCCGTGAAGCTCTGCGTCGCGCGTCGCGGTCCGGCGGAAATGAGCGAATGCGGGAAACATGCGGAGCGATTCCTCAACGGTGCCGGGGATCAGTGAGGGATCGTCCAGGAGGAGCTGCCGCTGATCGGGGTGCTCGAGGAGCGCCCTCATGCCGCTGCAGTAGGTCGCCTTGGTGCTGTCGTTTCCCGCGGCGACCAGCAGGAAGAATCCCATCACGATCTCGTGCTCCTCGAGCCGCTCGCCGTCGATCTCCGCGTGGACGAGCACGCTGGTGAGGTCATCGGTCGGCCGTTCACTTCGCTCGGCGATGAGTCGCCGGCAGCGCTCGAAGATCTCCGGGACGTCCCGCTCCATCACGGCGTCGACACCCTCCGGGTTGAGGTCCGGATCGCTCGCTCCGAGCGTGCTGTTCATGAGGCGCGCCCAGATAGCGTCGTCCTCGGGCGGAATCCCCATGAAGCTGCCGATCACGCGGGACACCACGGGCTGGGCGACCTCGGTGACCAGGTCGCACGTCTCCTGATCCCCCAGCCGGTCCAGCGCGCCGGCCGTGATCTCCCGGATCGCGCCCTCGTGCTCGGAGATCCGCCTCGGCGTGAAGCCGCGCTGAAACAGCATCTTGAGCCGGTCGTGCTTCGGCGGGTCCATGCCGATGAACATCGCCCGAATCAACTCGAGCGGCATGATCGTGTCGGTCAACGCGGTGATGCCGCCGTGCTCCGACGAGTAGGTCTCCCAGTCGCGGCTGACCTCGTGGACGTCGTCGGCCGTGGTCACCGACCAGTACCCGGCCTCGCCCGGATACTCCGTGATCCGCTCCGTCCAGTGGACCGGACATTCGTGCCGCAGCCGCTTGAACAGCTCGTGGGGCGGACCGTCCGGCCAGAGCTCGCGCTCGGTGACCAGCGTCCCCTCGAGCGTGTGGGGATTGGCGGACGCTAGATCGGGGGTACCGTCGGCGGACAGCTTGCTTCGAGCCTACCGCGACCGGCGCCTGGCCGCCGGGCGGGACCAGTGGTCAGCCATCCGCGGTCGAGTCGGCCAGCTCGAGCAGCTTGGTGATCGTCCGCCAGTTGCGGGCGGTGACCTCCACCCCGAGCCGGTCGGCCGTGATCAGTTTGGCGAGGTCTGAGCGACCGACTCCGCCGGGATGCCAGGCATAGACCTCGCGGCCGCTGACGACGACGCGCTCGGGAGCCACCTCGCCTGCCTCCAGCTCCTGGGCCGCCTGGGGGTCGGGTTCCTCCGAGAGGAAGCTCACCTGGTAGCGGGCGGGATCGTCCGCCTCGTCGCCGAACGGGTCGGCCGCGATCACGTCGGCGAGCTCGTCGCGGGTTCGGACGACGACGCCGATCCGGAATCCGAACGCCTCCTGGAGCTTGCTGGGAAGCTCGTGTTCGAGTGCCTTGGGGTCGACGCCGCTCGTCAGGACGACGTTGCCGCTCTGAAGCAAGGTGGCCACGTCCTCGTAACCGGCGTCGGCCAGCACCGCGCGGAGCTCGGCCATCGGGACACGCCGCTTACCCCCCAGGTTGATCCCACGCAAGAAGGCGATGTATCGCGGCATCTGGCCAAGCCTGCCAGACGGCGACCCTTGGTGGCATGATGCCGGCGGCGGTGATGCGCGTTGCATGAACTCAGCGGTCGTCGATCCTCGAAAGCCGGCGGCGGTCGATCGCGAAACTGACCGGTGCCGGCCTTTAGCCTCGACCACGTCGCGGTCGCCCTGCGCTCGATCAAGTCGGCGCTGCCGCTCTACCGCGACGTACTCGGCGGTGAGTACCTGATGGGCGGCGACGCGGATGGGACCTGGCGCTGGATCCAGCTGCGATTCCCGGGGGGCGGCAAGGTCGAGCTCTTGGAGCCGCTCGGTGACGGCTTCCTGACCCGCTTCCTGGATCGCTATGGCGAGGGCCTTCACCACATCACCTTCAAGACCGACGACATCAGCGCGGCGATCGACGAGCTCAAGGCCGCCGGGTACGAGCTGGTCGACGTCAACATCGACAACCCGGACTGGAAAGAGGCGTTCCTGCGCCCGTCGCGCGCCCACGGGACCCTGATCCAGGTCGCCCAGTCGAGGCTGCCCGACGAGAAGGCGAGCAAGCACCTGCATCCCTCCAACATCGCGGAGCTGCTCGACTAAGCGGTCACCTCGGTGACGAACTCACCGAAGACCTCGATGTAGCGGTCGAGATCCGCTTCGGTATGGGCGACCGAGACCGTTGGGCCAAGCCACCAGCCGGATTCCCATACGCCCCGGTTGGCCATGAACACGCGTATCAGCGCACGCAGGGCGGGGTCGTCGGCGGCGCGGGAGCCCGCAGCGTCGCTGGGCGGCTCGGACGCGAAGAAGTAGTACGCGTGCCCGCCCCTCTGGGTAACGCTCCATGGCAGTCCGGCACCCGCGATCGCCGACCGCAGGCCGGTGGCCATTCGCTCGCCAAGCGCGGCAGTGCGCTCGAACGCCTCCTCCGTGAGGACGTCCAGCAGAGCCGCTCGTGCAGCGGCCATCGAGAGGGCGTTCGCGAACAGGGTGCCTCCGGTGGCGACCTCTGCGATCGCCACGCCCGAGACGACCCGCGACTCCTCCGGCGGCGCGATCAGCGCTCCGATCTCGGCGCTCATTCCGTACCCGGCGAGGGGCACGCCGGCGGCGATCGACTTGCCGACGGACAGGAAGTCGGGCTCGAGCCCCCAGGCACCGGCCAGCCCTCGGTGCGCGCAGACGAGACTGTGGACCTCATCGATGGCCAGCAACGTTCCGGCCTTTCGCGTCAGACGCCGGAGCCCCTCGTGAAAGCCATCCTCGGGCAAGATGAAGCCGGCGTTCGTCATCGCTGGCTCCGCGAGGACAAGGGCGACGTCCCCTGGCTGGAGTGCCATTTCCAGCGCCGCGAGATCGTTGAACGGGACGACCCGAGCCTGGCCCGATCCATCCCGGTAGACCGCGCATCTCCGGCACCACCTTCCCGTCCTCGAGTACGACGAGCGTCGTGTCGCCCTCCCCGTGGTACTTCCCATCAAAGACGAGGATCGCCTCGCGCCCGGTCATTTCGCGGGCGAGGCGGATTACCTCGGTGTTGGCCTGGGTGCCCGAGAGGGTGAACTGCCATTGCGGCAGGCCGTAGCGATCCACGAGATGCTCGGCGACGGCGATCGCGTCCTCGGATGGCAAGAGGAACTGATTTCCGCGCTCCATCCGCCGGGCGACGGCCTCCACCACCGGCGCCGGTGCGTGCCCGCAGAAGCCGCTCATATCTGCGATGTACATGTCGAGATACGAGTGCCCGTCGACATCGGTCAAGTAGGCGCCGCTGCCATGAGACACCCACAGGGGCGAGTGCTCGTAGAGGTCATCCATCCACGACATCGGGACGCCGCGGGGCATCGATGCTCGCCCGCGCTCGAGCAGCGCCATCGATGCGGGGCGCTCAGAGGCGAAGCGGGCGTCCTCGGCCTCGTGCAGCGCTCGCGCACGCTCCGCGTCGATGGCCGTCAGCTCGGCCATGGGGATCTCCTCCCGATCGGTTCGACTTGGATCAACCTATACGCCCGGCGTCCGAGAGGCCAGCCAGCTTGGGGCTGGCGATGAACCACGACTGGGCGGCCGGATTGAGCGGCGGTGCCCCACAACGACGAGGGACCCCGTCGCCGGGGCCCCTGGTCGTGCGGAAGTCGCTTTGACTCGCGGAGCTAGTTCGTCATCTTCACGCTCTTGCTTGTGTCGGCCAGGCAGTCCGGCGTCTTCTTGACGCGGGCGTAGAACTTGCCCTTCATGTGGCCGGAGTTCCCGGTGGACCACATGTAGCCGTCGCCGTTGGCCTGCGCGATGTCGGTGCCGATCTTCTGGTCGGTGTGCGGGCTCTGGGTCGAGCCGAGCTGCTTCAGCAGGATGACCTTGCGGCCGTTGGCGCACTTGTTGGGCTTGGTGCTCTTCACGAATCCGTAGAACCCGTCGTTCTCCGGCACGATCGTGACCTTGGTCGGGGCGGGCCCGCTGGCGGTGGCGATCGTGGGAATCGCCGAGCCGGCGCCGATCGCGACCACGGCGACCGCGACGATGGCGCGGGCCCGGCGGCTGAGGTTGGTGCGAATGCTCTTCGTCATCGGGGGTCTCCTTTCGTCGTTTCCAAAATCCCGATGCGAGGAGACTCGATGAGATCGTCCGCGCCTACCAGGGGCCCTGAGGTGGAACCTCGGCAGCCCGCGGGGTAACACACCTCACCCCTCGGTGTGTCTGTGCCGGACGGGACGGCTCTCCGCCACGGCTCGCAACTTCCGCGGGCACAGCGTGTTTCAACGCGCGACGAGCGGGCCGGCACTTGCGCCGGCAGGGAATCGATGGGGAGGTGCGTGCCGTGGCAGGGAAGCTTCGAGCGAGGATCTGCTCCACGTGGACGCTTGCGCCGATCGCGCTCATCGCGGCGATCGCCGTGGCGCTGGCCAGCGGCGGGACCGCCGCCCCGGCGGCATCCACGGCCTCGCCGGCCGCGAAGGCGAGCGATCACCCGAACATCGTCTTCGTGCTCACCGACGACCTCTCCTCGAACCTCCTGAAGTACATGCCGAACGTGGGGGACATGCGCAAGCAGGGGGAGACGTTCAGTCGCTACTTCGTCACGGATTCGCTCTGCTGCCCGTCTCGATCATCGATCTTCTCCGGTCGCCTGCCCCACAACACAGGCGTGTTCACGAACACCCCGCCCGATGGCGGCTTCAGCGTGTTCCACGACCGCGGCGAGGAGAGCGACACGTTCGCGACAGCGATCAGCGGCGTGCCCGGCGCCGACTACCAGACCGCGATGATGGGCAAGTACCTGAACGGCTATCAGCCCTCAAGCCTCTACGTGCCGCCCGGATGGAGCGAGTGGGACGTCGCCGGCAACGCCTACTCGGAGTTCAGCTACAACCTGAACGAGAACGGCCACCTCGTGGCGTACGGGGATAGCCCAGGCGACTATCTCACTGACGTGCTGGCGGACAAGGGGGTGGGCTTCATCAATCGCGCCACCAAGGCCGGCGATCCCTTCCTCCTCGAGATCGCGACCTTCGCACCCCACGCGCCGTACACGCCGGCCCCGCGGGACGCGAAGGACTTCCCCGGCCTGAAGGTGCCGCGGACGCCCGCGTTCAACGCCAAGAACGCCAATCCACCGGCCTGGCTGGCGGGGCGCCCGCCCCTGACCCCGGGCCAGATCGCCAAGCTCAACGGTCACTTCCGTAAGCGCGCCCAGGCCGTGGAGGCGGTGGACGACATGATCGGGCGGATCGAGACCACGCTCCGCAAGCGCGGGGTCGCTCGCAACACGTACCTGGTCTTCTCCTCCGACAACGGCTACCACATGGGCGATCACCGGCTGATGCAGGGCAAGATGACGGCGTTCGACACGGACATCGGCGTGCCGTTGATCGTCGTCGGACCGGGCGTCCCGGCCGGCCGCGCGGTGGGCAAGCTGACCGGGAACATCGACCTGCGGCCGACCTTCAGCCAGCTCGCCGGGGCCGGCGTGCCCTCCAGCGTCGACGGCCACAGCCTCGACGGGCTTCTCCATGGAACCGGCGGCGGAAGCTGGAGGGACGCCACGCTGATCGAGCACCACGGGCGCGACGAGGACCAGTCCGACCCGGACTTCCAGTCGCTCGCGAGCGGCAACCCGACCAGCTACGAGGCAATCCGCATTCGCGATGCCGTCTACGTCGAGTACAAGAACGGGGACCGGGAGTACTACGACCTCGTGCGCGACCCGTACGAGCTCGACAACACGTACGCGGACCTCAGCCCCGGGCAGCAGGCGCGGCTCCACGACATGCTGGCCAAGCTCGAGGGCTGCGGCGGGCAGGACTGCTGGGTGACGGCGGGCGGCTAGCGCCTGATCCTGAACGTTCGCTTCGCGGCGGTCGGGTCGACCGCGCCCTGCGGGCTCTCGGCCTTGACCCTGAACGTGTGCCTTCCCCTGTGCAGGCGCGTGTACGTCTTGGGGGAGCTGCATCCACGATAGGCCCGGTCATCGAGCCGGCACTCGAAGGTGGAGCCGGGGTCCGAGGCGGAGAACTCGAAGGTCGCCTTCCGCTTGTGGCCGCGGATCGTCGCCGCGTCGATCGTAGTCTCAGGGGGCGCAAGCGAGTCGACCGCCACGCCGCAGATTTGGTCGCCGCCAGTGTGGACGAAGCTCTGATTGACGCCGGTGCTGTCCGTCCTTGCGCGCCCGATCGTGTTGGTGCCGGCGTTCGCCCAGTAGAGATGGTTCGTGTTCACGGCCACGCCGCACGGCGTGCTGGCGTCCCCGATGGTGCTCGCGTCGGCGCCCATGCCGGTGCTGGTGTTCGCCCGCCCGATGTTGGTCCCCCCGCCGAAAAAGCCGCTGTCGGCCCAGAAGATGTTGGCCGTGTTCACCGCGACGCCGCAGGGGAACGAAATCCCCGGAATCGTCACCCAGCTCTGCGAAACGTTGTCGCCGGCAAAGCTCGCGCGTCCGATCAGGGACGGCGTACCCCCGTCCTCGACCCAATAGACGTGACCGCTATCAACCGCCGCACCGCACGGAGTGGTTGTCGGGATCAGATGCCGCTGACGATTCGAGCCGTTGAGGTTCGCGCGCCCCACCGCGCTGTCGGTGATGCTCGTCCAGAAGATGTAGGACCCGGTAACCGCCACGCCCGAGGGCTCGGGCACGTTGATGAAGTTGTTGTTCACCCCGCTGCCATCGAGGTTGGCCCGACCGATCGAGTTGCCGTTTTGGTTGGCCCAGTAGATGTGAGCCGAGTTCACGGCCACTGCGAAGGGCAGGCTCCCGGTTGAGATCAAGTGCTTGTCCACGCCGGTCCCGTCGTTGTTCGCGCGGCCGATCTTGGCGTCCTGCGAGCTGGCCCAGTAGATGAACGCGTGGGCGCTCGAGACGAGCAGCAGCGCGAACACGAAGCCGACCCCCACCAGGAGACCGATCCTCCTCATGGATGTCCGACTCCCACGCCTGCCACCGTACAGCCGATGCCGGCGGCTACAGCGTCGGCGCCACGGCGGGCGGCTGAGCGCGCGGCGGCGCGTCGAGCGGTCGGCGACCGCGAATCTGAGCCCGCCTCCGGCCTAGCGCGAGGCGCGGAGGAGGTCGACGCCGTTCGATTCGTAGGCCGAGACGTAGACGTCACGCCCCTTCGAGCCGAGCGCCACCTGATACGGGTTGTCCATTGCGGGAGCCTTTCCGCAGGTCCCGGCGCCGTCCTCGCTCGACCCGTCGAGGCTCACGCAGCCGTCCTTGCCGGGCAGCTGCTCGAACCCCCCGGTCCGCTTCGAAAGGCGGAACAGGACCAGCGCGTCCGCGTTGTATTCCGTGTAGTAGAGCGTTCGGCCGTTCGGCCCGAGGATGCCGGCGTAGCCGCCGTCGAGCGCCCGTCCATCACGGCACGTGTTGGGTCCGTCCTTGCTCGACCCGTCAGCGCTCACGCAGGCGGCCTTGCCAGCGCGCTGGGAGAGCTTGCCGGTCTTCAGGTTGCGGTTGAGCACGGCGATCGGCGAGGGATCCAGGTATGCGTTCGTGTAGATGAAGCGCTTGTTCTTGGAGAGCACTGCGCGCTCGACGTTGAACATTCCGCGCCCGTCCACGCAGGGCCCGGCGGGGCTGGTCCCGTCGTCGCTGACGCAGCTGTGCCTTCCGGTCAGCGGCACGAGCCCGCCCTTGGCGTTGCGCTCGAACGCCTGCACCAGATCGGGGCCGTAGGCCGCGGGGATATAGGCGAAGCGATTGTCCGGCGTCGCCACGTCCCATGGCTCTCCGAGGTTGGGCATCGCGCGGCAGACGACGTGGGTCCCGCTCTGTTCCGTGGTGCCGTCGTCCGTGACGCAGCCGTTTTTGCCCTTCAGCTGGTGAAGGCGGCCACTCCGTTCGCTGCGCTTGAAGATCGCGATCCCGCTGTGGGGCGGCTCGTCGTAGTTGGAGGCGTACAGATACTTCTGGTCCGGGGTGATGTGGACGTTTGAGATGTCATCGGCCTCGCGGGCCCGGGTGCACGTGTTGGGTCCGTCCTCGCTCTCCCCTGTCCCCGAGACGCAGCCATCCTTGCTCGGGAGCTGATGAAGCGTCCCGTTGCTCAGATTGCGCCGGAAGACGGCGACGCCCCCGACGTCATCGCTCATGACCTGGAGCTGCGAGGCCACGTAGACGAACTTGCCGTCGCGGGAGATCATCAGCGAGGTCGCATCGCCCGAGTCGAGATTGCGGGCGTTGGCGCAGGTGTGCGGTCCGTCCTCGCTCGAGCCGTCGCTCGAGAAGCAGCCCTTCTTGCCGGCTAGCTGATGAAGCGTCCCGTCATCGCTACGGCGAAAGACAGAGAGCACCGGCACGTCGTTGTTCTGGCCGTAGCCGTCCAGGTAAGCGAAGTGCCCGCCGGGGCTGATCGCCAGGCTGGTCGAGCCCTCGCCGCCGCGGATGTTGCGGCACTTGCCCGCTCCGGAAGCGCTGGACCCGTCTGACGTGTAGCAGCCGTCCTTTCCGGCCACCTGTCGGACCGAGCCGATCGGAGCGGCCAGCGCCACCGCCGCGACTCCCGTTGCAACGGCAGTGACGGCAATCGCCGCCGCGATCCTGCGGCGCCGGGTCCCAGTTCGATGTCCCTGAGCTTGCATCCGTGCGGCGCGTGATCCTAGTGCAACCGGCGGTGGAGCCGCTCGGCCGGGGCAACCCGCCGGCTCTTTTGGGAGGGCGATCTCCTCTCTTGGAGGCCGTCTACTTCGGCGTCGCCAGTGCGAGTTGTCCGGCCTCGAGCGCCAGCAACTGCGCCTTTCGCTCGAGGCCGCCGCCGTAGCCGGTGAGGGAGCCGTCGGCCCCAAACCACGCGGTGGCAGGCGACCAGGATCGGGAGGGGATTTCGCCCGATCGCGGCGGCCACCTTGCGGACCTGGTCTCGCCGAAGCCCGAGCTTGGCGGTCACCTGACCGTAGCTGGCCCGTTCACCGCATGGGATCTCGCCGACCACGTTCAGCACCTCCCGGTCGAAGGCCGCCCCCGGCTGCGCGAGCGGGAGCTCAAAGACGCGGCGCTTCCCGGAGAAGTACTCGGCGAGCTGGAACGCAGCCGCGGCCAGCTCGCTACCGGGCGCGGCGGCCCCGCCCTCGCCGCGTCCGTCGAAGCGCAGGGCGACCAGCAGGCCGTTCCGCGCCTCGAGGGCGAGGGGTCCAACGGGGCTCGGGATCTCGATCGTCGTCATCACCTGGGAGAACGCATGGGCGCACGGAAACGTGAGCCGCGGGAGGGGACGCGTTCAGCGAGGCACCGACGCTACCGTGGCGCCATGTCACACGCCGATGCGTTCGACGGCTTCGCGATCGATCTCGACGGCGTCGTCTGGCTCGCGGGCGCGCCGATCCCCGGCTCCGCGGACGCCGTCGCCGAGCTTCGTCGGGCCGGGCACCCCGTCGTCTTCGTCACCAACGATCCCGGGAGGACGAGGGCCCAGACCGCCGCGTTGCTCGAGGAGGTCGGGATCGAGGCAACCGCGGACGACGTGGTCACATCCTCCGCGGCCGTGGCGGAGGCCATCAGCTCCGAGCTGAGCGGGGCCGCCGTCTACGTGATCGGGCCGGACGCCCTGGGCGAGGAGCTCGAGGCTGCGGGCCTCGAGGTGGTGGACGCGACCCATCGGCCGGTGGACGCGGTGGTCGTGGGTGGGCACTCGGGCTTCGACTACGACGAGCTCCGCGCCGCGACGACCGCGGTCAGGGCGGGCGCCCCGCTCTGGGCCACCGGTCGCGACGCAACCTACCCCACCCCCGAGGGCCTCGTCCCCGGGACTTGCGCGTTGGTGGCCGCGGTCGAGACGGCGGCCGAGCGGCGGGCGCGGGTGGCTGGCAAGCCGGAGCCCCCGATGTTCGAGGCGGCGAAGCGCCGACTGGGCGGGGATCGCATGGCGATGGTGGGGGACACGTTGGACGCCGACATCGCCGGCGGGCAAGGCGCCGGGCTGTCCACGATCCTCGTCTTGAGCGGCCGAACGAGCCAAGAGGACCTCGAGCGAGCCACGATCCAGCCCGACCTCGTGCTCCCCGACCTGGCCGCGCTCTGCTCGTAGCTCGCCCTCGCTCTAGGTCTCCGGGCCCTCCTCGACCCCGATCAGGGCCTGCTCGACCAGCGCTCCGATCCGCGCCAGGTCGTAGCCCCCCTCCTGAACGACGACCGTTGGCAGCCCGAGTGCGCCGAGGGTGCGGCCGGCATTCCTGAAGCCCTCCGCTGTGACCCGCAATGGGCTCTCGGGGTCATCGCCGGCGGCGTCCACGCCGAGCGGCACCACGAGTGCCTCGGCGCCCCCCTTTGCGGCCCACTCGGCTAGGGCCGTGACAGCCTCGAGCCAGGGCCCGTCACCCGAGCCAGGGGCGATCGGCACGTTGCGGTTGGCCCCTGCGCCGGGGCCCCTCCCGGTCTCGTCCGCGAAGCCGACGTAGTGCGGAAACCACCCGGCGCCCGGGTCGACGTGAGCGGAGCCCACCAAGACGTCGGCGTCCTCGTAGAAGATCGCCTGCGTCCCGTTGCCGTGGTGCGCATCGACGTCGATCACGGCCACCGGGCCATTCAGCGCCCCGCGGAGCCGGGCCACCGCCGCCGCGGAGTTGTTGAGGTAGCAGGAGCCCCCGAAGCTGGCGCTCCCGGCGTGGTGACCAGGCGGCCGGACGCACGCGTAGGCGGCGCGCTCGCCGGCGATGACGAGGTCGGCGGCGGTGAGGGAGGCGTCGACCGCGGCGCGAGCCGCCTCCCAGGTGCCCGGTCCGATCAGGGTCATCGTGTCGTAGGCGAAGCGCCCGGCCCGCGCGGCGATCGACGCGGGCATC
>JBOGZC010000022.1:0-45105 GCA_050697075.1 Solirubrobacterales bacterium | reverse complement strand
GTTCATGTGAATCGTCATCGATCCCGAGAGGCAGTAGCCAACGTGATGAGCTTGGCAGGAGTCGGTCTTTGCGATCGGCTTGACGTTCTCCGACCACTTCCAGCCGGGCTCGAACGTGCCCTTGCCGATCGCCTTGCCGCCGAGGTTGACCAGTTGCGCCTGCCCCTTGCCCTCGAAGGGTCGGGTCTCGTCGGGCGAATCGAAGTTCTTGGCCTCGCCGGCCATATGCGCTCCTCTCGTGGACTTCTTGTCGGCCCGAACCTATCCGATGAGACGTATAGGTCCCCTAAAGGCGGCGACCTTCTGCGATAACGGCTACTCCCGCGGGCCGGCGGCTTCGAGGGCTTCCGACTGGGTCGTGCAGAGCTTCACATGGACGATCAGTCCGTCCCTGAACGTGCTGACCCCGCAAACTTCCCAAAGGGCACCTCGATGCCCTGGAGCGCCCCGCATGCTGAGGTCCAGCAGCATGACCACGCGCTCCCCGGCATTGACCAGCTCGTACTTGAACTGGACGGTCTCCCACAGGCGGAAAACCACTCTTGCCAGAATTGCCGAACCGCATCGGCACCACGGTAGAACCCGTTGAGGTCCAACGCGGGAGCGTCCGTGGTGTCCAATTCGATCTCCGGGTCCCAGATCTCGGCCAACTTGGAGATCGTGGCTTCCGGGCTCGTACCGGCAGTGAGTTCAGCGAGCTGGGCCTCGATGTTGACCCGCCATATCTCCACGTTCTGCTGCGACATCGCCCGAGCAGTGTCTCGCGACTAGCTCGCCTACTCCGAGAGCCGGGCTGCTTCGAGGGCCCCGACGGCTTCGATAATCTGGTCGCCAGGTGTGCCGGGAAGCCTGGTCGGCGGCGATTTGTCGACCCCCGAGGAGGTTCCTGGTGGCACCCATCAGCCGTGAAGCTCGTGCGTCTGGCGTGTCTGAATCCTCTGAACGCCGGATGTATGTGCACAGAGCGATTCGGCTTTCGCAGGCCAGCATCGCATGGAGCTTTGTCTCAGGCATCTCGGCTGTCGCGGTTGGAGTCATTGTTGGCGCGATCTCTCTCGCTGGCTACGGCCTGGACGCAATCGCTGACGCGGGGGCATCGGCGATCATCCTTCACCGCTTTCACACGGAACGCCGGGAGCCACATCGAGCCGATACGCTCGAGCGCCGGGCAGCCCACCTAGTCGCGGTCGCCCTTGTCTTGATCGGCCTCTTGTTGGCTGTTTCGGCAATCCACGCCCTGGCGACCCATCACTCACCAGAGTCCACCGTCCTCGGGCTGGGAATAGCCGTGGCATCCCTGGCCATCCTGCCGCCATTGGCAGTCGCCAAGAGGCGAACTGCGGCACAGCTGGCAAGCACGTCTCTTCGTGCCGACAGCATGCTCACTGGCGTCGCAGCCCTGCTGGCTCTGGGGGGCTTACTCGGGTTGGTGCTGGGCCCCGCCTTGAATTGGTGGTGGGCAGATGCGGTGATCGCGCTAGGCGCGGTCGCAGTCCTTGTGCGAGAGGCGTGGTCGGCGTTGCGCGAGGTGTAGGGGGAGGAGCGGAGCCAGGGGAACGGCTAGACGTGTGCTGTCCCCCGGCTCCGCGCGCCTCAGTCCCCGACGTCCGGCCTCAGGAGGCCTTCGGGTCGCCTGCAGTGACGTCTCGCTCGCGGACGATTCGCCCGTCATCGATCTCAAGGATCGAGTTGGCGAGGACCCTACGGCCGCCCGGGAATTCGCAGGTGACGGTAGCGGCGGCGCGACCCTCGCCCGCGACCAGGTTCTCCACCGTTGCCTTCGCGCCGGCGGCGGCGCAGTGCTCGAACATCCCCCGGAACACCTCCTTGCCGTGGCGGGTGCGCGGAGAGCTCGGCGGGTTGTCGCGGTCGATCTGGATCAGCTCGACGTCCTCTGCGTAGAGGCCGAGCAGGGCCTCCACGTCCCACTCTTCGTAGGCGCACTTGAAGGCGTCGAGGTCGAAGGTGGCTTGCGTCTTTACGGCCATGGTTCCTCCTGGTGTGGTTGTCGGTGGACCGTGTCGCGACTACCATTGACCTTCAAGTGGGCTTTAAGTCAAGTCCCGTCTCGAAGATGGACAAGTGGCCTGAGCTGACGATCGGGGAGGTCGCCCAAAGAGCCGGGGTGGCGACCTCGACGATCCGCTACTACGAATCGATCGGCCTGCTTCCCGAGCCCGAGCGCGAGAGCGGCCAACGCCGCTACGACGAGGCGGTGGTCGGCAAGCTGGCCTTCATCGGTGTAGCCCAGACGGCCGGCTTCAAGCTCGGCGAGATCGCCGAGCTGATCGACGGCGTCGATGGCGACCGTGGCATGGCGGAGTCGATGCGCTCGCTCTCACAGCGAAAGCTCCCCGAGGTCGAGGCGCTGATCCAGCGGACCGAGGCGATGAAGGGCTGGCTCCACGTCGCCAGTGGCTGCGACTGCGAGACCCCGGAAGAGTGCAGCCTCTTCCCAGCCCCAGGTGAGGGGGCAGCCCCAACCGCGGATGAGCTGCAGCTGGTCCGGGTCGACGGCAAGAGTTGTCGGCGCGGTCCCTCGCGTTAGAGCCCGACCGGGGGGTGAGCGGAATCGCGGTGAGCGAACGGGCAGAATCAAAGCTCTATCGCCCGGTTCCTGAAAGCCTCACACGAGACCGGGGGAAGCCGGATCCCAGGCGTCGTCGCAGCTACTCCCGCAGCCCGGCGGCTTCGAGGGCCTCGCGCCGATCCTCATACACCTCGAGATCGGCCGAGCTGCCGACTCCACTCGCCCGCCCAGTATCTCGCGCGACGGAATGACCCGACCCCTCCTCGACGGGTCTCGAGGAGGGGCGCCGGACCGACTCAGCCCGGCGCCCGACCACTTCGCGCAGCTAGCGGATCAGGTGAAAGACGAAGTCGAACTTCGTCCCAGCATGGTTGTGGTACTTGAGCGCCATCTGGCCGCGCACGTTCCGATATGCACCAGTGCCCCCGGTGATTGCAAGGACGCTGTTGCTCGTGTCATAGAAAGGACCCTCAACCGTGATCTGGCCCTTTCGCAGAAACGTGGTCCACATGCACTCCCACGACTTGCCGACCACGATCCGGACGCACGACCCCTGATCATGCCCCACCTTCCTCGTGTCGGCGGCATTGAACACCTTGTTCGCAAACGTGAGGATGTTGCCGGCGTGGTCGCCTGGCTTTCCGTTGGTGACGGCATCCGTGGTCGCATGCTCGACCACCCTGATCGTCTGACGAGCGTGATGATGCCCTCGCGCGCTCGCGCTCACCGCGATCACGAGCATCACCGAGGCCACCAGAAGCGCGAGTGCGAATACCCGCTTCATCTCCACCTCCTTGTGTCCAGCCGGCGGGAGCTAGGTCCTCCCCAACCGGCGTGCTTGGCCGCGCAGCGGCTTCGACCCCCTTTGGGGACTGTTCGACGCTATCGCTTTTCGGCTCTCGAATGGCCCCACACGATTTCAGCCGACGCCCCGGCTCGATCGACGACAGGGTCTGTCCGGTGGTCCGGGGGAGGCGGAACATGGCGCCGCGGTGACTCCGCCGTAGCCGCGGCCGGGGCAGCGTCGCCCGGGTGCCGGTGACGCTGGGCAGAAAGCCGCCCTCTCTGCCCGAATCCCCGGTAATCGCGCGTAATCCCTGGTAATCCGGAGGGCGAAGCTACCGCGCCAGGAAACAGCGCATACCGCTTGTTGATGCGGTTTCTGGCCTGCCTAGGACTGTCGCTTCACACGCGAGAGGTCGCTGGTTCGAAACCAGCCGCGCCCATGGCTTAGTCAACCGGTTTGAGCCGCCAGCATCCGGCAAGCCAACGGGGACTTGACCCAGGCTTGCTGCCTATTTGACAAGCAGGAGTCGCTGGCTTTTGGCCCAGCGCCAGTCTCATTGAGGCGGCGGATCGCCGCACTCAAAATCTCCACGTCCTCCTGCGACATCGCCTACTCCGACAGCCCGGCGGCTTCGAGGGCTTCTGTCTACGGCCCCGGAGCCAGCCAGGTCATCGAAAACTCGGGGGTGATCTGCTGCGCGAGGCCGTTGGCGGCGACCGGCAGGTTGCCGCCGCTGGTCTGAAGCACTTGGACCTCGACGTAGTCGCCTGCCGCCAGAAGAACCTGCGTGGTGATGTTCTCGTCGTCGTCGCCGGCCAGCTCCTGACTGCGGGCGATCAACGTGGAGCCGTTCCTCATCACCCCCGCGAAGCGACTCCCAGCGCCTGCGGAACCTCCCCAGGTGAACTGCGCGGTGACCGCGTAGATGCCCGTCACCGGTGCGGTGAGCCGCGAGTTGTTGGTCGCGTTGTCGTGGACGCCCGCCGCGTCGTAGCGCTCCTGATTGAAGGCCAGGCTCGTGTTCAGGCTGTCCGGGATGCTCTGAGCGCTGGTGCGCGTGACGCGTGCCGCTGGGATCGCGTGCGAGAGCTCGCCGGTTCCGAGCGAGCCATTGGCTACCTCGCTGCTTCCAACGGAGTTGGCGCGAAGATCGGGCGCAGTCAGGCCGCCGCTGGACAGGGTGTCGTTACGCACGTCGGCGCTGAAGACTTGGTTGTCCACGAGGTCGTCGGAGAAGACGGTGTTCGAGCCATTCAAGGCCACGGCGGTGCCGCCGCCGAGCAAAAGGAAGAGGCACAACGTCGAGATGACGTTGGCGTAGGTCAGCTGGGAACGAAGCCACGGACGCATTGGACCCTCCTTGGTGGACGAGACGAGCGGAGGCGGAACACGTCGGCGAGTCGGTTATGGCTTGTCGGCGAGTCCGGCTACCGCCGGAGGCATCAGCCTCTCACCGGTAGGAGGACGAGTCAACTACTCCCGCAGCCCGGCGGCTTCGAGGGCTTCCTCCCGCTCCTGGTAGAGCGTCACCCGCGCAACCGCGCCGTCACGGACGCTCCAAAGGTAGGTGAATCGGGCGGTGACTTCGATCCCATCGCGCCCCCGGAAGTGGCCGACCAACGGCGTGATCACCTGATCCCCAACCTCGATGAACTCCTCCGGTTCGGTGCGGGCCGTTTCGAATTGCTCGGCGATGTTGAGCTTGGACAGCTCGTCGATTCCGTAGACGCCTCGCTGTGGGCCAATCGACCGCGACCAGTCGAAGGTGAAGTCGGGGCCTGCAAAGCGCGAAAGGCCCTCGAAGTCGCCCCGGTTGTAGGCGTCAAGAGCGGCTCGCACGATCTCCACGTTCTCCTGCGACATCGCCTACTCCGAGAGTCCGGCGGCTTCGAGGGCCGCGTCCCGCTCCTGGTAGTAGGTGACGCGAGCGATGGCCCCGTTGTCGATCGTCCACACCAAGGTTCCGCGAGCCTGGACCTCGATCCCGTCGCGCCCCCGGTGGTAGCCCGTGAAGGGCATCACCACTTGCTCGCCAGCTTCGATGAACTCATCTGCCTCTCTGCGAACGGACTCCCATGGCTCGTCGAACTCCCTCAAAAGGCCGTCCACCTCATCGCGCCCAAACACGCCGCGCTGCGGACCGACCGCCCGCGACCAGTCAAGCTCAAAGTCTGGGGCCGCGTCTGTGAGCATGGCTTCCACGTCTCCCCTGTTGATCGCCTCGAAGGCGGCGCGAACGATCTCCACGTTCTCCTGCGACATCGCCTACTCCGCCAGGCCCACGGCTTCGAGGGCCTCCGCGTGATCCCAGAAGAACTCGAAGGCGACGATCCTGCCCTTGCGCACCGTGTAAATGCCCGTCGCCTCGATGTTCGAGTCGGGACCGTAGCCCGCGCCGTGCCAGATGAACCTCACGGCAACCCGGTCGCCGATGTCGATGAAGTCGCTGATCAGTTTGAAGCTGTCGGTGTCCCAGGTCTCGCGCAGTTGCTCCACCTGGCGCATGACCGCCTCCCGACCCGCGTACGGCCCCGGCTCCGGCCAACCTTCTGGACCCCGCCAGATGGCGCCCGGGTCGCACAGCTCACGAAAGGTGTCCATGTCCCCCGCGTTCCATGCCTCAAAGGCGCGACGGATGACCTCCACGTTCTCATGCGACATCGCCTACTCCGAGAGCCCGGGGGCTTCGAGGGCTTCGGACTCCTGGTGGGGGAGAAAGGCCTCCACGCGCGTCGCCAACAGTTCATCGTCGAACGTCCAGACGGAAGGGAAGTCGATTTCCAGCTCGATGCCGCTCCCGGCTCCCCGAGCCTGTGCGTGCTGGTGCACAAGGACCTTGTTGCCCTCGACCCTGAAATCGAGGGGTTCGGCCCGCTGCTCTTCGAAGGCGTCCGGCTCCATCCACGCTCGCAGCGCCTCCGCGCCCCTCCGCGAGGCTTGACCTCCCGGAGGGACGATCTCGATCTCGGGATGGGCGATGGCCAGCGCCGTATCGAAGTCGCCTCGATTGAAGGCCTCAAAGGTACGCCTCAGCGCGTCGATCATTGCCACATCGCGACCGTCCATCGCCCGCGCAGTATCTCGCTACCCGTGATCGCGCGGAAGCGAGCCCCCACTCCGTTGGAGGCATTCGCTCCCTCTCGTCCTCGCCGCGGAGGAGCCGCCGCCGGACACAGGGGCAATCAGCGCCAAGCGGTCGATCGCGGCGCGGACTGAAGACGACTCTAACCCCGCCCGGACGGGGAGCGCAAGAGGAGGATTGTCAGCGACCAAACTTCCCGAGCGAGGGTCCGCAAGGGCTTGGTTGCCGTCGGAGTAGACCTCGCAGCGCTGAGCCTTTCCGTCACGGGTGGTCCAGACGTGAAAGATCTCGCGGTCAATCTCAGCGCCGCTCCGCTTCCCAATGCCGTGGAGTCGGATCTTCATCAGCACCCGGTCCGATCCTTGCGTGACGTCCTCGACCTCGTATCGCATGGAACGCCATTCCTGCTGCCAGAGCGCGATGCCGCGCTGGAACTCGGCCAGTCCGTAATAGGAGTCGCTGGTTGGGTCGGCCGGGTCGGTGTGCAACTCGGCTTGAGCGTGCAAGCACGCAAGGGCACGCTCGGCATCGCCTCCATTCAGCGCTGGGTAGATGGCGCGGAGGATCTCCACGTTCTCATGCGACATCGCCCGCGCAGTATCTCGCGCGCCCGGGGGCCCCGCCAAGGCCCGTGTCCCGCGATTGGGCACCAGGAACGGGCTGGTGCCCACATCCGCGCACATCCCCGCGCATCCGCGCACATGTCGGGGGCATAATCCGCGCCTGCGACGCCTGAGCTGACGCCGCTTCACACGCGAGAGGTCGCTGGTTCGAAACCAGCCGCGCCCATGGCTTGATCAAGCCGTTTGCGCCTGGTAGTTGAATCGAGTTCAGTCAGACCCAGGGCGAGGCGGCTGTCAGTCGCCATTTGGACCGCCGGTGGAATCGACGGGGGGTGATTTCGGACCAACGGACAATGCGCTCCGAGCCGCGGGCAGCAAAAATGCTCGCTGGTGAGCACCGGGCTGATCATCTCCTACGACGGAACCGCAAATGACGACGACGCCCTTGCGCTGGGCAAGATGTTGGCGCCCGCCGGCTTCACCCCGGGGCTTGCGTATGTGCGCCACGCCCACGAATTCGATCCCCGGCGGGAAGAGCTGGCCCAGCATGACGCGGAGCAGCGCCTGGAGCGGGGCGCGGCCCTGCTGGGGAGCCAGGGTGTCAAGCGCGAAGTCGTCTTCGGCGCCTCCACCGGCGAGGGCCTGGGCCAGCTGGCGGAGAGAGCCACCGCATCCCTGGTCGTCTTCGGCTCGGACTACCGGACCGCGCCCGGTCACTCGCAGCCGGGTACGTCCGCTCAGCACCTGCTCGAGGGCGGCGCGGTGTCAGTCGCGGTCGCTGTAGCCGGGCTGCGCACACGCCTGAACGACCCGATCAAGTCGATCGCAGTGCCCGTCGCCGGGCCCAGGAACGAGGACGCACGGCAGACGGCGGGCGCGCTTGCTGAGAACCTCGGTGCGAAGCTCGAGGAGTCGCCTGCAGAGCCGGTGGATCTGATCGTGGTTGGCTCACAGCCCGACGCGTCGACAGGTCGTGTCATGGTCGGGGGAGATGTGCGCGCCGAGCTGGACAGGGCCCGCAGCTCGGTCCTGGTAGTACCCGCTGGCGCACCACTGCTGCCGTAGCCGACGGAACCGCGGGTTCAAGTTACCCATGACGTGGTTCCAGCTCGGCAAGCGGGTTCGGTTTCTGAGCTCCTCAGGACCACCGCTTCACACGCGAGAGGTCGCTGGTTCGAAACCAGCGGCGCCCATGGCTTGATCGCAGGCGCAGCGACCGCCGGCGGTACGGGCTACACGCTAATCGCCGGCGACATCCCGCCGCAGGAAGACCAACGCCGCGGCAGCGAGCGCTGGCAATGCGTAGAGCGCGCAGACCCACAGGGCCCGAACCATCGGAGCCCAGTCGACCGGCACCCGAAGGAAGCCCTGCCAGGCATAGAACTGGGTGCTTAGGAGGTAGGGATGAAGCGCGCCGAGGCCGGGAAGGATGCCGATTAGCTGGACGAGCAGCGAGAACATCAGCGTGCTGACGACGGCCGCGCCGCTATTGCGAAACAGGGTCGAGAAGAGAAGGCCGATACAGGCGATCGACAGGATCGGGACCAGGTAAATCAAGAGACTGGCTCCGACCAGTGCCAGTCCGCGCCCGGCCGAGACCTGTGTGCCCGTCAGCGTCGTGATCGGGTGAAATCCAGAAGCCAGGATCCCGGCCACCAGAGCCGTCACACCCATGATCGCGATGGCCAGAATCGCATAGCTGGCCGTTGCCAGAGCCTTGGCGGCGAAGATCTGCTGTCGCTCGACCGAGCGAGTGAGGATCGTCTTCAAGGTTCCATGGCGATCCTCGGCGGCGACGATGTCGCCGGCCACCAAGGCCGTGATCAGCGGGAACATCCAGACCGAACCGAACAGCAGGAGCACAAGGGGAATGGCCAGACCGGTGTCGTGGACGTAGCGACCAAAGGCCACGTCGTTGGGTCCGCCACTCTGGCTGACGAGGGCGACGACGAAGATGATCGGGACGGCCAAGGCGGCCCCCAAGCCGAGATAGGTGCGCTTTTGGGCACGCAGCTTGCGCAGCTCCCAGCGGTAGACGGTCAGCACGCCGGGGTTCACACCGGTTCCTCGATCTTGTCCATCGCCGGCTCGTCCCCCGCGGGCGTGGCGCCGTCCTCGGTCAGGCGGAAGAAGAGATCCTCGAGGGTCGCCTGTCTGGGCGAGAGCTCGAAGACCAGGGCCCCGGACTCGGCCAGGGCCAGGCTCAGCCCGCCGACCGCATGCTCATCTGTGGCGCTGAATGCCAGGCCGCCGGGCCGGGCTTCCTGGATGTCCTCAATCCCGGGCTGGGCCTCGCCGACGCGCAGCGCGAGTTCGTCGTCGCTGGTTCGCAGTCGGTAGCTGACGCCGGCTTGGCGACGCAGTTCGGCCAGCGATCCCTGATAGGCGACCCGGCCTCTACGGATGATGGCCACGCGGTTGCAAAGCTCCTCGACCTCGGTCAACAGATGACTCGATAGAAGGACGGTCATCCCCCGCGCCGCAAGGTCGCGGATCAGCTGGCGCATATCCCTCATCCCGGCGGGGTCCAGGCCAGTCGCCGGCTCGTCCAAAAGCAGCAGGCGCGGGTTGCGCAGCAAAGCCGAGGCGATCCCCAGACGCTGCTTCATCCCGTGCGAGTAGCCACCGACCTTGTCCTTGGCGCGGTCGTACAGCTCGACGATCTCGAGCACCTCATCGATCCGCTTGTCTCCCTCACCGCCGTCAAGTGCAGCGCAAAGCTCGAGGTTGGCGCGACCCGACAGATACGGGTAGAAGCACGGCGCCTCAACGAATCCGGCCACCCCGTCCAGGGCGGCCACGCTCAACTGGGGATCGCGGCCGAAGAGACGAACCGAGCCCGCCGTTGGGCGAATCAGGCCCAGCATCATCCGCAAGGAGGTTGTCTTGCCAGCCCCGTTCGGACCCAGGTACCCGAAGACATCTCCCGGCTCGAGCAGAAGCTCGACGTTGTCTACGGCGACGATCTCTCCGTAGCGCTTGACCAGACCGCGTACTTCTATTGGCGCCGCATCCTGCACGCGGCTAGAGGCCTCGGGCAGCTGCCTGGGCAACTTGAGGCGAAACCGAGCCGGCAACGACGTAGTGGACACCGTTGCGTTGGAAGCTGACCGCCGTGCCCAGCGCGGTGTCGAGCTCCTGGCCCGGATACCCGTTGATCGACACCTCGGGCAGCTGCAGGCCAGGCTGGTCTCCGCTGCCTGCGCCGGTCGAACCTGAGCTGGGCGCATCCTTGGTCTCGGCCGCGGTCTCGATCACGGCCAAACCTCCAAGCCCGCGGCCATAGGTGATCAGTGCTCCCGAATCGTGGCCACTTGAGATCAGACGCGTCTCGTCGCGCGGCATCCCAGCCAGATTCGGCGGGGCGGTGATCCTGAACGAGCTGCGCTTCTGAACGGCCGCCAGTCCGACCACTGACGCGCTGCGCTGATCCTGCTGTGCCGAGTGATGCGTCGGCGCAGTGATCTTGGTCACTTTGGCGCCAGACGGAGGCGAGACGTCGAAGACGGAAGGCGACACCGGGCCGAAGGAGATGTCGGTGGCCTTGAGCTCGAGCACAGGCGAACTGTCACCGCGTGCGTAGACGGCGGCGCGAACAGGTGTGCCGTTGACTGCGTCCCAGGCCAGCTGCGCTCCGCCCACGAGTCCGCCGTTGTGTTTCGGCGAGACATGGACCGTGTAAGCCGGCTGGCCGGCGACATCGGAGGGAATGGCACCGCTGATCAGAGCATGGGCGGAGAGTCGCTTGATCGCTTGCTGGATCCTGGCCACCGACGGTGGCCTCTCGCCGTGTTTGTTGGTCTCGGTGCCGCGGTGGGCGGGGAGCTTGGCCTTGTAGACGGCGTTTGCGCTCGAGTCGTAGACGCTGACCTGGTTGTGATCCAACAGCACCTGCACGTCGCCGACGCCGGTGGACGACGGATCAGCCTGAAGCTCGAGTCGCACGCGTCCTCCCGCGGAGGCCCACAATCTGCCGGTAGCGCCGGTGAGGATCGGGTCTGACCCTTGGACGCTGGCGCCATCGACCAAGTGGTTGGTGAACTGGATTCTTGCCGTGACGCCCTTGACCGGCGGAGCAGTCAACGCGTCATGGACTGCCGCTGGGAGCCGAGCCGCCGGGGGCTTTGGCCCGCTGCTCGTGGTGGCCATAGCCAGCACGGTGCCTCCGATCGCAAACGCTGCAACGCAAATGCAAAGGATGAGGAGCTGGCGGGTGGAGATGCGGCGAAGAAAGGTCACCTGATCCTCGATCTTGGCTAGCCCGGACCTATCAGGTTAGGCCGCCTGTCTTAAGACACTCTCAGCGAAGCATCATGAAGATCCACCGAGGGGCTCGATTCACCTGATGTTCAGCGGGTTTGGGCGCAGCGCCGCGGAAGTCGTCGCGCCCGATTCGGGTCTTTAGTGTTTCTTGGTCGATCGGGCCTAGGCTGGCTCGGATGGACGGTCTGGGGCGACCAGGCGCCGGTCCTGGAGCGAGCAGTCCGCCGGATGCGGCTGACTCACCGCCCGTATCGGCGCCGCTAGCCCAAGTTGCGGCGCGCCAAGAGCAGCGGCGCGAGGCTGCGGCCAAACGCAGGCGGCGACGCCGGCGAATCTTGGTCGCGGCCGTCCTCGTGCTGCTGTCGCCAGCGATCTATTCGTATGCGACCTGGATGCTGCGGCCTTCGAGCCTGCCATTCGGGGTGCGCAGCGTCGAGTGGGTGAGAGCCGACCTGCCTTTCGGCAACGCGCTGGCAGACGAGATCGAGCACATCTACTACAGCTGGAATGCCCCGAAGAAGGGTGGACCGCAGCTAAAGAGCCTGCCGGCGGCCGGGCGGGCGGCGAAGGCGCCTAAGAAGGCGGCTCCCTGGCCGCCGCAGATCAAGCCGGTCTTCGCGCGCCCGCTACCCGGTGAAGGGATCTGGAAGCCAACCGGCCCAACGGTCGAGCGTGGCCCACCGGTGCTCGTGACGACCCTTCGTCCCGATCCCACCTATCCGGGCATCGTCGCCTACGTGGCCTGGTTCGACCACACGCGGACCGCGCTCGCCTTCTATCCGGGCCGCTACGAGCCGCCGAACGCTGCCGTACGCGGGCCAATGATGGTTCCCGACGACCAGCGCTGGCGGCTGCTTGCGACCTTCAACAGCGGCTTCATCTACACGGACGTCAACAACGGCTCGACCGACAACGGCCGCGTGAACGAGCCGCTCGCGAAAGGCAACGCCACGCTCATCGGCTATCGCGACGGCCGCGTCGCGATCGTCAAGTGGAGCGGCGGCCCGAACGCGGGGCCGAACGTTGCGTGGGCCCGCCAGAGCCTGCCGCCGATCGTCTGGAACGGACGCCTCAACCCCGCCTTGAACGACAGTTCGCAATGGGGCTACACGCTCGGCAACGCCGTCCGCGTCTGGCGCACCGGCGTCGGCATCGACCGTCGCGGCAACCTGATCTACGCCGCTGCTGACGGCCAGACCGTGACCACGATGGCCCGGATCCTCCAGCGTGCAGGCGCGGTTCGCGCCATGGAGTTCGACATCAATCCCGAATGGCACACCCTGATCACCTACACCCACCACCACGGCCTCGTCCCGACGGAGGTCGGGCCGAACCCGATGCAGCCCGCCACCCGCTACCTGGCCCCCGACGACCGCGACTTCTTCGCCGTCTACCGACGCCTGCCTGGTCCGGTCACCGTCCCCTTCAAGTAGGGGCACCTCTTTAGCAGCTGGGATCCCCGGACGGCTGTTCCGCGCCGACCCCCGCAAGCAAGGTCCTTCGGCTGTCCGTCAGCCTCGCTCGAGCAGCACTACTTCCCCCGCCACGTCGCGTCGTAGGAAGACGAGCGCCGCTGCGATGAGGGCGGGGACCGCGTAGAGCGCGCAGACCCAGAGAGCCCGCACGATCGGAGCCCAGTCGACCGGCACCCGGAGTACCTCGCGTGGGGTAGAGGGCCGGTGAAATCAGCCCTTGACGAAGGAATCGGCCGAAACTGCTGCGGACGAGTGGCGGGGGAACTACTGACGAAGCCCTGCGGGGATCGTGCAGGAAATGGGCGGCTTCTCCCCGTGGTAAGCGGTCGCCTGATCGCTCATGATCGACGCAGACTTCGCCAGAAAGGAGCGATCATGGCGGACCAGGCCACACAAGAAGAAAAGCAATCGGAGCGGGAGACTCAGCTCAGGACGAGCCACGCAATCTCCGGCTTCGCAATGGCCCTCATCGGTGCCCTCAGCTTCCTCGCCGCCGTCGCCTACATCGCCAAGGAGGGCGGCCCTCCGAGCACGCCCGTTGCACCGGCCACGGCCCAGGCTGCGGAGGTGAACGTCGCCATGCACGATCCGGGCTGCCATTGGTTCCAGACCAGCCAGGGCTTGAAAAAGGATGTGACCGTCACCGGCACGGCCAACCTCCGCAACTCAGACGAGGCAGCGATTGTGGTCAAGGCGCCCTCGGCTCAGCAGAAGGTGCCGGTCGGAGGCGATGTCAAGCTGCCGGTCGGAGGCGATGTCAAGCTTCCGGCGGGCAACTACACGATCACGATGGTCGGCCAGGCGCCCGATGACAACACCCTGCATCTCACCGTAACTTGATGCTGGTCCGTCGAGTCCGACTGAGGTGAAGTCCGATGAACGGCCCTTCGGGGCCGTTCGTCGTTGAGGAGGGGGGTCCGTCAGGATGTCGTCACTGCTTCAATCGACGCTCCCTGAAACCCACAGCGCCCACAGCCCTGGCGCTGGGCGTGGGTGTCCCCGCGCCTTACGGGTAACGCCGAGCTTCGCGGAGCCCGGCGGCTTCGAGGGCCTCGGCGCGGCTCGTCCTAGCTGTGACCTGGAATCTCGCGGCGATGCGGCTTCGCGGGCGTTAGGAAGTGATCAGCTTGTAGACAGGGGTCGCGCTGATACTCGGCGCGATGCGGTTGTCCTCGTCTACCTGACGCATTGCCGGGATCAGCGTCTCCTCCCGGAACTGCTGGAACCGCTCCTCCGACTCCCAGACCGTGATGACCCGCCATCCGCCCTCGACGGGACCGGCGATGTGCAACTGGCATCCGTCGGGGAGGCCATCTGGCATGACCTTGGGGTTCACGCGGTCATAGAGCTCCTGGCTCCCACCCTCGATTTCGTTCACGACTACGACTGCCATACGAGTGTCCTCCTCTCGTGCGTCGTTACGAGACGACAAGGCTCGGTGGTCTTACCTCCCAACCCTACTTATGATCTGTGCCGCCTTCAGGACGCAGGGCATCCAGCCAGATCTGGGCTGCGAGGTACCGGTCGATTCGTTCACTCGCGGTGCTCATTCCCGCCTCCATTGTGAGCTTGGGCTTTCCAGGATGCCCGGATTCTCCATCCGCTTTCGAAAGACGAGCGAAGGACTTCCGAAGAAGGATCAGATGGTCTATCCGCGCGCGGAACGCGCCCTGACTCTTGGTCGGTAACGAGCTACTCCCGCAGCCCGGCGGCTTCGAGGGCTTCCTCCCAGGAGAAGTAGACCTGTACGCGTGTGCCATTGCCGTCGCGGAGCTCCCAGTCGTAGCCGACCGGCTGCTCGATCGGATCGTCGCTCCCCTTGATCCGGCCGCACTGGTAACCGAGTGCCACGACGTGGTCGCCAGCATCGATGACCCTCTCCAGCTCGAGCCGGTACCCGTCAAAGTTCTCGGTCCAATACGACGCGAGCTTCCTGAGTCCATCGTGGCCCTTGTAGAGGGATTCCTCGATCCATCCGGCGGCCCCGAGCCACTCGATGTCCGGGTCCAGGTACTCCAGGGCGGCCTCCACCCCGCCGCGGTTGAAGGCAGCGATGGTGTCCCGCACGATCTCCACGTTCTCCTGCGACATCGCCCGCGAACCTGGCGACCCTCCGTGAGGCGGGCGCGAGCGCCTTGGGCGCCGAGCGCCTTGATGCCGCGGACAGCGGGCCGCTCGAGCAGCTCGGCTGACGCTCGCGCTCGACGTTAGCCGCCATCACCTCGGCCTCTGAGCGCTCGGCGAGGAAGGCACCGGTCGCCATCGAGAGAGCAGAGGCGACGGCGCCCGCAAGGCCCGCGGTGAGCACGAAGCTGGAGCCTCCGGTAGCGCCGGAGACGCCGGTGACGATGCCGAAGACGGCGGCGAGTCCGTCGTTTGCCCCGTAGATCGCCCCCGAGATCCAGCTCCCGCCGCGTTGGTGCCAGGTTTCGCGCCCGAGGATGCGGTCAAGGCGCGCCTGAACCCCCGGCGCGGCGACCGGGGAGGAGGGCTCGCGCTCGCCTCCTCCAGAGCGCATCTCCTTCACGGCGCGCGAATGTGAGCGTTCGTCGGCGCGGATTTCGTGCAGGAGTTGGTCGGTGGCATCGTCGCCCGTTGAGCGCCCGTAGAGATCCGAGACCTCGTCGTCTTCCGCGGCCTCGCGGGCGGCGAGCAGCCGATCGACGGGGGCGACCTTCGCCTGGAGGCGCAACCATCGCGAGGGCCGAACCGTGGCGACGTCGGGGACCGGGACGCCGAGCTCGGTCATCCGGGCCTCGAGGCGGTGGCGATGCCCCCCCTCGGCCTCAGCCATCCGGCGCAGGATCTCGGCCCGTCTATCGTCCATCCGCTGGGCGATCAGCTCGTAGACGGCGGCGGCCTCGACCTCGCCCCGCCACGCCTTCAGGAGGCGCCGCTCGACCTCGCCTGACGGGGGTGACTCACTGCGGCTGGCCACCCTTCTCAAGCTATCGGCTACAACCGGCGAGTGGAGCGGTCCGCGCCGCGACCGTCACTCGGGATGTCGACGGCGAAGCAGGAGCACGTACCAGATCAGCACGGCGAGGAAGCCACCGAGTGGGATCGCCCAGGTGAGGATCCCCTGAGCCTCGGTTGAGATCGCGAGCACTTGTGGCAATGGCTCCACCTCCTTCCTGATCAGTCCGGCATCCCAGGCAGCGGGCGCCGGGCGCCGACGGCGGAGGGCGCTCGGGCCCGCTCCGGCTGTAGCCAGCGGTAGACGACGATCAGGATCGCGATCGCCAACGGGATCGAGCCGGGGACCCACATCACCCCGGCGGCCAACTGCTGATCCGCGAGCGCGGTGATCCCACCCGGTCGGCTCGCCTCCTCCGCGTACGGGGCATAGACCGGTGCCGTCGAAACCGCGAAGGCGATAGCGAGCATCCAGCTGACTACCATCGCGAGGCCGACGTAGACCGCCCGCGGGACCTCGGCGAGGGACGAGCGCCACGGGGGCGAGTCGATCACGCGCGTCCAGAACAGGAGCGCGGTCCCGAAGAACATCGCGTGCTCCAGGGCATGGACCAGCTGCGAGTGGAGCGTGGCGTCATAGGCGGCCGGCACGTGCCAGGCCAGGAACGTCAGGTTGAAGGCCAGCCAGGACGGCAGGGGGTCCTGCAGGACGCTCGCCAGCCGTCGAACCGGGCGGAGCACGGGGCTCTGCACGACAAGCCGCGCCGTGCGACGGCGAAACCCCAGCGGCAGGCCGTGCCACATCCGATTCCAGGGCCGCGCCAGGGCGAGCAGCGGGGGAGCCACGACGAGCAGCAGGATGTGCTGGACCATGTGCACCCAGAGAAGCTGCTCGGCGAGATCGTCGATCGGCGAGTCGAGCGCGATCACGATCGTCGCCAGGCCGGCGATGAAGCATCCGGTCCGCCGGCGGCCCCCGTCGCCGGGATGGGGATGGGGCGCGTGGCGGCCGCCAAGCCAGTACAACACCGAGGCGCCAACCACCCAGGCGAACGCGGGTCCGCCCGTCCAGTCCAGCAGTGGCTTCGCGTCGACCACGCCGGTCTCAGAGCAGGTAGAGGATCACCCAGGCGATCACGCCGATGACCGCGAGCAGCATCCAGTAGAACGACGCGGCGTCGAGGCCGTGCGGCACGTAGCCGTCGGCGCGCCGATGACGAACGCCCGTGGCGAACACGACCTCCACCCAGTACATGGCGAAGAGCACGAACAACGTGAACAGCAGCGTCCAGCCCAGGAACACGCTCGCATAGCCGCCGTCGAGAGGGCTGAACCCCAAGTTCGCCCACTCGAACCCCTGAACGACGCAGCCGGCGAGGCCGAGCGCCAGCGCGATCCCCGCGAGCGGCAACCAGGCGCGGGCGCCTCGGGCGGCCCGATCCGCGGAGGCGAGAACGACGGCGCTGAGCGAGAACAGGCCAACGATCACGGCGCCGTAGGTGTTGGGCGGATCGACGCGAGGCGGTTGCCACCGACCCGCGTTGTTCAGCGAGCGCAGGTAGAAGTAGGCGAACACGAACGCGAGGAAGAACATGATCGTGACCCCGGCGATCACTCGAACCCCGAGCCAGATGTTGCGCTCCTGAACCTCCGGTGGCTCGGCGAACGCCTCGTCCAGGCTGTCGGCCGTCTCGTTCACTTCTGCTCCGGATATGGCGCCACGCCGGATGCGCCGGCCGGCACGGGCGCCGACGGTGTCGGCGGGACGCCGTAGTCGTAGGGATCGGCGTCGAAAACCGGGATGCGGTCGAAGTTGTGCACCGGGACGGGCGAGGGGATCTGCCACTCGAGCGACTTCGAGTCCCACGGGTTCGCCTCGGCCGGCTTGCGGGCGATCACCTGCGAGTACAGGACATTCGCGAGGAAGACGAGCATCGAAGCGCCGAGGACGAACGCCGAGACCGACACCCAGATGTTCAGCCCCTGCAAGTTGGAGGCATAGGTGGCGACGCGGCGCGGCTGCCCCATGAGGCCGAGGGCGAACAGCGGCCCGAAGGTCGAGTTGAAGGCGATGAACATCGACCAGAAATGGATCTTCGCCAGCCGCTCGTTGAACCGCAGCCCGGTCATCTTCGGCACCCAGTAGTAGATCCCAGCGAAGAAGGCGAAGATCAGCCCGCCCATGATCGTGTAGTGGAAGTGGGCCATGACGAAGAAGGTGCCGTGGGTACTAACGTCGCTGGGGGTGTCGGAGAGGAAGAAGCCGGAGACCCCGCCGATGAAGAAGTTGAAGAACCAGGCGAGGCAGAACAGCATCGGCACCGTGTAGCGGATCTTCGCCCGCCAAAGCGTCGCCATGCCGCACAGGAAGATGAACCCGGTGGGGATCGAGATCACCTCAGTGGAGAGCATGTAGAACGGCCGCAGGGCAGAGTTGATCCCGCTCACGAACAGGTGGTGCTGCCAGACGAAGAAGCTCAGCAGCGCCACCCCCAGCATTCCCGCGACTGCGAGCCGGTAGCCCCACAGCGGCTTGCGGGAGAACACGGGCAGGAGCTCGAGGATGATCCCGAAGCCGGGCAGCGCAAGCACGTAGACCTCCGGGTGGCCGAAGAACCAGAACAGGTTCTCGAATAAGTACGGGCTGCCCCCCGAGCTGGCGAGGAAGAACGACGTCTGCACGGTGCGGTCGAAGGCGACCATCAGGAGCGTCGCGATCAGGACGGGCGCCGCCAGGACCATGAGCCCACAGGTCGTCAGCACACCCCAGCAGAAGATCGGCAGCCGGCTCCAGGTCAGCCCGGGCGCCCGCATAGTCGCGATCGTGACGATCAGGTTGAGCCCGAGCAGCGTCATCGAGAGGCCGACGAGGGCGAAGAAGAAGATGTAGGAGTCGAAGCCGTAGTTCGCCTCGTCGTTGAGCGGCGCGTAGCCCGTCCACCCGGTCGGGAAGCCGCCGAAGAAGATCGTCGAGGTAAAGATCACGCCGGCCGCCATCAGGAGCCAGAAGGTGAGCGCCTCGATCCGCGGGAAGGCCATCCGCCTCGCGCCGATCATCAGCGGGACGAAGTAGTTGGCGAACGGCCCGAGGATCGCCGAGCTCATCACGCCCATCATCATCGCGCCGTGCAGGCCTACGATCGTCAGGTAGTTGCCGGCGCCGAACAGCTGCGGCGAGGGGCGCAGGAGCTCGGCGCGGATCAGCATCGCGTTCAGCCCGCCGATGAAGAAGAAGACGCCGATCCCGACGAGGTACTGCATGCCGACCACCTTGTGGTCGGTGCACAGGCCGAAGTAGCGCCCGATGCCGCCCTCCTCGTTCTCCCGGTGCGAGGGCTCGCGGCCAAGCATTCTCGACAGCGGGTACTTCGCGAACCCGAGCCCGACCACGAACCCGATCACGAAGAACAGGTAGCCGAGCATCAGTGCGACGTCGTTCTGATTCGTGTCGGCGAAGTACTCGATGCTCTTCGCGTGGATCTGGTGGCCGATGCACCAGCCGAGGTAGAACCCGGCCACCCCGAGCACGATGCCGGTAAGGATGTTGAAGCCCCGGAGCCCGCGGGCCGGCGCCCGCCTCGCCTCCACCGCCGCGGTCGTCATCCGGCCCTCCTTTCGGGGTGCGGCAGGTAACTGGGGTTGTAGGGGTTGAGGTTCCGCGTCGCCGGCGCGAAGAGGCGCTGCTGACGCTTGATCCAGGCCTGGAAGGCGCCGTCGCTGACCACGTGGCCGGTCTGGAACATGTGCCCGTGGAAGAGCCCGCAGAGCTCGGCGCAGCGGATGTCGAAGCTCTGGACCTTGGTCGGGTGGACGTAGGCGACATTGTCGACCCCGGGGTTGGCGTCGGCCTTCACGCCGAGCTGGCGCGCCCAGAACGAGTGGATCACGTCCAGCGAGGTGACATGGAGCTCCACGTCCTTGTCGACCGGGAGCTCGAGGCTCGACGTCTCGACCCCGCCGAAGGACGGGAAGCGGTAGGTCCAGTTCCACTGCTGGCCGATCACCTGGACCTGGAGCTGGGCTCCTCCGGAGGGCTTCGCGATCGGGCTCGACCCCTGCCCGCCGCCCGACCCGGTCCCCGCGAACAGGCGCGCCGTGCCGTAGGCGGCCGCGAACACGACGATGGTTGAGGTGACGACGAGCCAGGTCACCACCACGCGGTTGTTCCCCCGGATGGCGACGCCCTCGTCGGGCTCTGGGTCGCGGTGCCGAAAGACGATCAGCGCGTAGGCGAAGTAGACCACGATCAGGGCTGTGATCGGGGTGGCGATGCCAAGCAGCACCGTGTTGTCAGTGACCTGGCTGGAGGCCTCGGTGGTCGCCTTTCCTGGCGGGAGCCCGGGCGCGGCAACCAGGACGACGATGGGGGTGGCGACGACGCTGAGCGCAAGCCACAGGACCATGACGCGGCGGAAGTGGTTGGGCTCTGGCATGCGCGGGTCGGGCTCAGATCACCTGGAGGAAACCGTCCATGTAGCCGATCGTCTGCATCGGTCCCGCGAACCCGTCGATGAATCCCGCCGCGCAGGGCACGAAGCACTGCCAGCGGATTAGTCCCGCCTTCCCCGTGCGAATCGTGAACGTGATCGTCTCGTGCGCCTTCTTCAACGAGCAGGGCATCTGCGCGCACTGGTTCGGCGCGTTATCGGCAACGCCCTTGAGCGGCACCGAGACGTGGTACTGCGGGATCGTGAACGTGTGCGAGGCGTCGTCCGGGTTGATCACGTTGGTGGTCTTGCCGTTGAGGGTCATGTCTCCCCCCACCGTCCCCTCGACCTGGGACAGGAATGGGTTCCTCAGGGCGCTGGCACCATCGAAGTTGTAGACCGTGATGTGAACCAGCGAATGCGCCGGGACCTTGAAGACGGTCGTGTGGTCCCACTTGCCGTGCTCGCGGACCAGGTACGACACCCAGGAGCTGTTGCCGCCGAGCTTGCCGACCGCAGGGGTGGTCCCCAGGGTGAGGCTCGCCTCGTGGGGGCCCGTCCGGGCGGCGGCGAATGGAGTCGGGGACTTGAGGTACTTGGAGATGTAGAAGACGATCGCGACGGCGACGATGGCGACGCCCACGAGCACCAGGCTCGCTCGCACCGCGCGCGAGCTCACGGCACCCTCCCCGTTACGGTGCCCACACCCCCTCCGCATCCGTGCTGGTCCCCCTCTGACCGAATGCAAAGCGGCGACGAAGTCGGCGGCACCAACGGGTGATTCACCGCATCTGATCTCCTCTCCGCTACCCCCATCCCCGCCCAACGCAGGAAGGGGAAGCGAGGAAGAAGTATAAGTACAGGTTGAGCCGGAATCAAGTTGCGACCACCTGACGGGATGGAGAGCGCAACCAACACGGGCGACGTGGTCGGCGAACGAGCGGGCGAAGCCACACTGGGCGGCGCCGACGCCGCCGGCGCGCTGCCAACCGCCTCCCCTACCCGCCCCGTCTCAGCGGTTCTCCGCGACTACGTGGCCCTGACCAAGCCGCGGATCATCGCGCTCCTGCTGGTCACCACCGTGGCGACGATGTTCGTCGCCGATCCGTCGGGGCCGGGGGCGGCCGTGATCCTCTGGACGATCCTGGGCGGATATCTGGCCGCCGGCGGCGCCGGCGCGATCAATCACTATCTCGAGCGAGACCGCGACGCCCGCATGGAGCGGACCAGCTCGCGCCCTCTGGTGGAGGGGCGAATCCCCCCTCTGCACGGGCTCGTCTTCGGGCTTGCGCTCGGGGCGGCGGCCGCGATCCAGCTGGGGATCACGGTGAACGATCTCGCTGCCGCCCTCGCGATGTGCGGCTTTCTCGGCTACGTGATCGTCTACACGCTCTGGCTCAAGCCCCGAACGCCCCAGAACATCGTCATTGGGGGCGCCGCCGGGGCGGTGCCGCCCCTCGTCGGCTGGGCGGCCGCGACCGGCGGGCTGGACTGGAACGCGCTCTATCCGTTCGCGATCGTCTTCCTCTGGACCCCGCCCCACTTCTGGGCGCTCGCCCTGCTGGTGAAGGAGGACTACGCTCAGGCTGGGATCCCGATGCTGCCGGTCGTCCACGGTGACGTCGCCACTCGCCGCCAGATCCTCCTCTACAGCATCGCGCTGGTTGCCTTCACCGTGGTGCCCTACGTGACAGGGCTCCTCGACGGCGTCTACCTGGGGGCCGCGCTTCTCCTCGGCGCCGGCTTCGTCGCCCTGGCAGCGCAACTCTGGCTGCGTCCCTCCCGCGGAGCTGCCGTCGTGCTGCACCTCGGCTCGCTGGCCTACCTGGCCCTACTCTTCTGCGCGATGGCGGTGGACCGGGCCCTCGTGCATTGAGTTCGCCCGCCCGTCCATTCTGACGCGGGAGGTGGGGCGAAGCGGAACCGCCGATATCGGCTGGACGCAGCGGGCGTAGAGATCTACACTGAGTCGCGGTGGAGTTGTTCTGGCCAATCCTCTACCCGTCGTTGATCGGCGTCGTTTGCCTCGCCTACCTCGCTTGGTGCGTGCTCCGCGCCGCCCCCGACGCAGAGAAGGCATCGCCCGACGACGACCCCGGCCCACGCGGCCGACGCCGCGATCCGCGCCGCCCCCGCAGCCCTCGCCGAGGCCCCCACGCGCCCGGGCGCCTCAGGACCGCGAACCGCGCGATGGAGCGCCGGTGATGAGGTCGTTAATGGGCGCATGGAGGCTCAGTCGGGTGCGTTGTCTGCTGGCGATCGGACTCGTCCTCGGCGTTTCGCTCGCCTTCACCACCGCCGCGTCGGCCAGGGTCCTGCGCGTCGCCCAGAGCCATAAGCCCGGTACGGCGGCCGCACAGTTCCACTCGATCCAGGCCGCCGGCGACGCCGCCCGCCCTGGCGACTGGATCCTGATTGCGCCGGGCGATTACCACGAGCGCGGCGACTACACGACTCACAAGCCGACCGATGAGGCCGGCGCCGGCGTGCTGATCACGACGCCGAACATCCACCTGCGCGGGCTGGACCGAAACGGCGTCGTCGTCGACGGGACCAAACCGGGCTCGCCGAAGTGCTCGTCCGCGGCCGCGCATCAGGACTTCGGCCCCCGCGGCGTGGGCCGAAACGGGGTCGAGGTCTTCAAGGCGGACGGGGTCACGGTGGAGAACCTCACCGTCTGCAACTTCCTCGCGGGCAGCGGCGAGGGCGGCAACCAGATCTGGTTCAACGGCGGTGACGGGAGCGGCCAGATCGGGATGGGACCGTTCCGCGGCGACTTCCTCTCGGCGACCTCGACCTTCTACGGCGGCTCCGACGCCCCCGCCGGCACCTACGGGATCTTCACCTCCAACTCCCGGGGGCCAGGAGTGATCGATCACTCCTACGCCAGCAACATGAACGACGCCAGCTACTACATCGGCGCCTGCCCCGACTGCAACCAGGTGCTGACCCACGCGCACGCCGAGGGAAGCGCGCTGGGCTACTCGGGGACCAACTCGGGCGGCCACCTGGTGATCGAGAACTCCGAATGGGACCTCAACAACACCGGCATCGTCACCAACTCGCAGAACAACGACGACGCACCGTCGCCGCAGGTCGGCCTCTGCCCGGGCAGCGGGACCCAGTCCTGCACGATCTTCCGCAACAACTTCATCCACGACAACAACAACCCCAACGTGCCGATGGCCGGCAGCGCCTCGTTTGGCCCGCCCGGCACCGGCATCGTCGTCTCCGGCGGGCGCTTCGACACGGTCACCCAGAACCGGATCACCAACAACGGTGCCTGGGGGATCCTGCTCGCACCGTTCCCGGATAACACCCCCAACCCGCTCGACACGCCGTCGCACTGCCAGGGCGGGGTCCTCAATTTCGTCGTCGCCTGCTACTACGACGACTGGGGCAACGAGGTCTCCAACAACTCGCTGAGCGGGAACGGCTCCTTCGGCAACCCGACCAACGGCGATCTAGCCGAGATATCGCAACCGCACGATCCCGGCAACTGCTGGCACGGCAACTTCCATCCCGACGCCAGCCCGGTCACCAGCGCGCCCGCCAACCTCCAGGTCACCCACGCGACCTGCGGCATTCCCAACCATGGGGCCAGCCTCCTCGACCCGCTGACGGCGCAGGTGATCTGCGCCACGCAGGCTTTCGGGCCCTGCCCACCGCAACCCGGGATGAGCTACCCGCGCCCGACCAACGTTCAGATGCTGCCCCTGCCGGCGCAGCCTTCGATGACGTCGCCTTGCTCCGGGGTCCCCAATACCCCATGGTGCAAGAACCCGCACGGCGCCGGCTAGCGCCTTTGAGCCGGTCCGGATCGCGTCGGGCCGCGGGCCGGTTTCATACGCGGCTCCCGTATTAATCAGGCTCGCCAGCTCTCCATGCTCGAAACGAGCGCGACCGCGACCGCGACCCCTCCCCCGAGCGAGGCGGTGACCATCATCGCCCGAAGGCCGGCGCCGGGCACGGCCTGACGCCTCGCGGAGGACCAGTCGGTGCGTAGCGAGCGCGCCACCCGCGGAAGGTGGGCCAGGAGGTGAATCGCGAACACCGCCAGCCACACGATGAAGCTCACCTTGTGGATCTCAAGCAGCGCTCCCGACTTATGTCCGACCGCGAGCAGGAGCACGCCGGTTGTGAGCACCGCCAGCGTGGTCACGACAAGCACCGGCGCCAAGAGCCGCAATGGAAGCGGTGGCGGACCCTGTGTCCGGTAGGCCTGCGATCCCGTGTAGTAGCGGACGAAGCGGTAGCCAGTGCTCGCGAGCTTCAGCAGCACCGGCGGGATCAGCACCATGCCGATGAACATGTGGGCGCTTACGAGGCCCCCCATGTGGATAACGGTGACCCCCTCCGCCACCAGCAGGCCGGTCAGCACGACAGCGACGGCGCTCGTCAGGATCTCGTTGCCTTCGGTCCCTCCGAATCGGCCCCGGTGGACGGTCGATTTCAGGCTCACCGTTTCGGAGCCCGCCGAGACCGTCACTCCGTGAGTTGGTCGGATCGACGGCGATCCTTTGAATAGAGGAGCAGCGCAAGGGTCGGACAGGCATCGGCCGCGCGCTGCGCGTGCTCGATGAGCTCGGCCGGGATCGGGCGATCGTCGACGATGGGGTACCCCCAGTCGTCGAGCGTGATCCGCTCGGGGAGCAGCTCGGCGCACAGGCCATGGGCCTCGCACGCGATGGGATTGACGCGCAGCCTGGCCATCAACGGACCTCTGCGAGCTCCGGAAGTGGAAGCGCCCACGCGCCGGCCTCGAAGGCATCGCATGGCTCGCCCGACTCGTGTCGGTCGACGGCGTCCCGGAACACCGATAGCGCGCTGGCGACGAACCTGACCACCCCATCGGGATGGCCGCAGGCGCCGCGGCCGACGACGTCCTCGGCCCACTTCGAGACCCACAGGTGGGTTCCAGGCTCGCCGACCCCCTCGGCAATGTCCTGGAGCGCGTCCGCTATGGCCCTCAGTCCGTGAACACACGGGCCGCACTGCCCGGCGGACTCTTCGGCGAGGTAGCGCGCCACCCGCGCCGTCTCGCAGACGCCGCACGCCGAGGCGGGAAGCGCCACGACTACGCCGGCGCCCAGGGCGGCTCGTTGTGTTCGCATCGCGGCATGCCCGAGGCAGACGCCCGAAGCCCGCTCGGCGGCGAACCAGGTGCCGGCGTAGCCGCCGACCAGGAACGCCTGAAGCGGAGCGGTGGCGCCGCCGGCGTGCTCCACCAGCGCCCCGAGCGAGATGCCGCCCGACTCCTCATAGACACCGGGTCTGGCGACCGTGCCGCAGAGGGTGACCAGGTTGGAACCCGGATCCTCCGGCGTGCCGACGAGCCGAAACCACTCCGGCCCGTGGCGGGCGATCAAGGCCAGGTAGGCCAGGGTCTCGACGTTCTGCACCAGCGTCGGCCTGCCGTCGACCCCGCGCTCGAAGGGGCGCGGCGGGACGAAGGTCGGGATCGCGCGGCCCGTGTTGAGGTGGTTCACGAGCGCGCTCTCCTCGCCGGCGAGGAAGGTCGACGGGACCTCGACCAGACTTACCGCGACCGGATCGCTCGAGTTCCGTTCACCGATCGCCAGCTCCAAGGCACGCAGCTCGCGTGAAGCCCCGCCCTTCACGCAGATGATCGCCTCGTCCGCGCCCACGGCCGCCGCGGCCATCACCGCCCCGTCCAGCACGAGGTGGGGCACGCCCGCCAGCAGCACCTCATCCTTGCGGCTCGCCGGCTCGCCCTCGGCGCCGTTGGCGACCACAACCCGCCGCCCGCGTCGCCCGCTGGCGACGGCACGCATTTTCGCTCCGGCCGAAAACCCCGCGCCGCCGCGTCCGGTCAGGCCGCTTCGCTCGACCGCGGCGATCAGCTCGTGACCCTCACGAGACCCCCCGGGCATCGGCGCCGGGCCGTGCGCGGCGAGATGCTCCTCAAAGCCGATCGCGCGGCCGGGGCGCCAGCCGGCGAGCACTCTGGGCAACGGGGACTCCTGGGCCAAGGACTCAGGCCCCCTGTCCGGAAACCGAATCGGCTGTCACAGTACCGCTCACCCGCTGCGTCGCCTGGTCGATGGACAGGTCCGCGTTCAGGCGAACGGCGCCGTTGCCATTGGAGACACTCGCCGTCAGATGGCTACCTCGAAGCTGGACCAGCTGGCCGCGATACAGCGACGGCTCATTCGGTGGACCGAGCGTCACGCGGCTCGCCTGCATGGCGACGCCTCCCCCACCCAGCGGCTGTCCCTCGATCCGGATCTCGAGCGTCCCCTCTTGCCCGCCGCGCAGGGAGGTGCGAATGTCCACCACAGCAAGGCCGGACCCGGGCGCGACGTGCTGGTGGACCGCCCCGGCGAGGCGGGCTGAAAACGGAATCGGGAGCGATGACGCGCTCACGTCGCTGGTGGAGGCGGCGGATCCGGAGCCTACGCTCGCCAGGAGCGCCGCCGGCGTTCCGGCCTGCCGGGCCCAGTCTGGGCCCAGCGGTCCCGCAGCGACCCAGAGCACGAGGGCCAGGAGACCCGCCGCCCCGAGGGCGCCCGCCAGGGTGCGTCTCCCCGGGTCGGCGGGCCAGGCGGAGGCGATGCGCCAGCCGACCGCGATCAGCACTACGAGGAGGCAGCCGGCGGTCAACAGCAGCACCCATGGAAGCGGCGTGTCCGTGCCGGTGCCGAGGCCGTGAACAAGCGCCAGCGGCCAGCAGGCATAGGCGGTCCAGTGCACAGCGCGCCACGCCCGCTGGCCGAGCCTCCGGCGGAAGATGCTCGTCACGGTGACCGCAAGGAGCAGGTCGAAGGCAAGGGTGCCGAGCCCCAGCCACAGCCGCCGGTATGGCGAGGCGAACGGAATCACCGCGTCCTTGAGGCCGATCGGGGTGAAACCGTCGGCGACGGTCGTCAAGACGTGGATGGCGACCAGCGCCACAGCCAGCAGCGAGACCGTCCGATGCACTCCGTCCACCACGAAGCGGGGCCAGCGCTCCGACTGCCAGCGACTGAGGTCGACGATCCCCATCACGAGGCTGGTGGTCAAGAGGATCAGGGCAACGATGCCGGCCCCCCGGGTGCCGTACCAGTATGCGCTGGGCGCGCTTGCCACGACAAAGGTCACGCGACGGCCTCCGCCGGCCACCCGCCAACGTGGACCACATCTCCGTCGAGAGCCACGAGACGGCTGGGGAGGCCGAGGTCCCGGAGCCAGCGTGGTGCAGCTTCGCCCTGGATGATGGCCGCGGTGCTCGCGGCGTTGGCGTCGACGCATGAGCCCGCCGCCACGCTCACCGTCCGCCAGACCTCGACCGCTGAGTCGCCGGTCGCCGGGTCAACGATGTGGTGACGAGGAGCGTCGGCCATGGTCCAGCGACGGACTGTGGTGCCGGAGGTCGCCAGGCCACCCCCCATCACTCGAATGTTCTGTTTGCCCGACGGGACCGCGGCGGCGTGATCGTCGGCGACTTGGACCAGCCACCCGCCGCTGGGCGGGTCTCCGGCGATCGCGAGATCACCGCCCAAGCTGACCAGCGCCCCGCCGCCGATCGCTTCGTGCACCCGACGCGAAGCTCGGTCGGCGGCGAGCGCCTTGGCGGTTGCCCCGAGGTCAAGCTCCACTCCGCTGGGAAGCAGAACCGTCCGGGCGCGGCGATCGATTCGGATCTCGCGCCACCTCCCAATCTCGGCCGCCGCCCCTGACCGGCGGGTTCGGTTCTTCCGGGTGACCAGCGCGAAGTCGCGGTCATAGCCAATGGCCCTCATCGCGCCACCCACGGTGGGATCGACGAGTCCCCTCGTCGCCCGAGCGACGCGCAAGGCAACGTCGATCGCCTCCATGAACAGCTGGCTCACTCGCGTCGGGCATCCGCGGCCCCGATTCAGCAGAGCAAGCTCGGAGTCGGCGCGAAACCGGCTGCACGCCTGGTCGATCGCTGTCACCTCGTCCTCGAGAAGCCCGCGTGCGTACTCGAGCCCGGGAACGTTCGTCACGAGCAGCACTGCGCTGGTCCCCAGGGCGGGGATGGAACTCGAGGCGATCACCGTCACGAAGCGCCCGAGACAACCGGCGGCGCCGGCGCTGTGGGCGCCGGAAGCGGGGCCTGCGCCGGGGGCGAGATCGCAGGTGCCGCCGGAGCCGGGGCCGTAGGACCGGCCCCCGTCGTCCGCGGCGATGAACGAGCGGGGGCGATCGAACCGTGGGACGAGCCGGCTGCGGTGGCCGACGACTTGCCCGGTTTAGTCGCCGCGACCAGACCTGCAAACGCACCGACGAGCGCGAGGCTCGCTACGACGATCCACCGGCGAAGCCGGCTGAGCAACGAAAGGGCGTCATCACGGGCTTCGACGCGAGACCGCGATTCCGCGGGCGGGATGCGATCCATGCCCAGATGGTGGGCTCGGAACCTTAGGACGGAGTCTGGCGCGAATGAGAAAGCCCTTATAGGGGTCTGGCTTCCCTAAGAGGATTCTCACCCGATTGGTTAGGCGTCGTTGACCAGCCGCCGCGAGGCTCCGGCCGTGGCTCGGTCCTCGTCGCACCGCCGCGCAGCGCGCCCCAGCCGGGAGGTCTACCTCCGGCGACGGATCGCGGCCCTCGTGGGGGTGGCCGCGCTGACTCTTGCCGCGCTGGCGCTGTGGCGAGTGCTCGGCCCGGGAGGCACCGCAAGCGGAGGTGGCCCGCCGAGCGATCCCGCCGCCCCACCACAGGCCGGTGGCATGCTGGTGGCGAAGCGCCTGCCAGTCCCACTGCAGGCGCCCATCTCAGGCGAGGCCGTCGCTCCTGTCGACGGGCACATACTCGTCCTCGGCGGCCTCGACACGGCCGGCCAGTCCGTGGGCGGGGTATTCAGCCTCGATACACGTACCGGTCGCCTCTCCACCGCGGGGAACCTCGCGCATCCCGTTCACGACGCTGCGAGTGCGACCGTGGGGAGGACAACGTTCGTGTTCGGAGGCGGGACGGCGGCGAGCACGGCTGACGTCGAGGCGGTCAGCGGGACGGGCGGGGGGCGAATCATCGGCCAGCTTCCCAAGCCGCGCTCCGATCTCGGCGCGGTCAGCCTAGGCGGAAACGTCTACCTGATTGGCGGTTACGACGGCCGGACACCCTCGGCAGCAGTTCTGCGAACGAGCGATGGCCGAAGCTTCTCGACGGCGGCGCGGCTGTCCGTACCGGTTCGCTACCCGGCCGTCGCGGCCGTCGGCGAGACCATCTACGTCTTCGGCGGCGAGATGGCCGACGGGCGACCCACCGATGCGATCCAAGAGATCGACACCTCTAGCGGCCGCGCATCGCTCGCTGGTCATCTCCCCCATCCGGTCGCCCATGCATCGGCGGTTTCCCTCGGCGGCCGGATCTACGTCCTGGGCGGGACCGACGCAAAGGGACCTACGGCGGAAGTGCTCGGCTTCGACCCGTCAACCGGCCGAGCCGGTCCCGCCGGACGCCTGCCGAGCCCGGTGACCAATGGCGCGGCAGTGGCAGTCGGCGGCACTGGCTACCTGGTGGGCGGCACGGGACCCGGCGGCTCCCCGCTTCAATCCGTGATCGCGCTTCGGGAGGAGCGGACCCCTGCGGCCACCCCAGGGCCTCCCGGCAGCTCCGCCCCCGCAGGATCGCGGTCTTCAGGCCTCCCGTTCGCGGGCCACCTCCTGATCGCGGATCGCGGCAACAACCGACTGCTCGTGGTCGATGCCCGCAAGCGCGTCCTGTGGCGATATCCGGGATCGAGGGCAAAGCCGAAGGGAGGCTTCTACTTCCCTGACGATGCGTTCTTCATCCATGGCGGGCGGGGAATCATCTCCAACGAAGAGGAGAACGAGGCGGTCGTCGAGCTCTCCTACCCATCGGGTCGGGTGCTTCGCTCATTCGGGCATCCGGGAGTGATCGGATCCGGCCCCGGCTACTTCCACGAGCCGGACGACGCCTACCTGCTTCGGGACGGCACGGTCACGGTCGCCGACGCGCAGAACTGCCGGGTTCTCTTCCTGGGTCCTGGTCAGCGCAGCTCGCAAATCGGCACCACGGGGAGCTGCGTCCACGACCCGCCGCGAAGTCTCGGCTCGCCCAACGGCGACACGCCGCTGGCGAACGGAGACGTCCTGGTGTCCGAGGTCAACGGTTCATATGTCGACGAGCTCACGCGCGGGGGTCACCTCGTCTGGAGCGCGCACCTGCCGATCGCGTACCCGTCCGACCCGCAGCAGCTCGGCCCTGATCGCTACCTGGTGGCCGACTACTCCCGCCCGGGCGGGGTGTACGAGTTCAACCGGGCAGGTCGGATCCTGTGGTCCTACCACCCCGCTTCGGGGGCCGGAATGCTCGACCATCCGAGCCTTGCCGAGCGCTTCCCGGGCGGGTTGATCGCGGTCACCGACGACTACCGCGATCGGGTCGTGCTTATCGACCCAAGCTCCAAGCGGATTGTGTGGCAATACGGCCGGGCCAACATGCCGGGCACCGGGCCCGATCGGTTGAAGGTGCCGGACGGGTTCGATCTCTTGGGCCCCTCGGGCACCACCCCCACCCATCCATATACGGGCTGACCGCGCCGCCTTGCCCACATCCTAGAAGGCCTGAAAGCCGGGCAGCTCGAACGCGATCCGCGCCCCGCCCTCCGGGGACGCCTCGGCCCAGATCCGGCCGCGTTGGGCTTCGACGAGCGCCCGCGCGATCGCCAGGCCAAGGCCGCTCCCACCTTCCCTGCGCGAGCGCGATGGGTCGGTCCGATGGAACCGGTCGAAGACCCGCTCCCGTTCATCCGGGGGGATCCCGGGTCCGTCATCGTCCACGGCGATCCGAACGTGGTCGGCTCTGGCGCTCGCTGAAACCCGCACCACGCCAGGTGCATCGGTGTGCTCGATTGCGTTGTGGAGGAGATTCCGCAGCACCTGCGCAAGCCGGTCCCCGTCGGCCATCAGGCGCCCCTGTGGCACCGTTCCGAGCTCCACCCGCCGCCCGGCAGCCCGCGCCACGCTCGCAGCGGTGTCTGCGATGAACGGCCGGAGTTCGAGGAACGTGGCCCGGTACGCGATGCCCTCGTCGCTGGAGGCGAGCAGAGTCAGGTCTTCGACGAGGCGATCCATCCTGACGATCTCACGGCTCACCTCCGCGACGGTGGCATCGACCTCCTCGCGTGACGGCGACTTCGAGCGTCCCAGGATCTCGATCTGACCCCGGATGACCGTCAACGGCGTTCGCAGCTCATGCGACGCGTCGGAGACAAACCCCCGCTGTCGGGCGAACGCGTCCTCCAGCCGGTCGAGCATCCGGTTGAACGACTCGGCGAGCTGCTCCACCTCGCCGGCGCCCCGCTCGGGCATCCGGTCGGATAAGTCTCCCGCGTCCACCGCGCTGGCGACCCCGGCCATGCGACGAAGCGGAGACGAGATGCGCGCCGCCGCGATCACGCCCGCCAGCAGGGCCGCGGCGACCGTGAGCGAGCCGGCGATCAGAAAGGTCTTCGCCAGGCCCTCCTGGGCCCGGTCGACAGGGGCCAGCGGCTGTCCGACCGTGATCGTTGCCGGCGAGTCGCCTCCTACATCCACCGCTCGCTTCAGCAGAAGCACGTCGCCGGCGTCCTCGAGATGGACCGTCGAGAGGCCGAGGGGGGAGGAGCGAATCGTCCGAGCCTCGTCCGCTTCCCGCCGCCGATCCGCGGCGGACTCCTCGGATGCCTGCGTTCCGGCGAGGCCGAGAAGCTCCGGCTCGTTGGTGACGATCCCGGCCCCGGGTACGCCGACCACGAACAAGCGCGAGGACGGCCCGAAGGCGGGCTCGGAGGCGATCGAGCGGCGTGCCCGGCGACTCACCGAGGAACGTCCGCCTGGACCAGGGGGCGTAAGGCGGGCCTCGACCGAGTCCGCCTCGGTGGAGAGGTCGCTCGCGATCTGATCGCGAACGCGCGAGCCGGTCCCCTCATAGACCGTCGCGAACGTCGCCCCGGCCGCCGCGACCACGATCGCGCCGATCGTCGCGGCGACCCGTGTGCGCAACCCGGTTCGGCGAAGCCTGGCGATCAGGGGCTCACGCTCGTCCTCAGCCGGTAGCCGACCGATCGGATCGTTTCGATCGGGGCGGGGCTCCCGGAGCGGGCGAGCTTCTTCCGGAGGTAGCCGACGTAGACCCCGAGCACATTCGTGCCCGGGTCGTGGTCGTAGCCCCAGACGGACTTGAGGATCTGGCGGCGGGCGAGCACGTGGTCGGGATGACGGGCGAGGAACGCAAGCAGCTCGAATTCGGTCGAAGAGAGCGCGATCTCGACCCCGGCCCGCCGCACACGGCGCCTCACAAGGTCAAGCGAGATGTCGCCCACCTCGAGCCGGGTGGGCGGGTCGCCGTCCCCGTCCGGATGGCGCAGGTGCGCGCGGATCCGGGCGGCGAGCTCGTCGAAGGAGAACGGCTTGGTCACATAGTCGGTCGCCCCCGAATCGAGGCCGCGAACGCGATCCTCGACCTGCCCGCGCGCGGTGAGCAGGATCACGGGGAGGCTTGGAAGCGAGCGACGAATCGACGCGAGGATCTCGAGTCCGTCGCGTCCGGGCAGCATCAGGTCGAGCAGCACAAGATCAAAATCGCCGCTAAGCGCGAGGACCTCGCCCTCCTCGCCATCGGCGGCCCAGGTAACGGCGTACCCGTCCGACTCGAGTCCACGTCGAAGGAAATCGGCGATCCCTGCCTCATCCTCAACGAGCAGGATCCTCATCTTCGGGGCATCGTAGGCACGAGGGGAATGTTCTACGGGCTATCTAAGAGCATTCTCATTTCCCGAGCGCGGGCGGGCGTTTAGACTGCCCCCCCGGGGCGACCAGAGCGCGGGCGCGACCCACACTTCGCTGTGACACAGAGCGATCTCTCCAATCGCCTGATCGCCTCACTTAAGCGCCGTCATCGGCTGTTGCTCGCAGGATCATCGGGTGCGATGAGTAGTCACTTGTTTCGCTCTCCGGCGAGGGAGGACGACCCTAGCGCGAGCCGGGACAACCATTGGGCGTGGTGGCGGTGGCCCATGGCGCCCGCGGTGTTCAACCTCGACCACCCTGCCCGCTACGTCAACTGGCACTTCTTCCACATGTCGGTGGCGAACATCGTTGTCATCGTGCTGATGATCGTCGTATTCATCGCGGCGATTACCCTGCCGTTCCCGTCTCGAGGGCGTCAGCCGTGAGCGCCGAGCAGGAGCCGCGGATGTGGACGGAACGGGTCCGCGAGCGGGCGGTCCGCGCCCTGCCGCCGGAAAAGCTGCTCCCCGACCGCCAGCCGGCGTACGTCTCCTCGTGGATCTACGTGTTCGGCGTCGCCACGATCGCCGCGCTGATCGTCGTCGTCCTCTCGGGCGTCATCCTGGGCCTCAAGGGGCCGGCGTGGTGGCACGTCTCCAGCGTCGGGCGGTTCTTCAACAGCATCCATCTGTGGGCCGTCGAGATCCTCTTCTTCGTCATGGTCATTCACCTGTGGGGAAAGTTCTTCATGGGGGCCTGGCGCGGCGGGCGCGCGCCCACATGGGTGACTGGAGCGGTCGTCTTCCTGGTCTCGATCGGTGCCGCGTTCACCGGCTATCTCTCACAGCAGAACTTCGACTCGCAGTGGATCGCGAGCGAGGGCAAGGACGGGCTGAACTCGGTTGGCATCGGCGCCTACTTCAATGTCATCGACTTCGGCCAGATGTACACCTGGCACGTCATCCTCCTGCCGGTCGTAGTCGTGGCGCTGGTCGCCTGGCACGTCCTCCTGGTTCGCCGGCACGGGGTGGTACCCCCGTACCCTCCGAGGGCCTTGGCGGGGTCGAAGGCGGACACGCCTGAGCCGGCAACGCCGGGCGAGCGAGGTGCCGCGTGAGCGGCGTCAACCCGTCGCCGCCTCGCGCCCCCGCCGGTCCCCCGCTACCCGATGACGAGCGCGAGTGGCATGGGGAGTACGTCCGCTATGACTTGATCAAGGAGTTCGTCGTCGCGCTGGCCGTGATCACGGCGCTCGCGGTCATCCTCGCGATCCTGTTCTCCTCTCCCGACGATAAGCCGACGACAATCCAGAACTGGGCCCGGGCCGACCCGGGCGACTTCGTGGCCACGGCGGTCACCGAACTCGACGGGACGAGCGAGGTGGCCACCTACGGCCCACCGTATAACGACACCCCCGGTGTGGGGCAGAAGGTCCTAGGGGTGCCCACCCAGCGTTGGCCAGGAGTGCACTACCGGATCGACACGGCGGGAGACTTCGTGCTCGATCCACTGGGAACAATTCCCGGGAACGCGACGCTAAAACGGGCGCTGGCCGCCTATCAATCCGCTCCGCCGAGCCTGCAGTCGCGGTGGACGGACGCGTACACGGCCGGCCTCAAGCGGGCCCGCTTCCCGGGCGGGCTCCCGGTGCTGCCCGCCGGACGTTACGGGCCCGTCGCCCCAATGATGAGCTCTCTCGCCGGCCTGGCCCAGAGCGGCGGACTCGACGGGGCCCTGCTGACGTCCAGCCAGTTCTACCAGACGAACTACACCAAGCCGCTCCTGTTCCTCTCCGGGGGCAGCTTCTTCGAATCCCGCGCGGAGGAGCAGCACCTGCTCGGCACCCAATGGGGAATGATGAACGAGACGGGGAGCTATCCAGGCCAGGTTTGGCTCTGGCTCTACACCTTCTGGTACCAGATCGCGCCCTTCAACACGTCGGAGAATGCCGATGCGCAGATCTTCGCCCTGATGATGGTGCTCAGTCTCGCGTTCATCTGCATCCCCTTCATCCCGGGCCTGCGAAGCCTGCCGCGGCATCTCGGCATCCACCGGCTGATCTGGCGCGAGCACTATCGGCGGGTCGAGGGAGGCCGGTAGCCGAAGATGGGAGATCGGCGCAGCTTCACCGCCGAGGAAGCCCGCCGGATCGGCGAGGAGATCGGGATCGACTGGAGCTTGGCGCCGTTCGACGTCGAGCAGTTTCGGACTGGAATGGACGTGGAGCTCGAACACGGGCTCCACGATCCCGCAACCAACGTCACGGGCGATGACGCAAGGGTGACCGGGAAGATTGCCCTGGCGCATCTCAACGAGTTCCCCGACTACTACACCCGCCTCGAGCGGATGGAGGAACAGGCGAAGCGAGACCACGGCATCGCGTGACGGCTGCCAGTGGGAGGTTCACCGGCTCTGCGCATCGATGGCTCGAGCGGGGGGGCGTCCTAGGACCAATGTCCACTTGAAATGTGGACTCCCACCGGCGCACCCTGAGCACGTCAACGAACAAGGAGTGGACATGCTCAGACGACTCTCACAACTCTTTGCCATCGTCGGAACCGCAGGAGCGGTCACGATCGGCGGCGTGGGCGTCAGCCAGGCGAGCCACGGGGCCGATGATCCGGTGGGACACCATCAGGAGCACAGACATCATGCCCACCATCGTCATCACCATCACAACCACCATCAGCGCCACGGCGCAGACGATCGCGGCGCTCGGGGTGGCCATGGCGCCGACGACCGGGCCGGTCACCACCACGGCGAGGGACCCCGCCACCCGTAAGCGCCGGACCACAAGTGGTGGCGGCCCGCCGGCGGCGCGGGCCGCTCAGCTTTGGGGGCCCTCCTGTCCGCCCAGGCCGTGCCGCTCAACCCACAGGGCGGCCTGGGTGCGGTCGGTGACACTGATCTGCTCATAGACCCGTGTCAGGTGAGCCTTCACGGTCTTCTCGCTGATCTCCAGGCGTCTGGCGATCAGCTTGTTGGACAGCCCCTCGGCGACCAGCATGAGGACCTCGCGTTCGCGGTCCGAGAGGTCCACCGCCCGCTGCTCTGCGCGCTCAGACAACACCGCCTGGGCGGCTTTGGGCGCCAACGGGGATTCTCCGCGCGCGGCCGCCCGGACGGCGCCGAAGAGGTCATCGGGCGAGGCGTCCTTCAGCAGGTAGCCCACCGCACCGGCGTCGAGGGCGCCGAGGATGCGCGCGCGCTCCGAGAACGCCGTGAGGACGACAACCTTGGTCTGCGGCCGAGCTTCGAGGATGCCTTGAGTCGCCGCGATCCCATCCAGCCGCGGCATCGAGAGGTCGCACAGGACGACATCGGGCTCGGTCTCCTTGGCGAGCGCGACGGCCTCCTCCCCGTCCGCGGCCACACCCACCACGTCGATGTCCTCGGCGCCACCCAGCAACTCCTCAAGCCCGGCGCGAACCATCTCGTGATCTTCAGCCAGGACAACCCGGATCATGCCTGTTCCATTCGCAGCTGAACTCTTGTGCCCCTTCCAGGCTCCGAATCGATTTCAAGGGCAGCACCAGCCGAGGCGGCGAGGTCGTGAAGCAGCCGCAACCCCAGATGACCCTCGGCGGCGCCGTTGTCGCCGAGCTCGGTGGGTAGGCCACGCCCGTTGTCATCAACGATCAGCTCGGCGTAGTCCGAAGACTTGCTCACGCGCACCTCGACGCGGCTTGGGTCTGCATGCTTCGCGGCATTCCTGACCGCCTCCTGCGCGACCCGGAACATCAATGCCTCCCCGTCGCCTTGCAGGTCGAGACCCTCGGGTACCTCGAGACTCGTTTCGATTCCTCGTCCGGCCAGCGGGGATAGGAGATCGGACAGGGCCGGTTTCAGGCCCGCCTCCTGCAACCGGGGTGGATAGATCTCGACCAGGAAGCTGCGCAAGTCCCGCACGCTCTGCCGAGTCTGCTCGGCACCACGGCGAAGGGCCTCGGCGCTGTCCGACTCCGTTCGTTCGGCCGCGGCAGCGAGTGAGAAGGAGAGTCCCGCGAGGTCCTGGACTATTCCATCGTGCACATCCCCAGCGATCCGCCGTCGCTCGGCGATGGAGGAGTCCACGGCGCGCTCGAGCAGCGCCTCGCGTTCCGCGCTGGCTCGCCGGATCCGCCGAGCCATCGAGGAGGCGAGAGGAAGTTGGACCAGCTCGAGCACCACGAGCGCGAGGACCAGCGCAGGTGCAAAGGCCAGCCAGAGATCCCGTCCGCTGGAAGTCACCGATCCGAAGCTTTGATAGGCCTCGAAGAGCAGGGGCTGACCGGTCGGGGTCTTCACCGGCAGGTAAACCTCGAGCAGCTTTCCGAGCCCGCGGTCGAAGCGGTTCTCAGGCCGGGAGAGGTCGCTCACGTCCGACTGGACGCCACCGTTGCGAAGCGAAGCGAGGTCATCGGCGCCAAGGTGGAAGCGATGGCCGATCAGACGCCGCTCGTCTGAATATACGAGCCGACCGGAAGCCTCCCAGAGCTTGACCCGGACGATCGGATCCTGCAGCACGTGGTTGCGGATCAACCGGTCGAAGCGGGCCAGGGCCGCAGGCCGCCCCCTCACGACTCCTTCGGTGAGGTTCGGCTCGACGATCCCCTTGCCGACCAACCGGGTCACTTCGCGGGCGTTACTCAGCGCCTCGTTGGTGCCAACGTGACGCATGACCAGGACGCTGACGAGACCGACGATGGACAGTGCGATCACACCGGCGAGGGCGAACCTCGCCACCGCGCCGGCGACCGTAGGGTCGGATGGGCTGCGCTCCGTCCGGTTTCCGCCCTTCGCTCCCACATTCCAAAGACCCGAGATCCGTGCGTCCGTCACGCGGCTTCGCTCTCTGCGGAGACCCCTCACGACTGGTGCAAGCGTAGTGGCGTCCCGGGCCGGTGCCGGACGGCTCTCGGGCGGCGGGTCCTAAGACCAATGTCCAATTGCGCTTGCGACCTCCTCCCTGGAACCCTCCGGTCATGCCAACCGACCAACCTTGGAGGTCCATCATGAGAACGCGAATCAGCATCATGGTCATCGGCGTCCTCGCCGTTTTGGCCCTGATCGCCGTCCCGGCCGCCACAGCCGCCACAGACGTCCATCGGGCAACGCTCACGGGTTCGGCGTCATTTCCCGCCGCCACCGGGAGCGCGAAGTTCTCGCGCGACGACGGCGTCCGGCAGCTCGAAGCCGAGATCCAGCATGCGAAGGTGCTCGCCGGCAAGCAGGTGCGGTTCCGCGTCGACGGACAGCTCGTAGGCACCGCGACCGTCAACTCGCTCGGTAGGGCGCGCATCAACAAGAGCGGCAACGTGGTTCCGCCCGTCTCCGCTGGCTCGACGATCCGCGTTCGGAAGCTGAACGGCACGCTCGTCGCCTCCGGCCGCTTCTCCTGATCGCATGGTGGTGAGGCGCTTCGGGGCTCCCTCAAGGGGCCCCGGAGCGCGCACCGCCACCCGGGCAGGGCGCATCCCCTCCTGGGCGATCACGCCGCCGCGATCACCTCGCTGTAGGGGCTGCCGTCGCGACCCTGCGCCAGCTCGTACCGGAGCGTCAAGAGCCACTGGCCGCGAGAGCAGTCGCGTAGACGATTTCGCAGCCGGTGCCCCACCCGAGGGCAAGTTAGCTTTCCATACTGGATGCACGACATCGCCGAGTTCCTTAAAGGGCACGATCCGTTCAGCGGGCTCGACGAAGAGGCGTTGCAGCGGCTCGCCGAACGGGTTGAGATCGAGTTCTTCGCCGCCGGCACCATCATCTTCAAGCAGGGGGAGCGACACCAGAGCGAGGTGAGAGTGGTACGACGGGGGGCGATCGAGCTGGTGGACCGCGGTCGAGTGGTGGACCTGCTCGGGGAGGGCGAGCTGTTCGGCCATCCCTCGATGCTGTCTGGAGTGCTGACGGGCTTCGAGGCCCGCGCCCATGAGGACTCCCTTTGCTACGCGCTCGCCGCCCAGGACGTGCTTCCCCTCCTCGCTCGGCCCGCCAGCCTCCCCCATCTCGCCCGATCGCTGCTCAAACGCCCCAAGCCGGTCACTGCGGACGACGCCGACGTCGCCGGCGCCGAAGTGGCGCAACAGCCGGCCCGGGCGCTGATTCGCCGGCACCCGGTGATCTGCAGGCCTGAGATCTCGCTGCGCGAGGCCGCCGAGCGCATGGTCGAGGAGGGCGCAAGCTCGGTGCTGGTGCGCGGCGACGATGGGGTGCTGGGGATCGTCACCGACAGCGATCTGCGATCACGCGTGGTGGCCGGGAGAATGTCGGTTGACGCACCGGTGAGTGAGGTGATGACCGCGCCGGTCGTCACGGTCGGAGCCGAGCAGACCGGCGCGGATGTGATGCTCGCGATGCTCGACAACGATGTCCGCCATGTGCCGGTCGTCTCGCCGCGGTCCGAGGTGCTCGGGGTGATCGTCGGGATCGACCTGGTCGCCGCGGAGGCGCACACCCCCTTCGTCCTGCGTCGCGCGATTGCCGCGGCGAAGACGAAAGAGGAGCTGCGCGACGCAGCCGGTCGCCTTCATTCGACGGTGGTCACGCTTCACCGCGCCGACCTGGGGACCGCCCACATCAGCCAGGTGATCGCGGTGGTGGGAGACGCATTGATCCGGCGGATGATCGAGCTCGCGATCGAGTCGGAAGGACGGCCACCGGCCGAGTTTGCCTGGCTTTCGCTGGGCAGCCACGGCAGGCGCGAGCCGATGCCCTCCTCGGACGTTGACTCGGCCATGGCCTGGAGGGACACCGCGGGTGCAGATCCGAAATACATGCACGCGATTGCAGTCGATGTCGCAGATTGCCTCAAGGTCGTCGGCTGGCGGGTCGATCCCCACGGCGTCACCGCGGCCGACCGGTTCGGCTCCTGCTCGATCGGGGAGTGGCAGGCAGCGATCGAGCGCTGGCTCGCGCACCCAGAGGACAACAAGGTCTTGATCGCAACCTCGATCCTGCTCGATGGCCGAACCGTCTACGGGCCCAAGGAGCTGGACCCCAAGTCCTACTTCTATGAGTTGCCGCACCGGTCGACCCTGCTGCGCTGGCTGCTGCGGCTAGCGCTCTCCGCGAAGCCGCCCACCGGCTTCATGCGCGACATCGTCGTCGAGCATTCGGGCGAGCATCGGGGCACCTTGGACATCAAGCACGGCGGACTGCTGCCGATTCTCGATCTGGCGCGCTATGCGGCCTTCAAGGCTGATGCCAGGGTAACGCCGACGATCGAGCGACTGCACGCCGCGGGTGAAGCAGGAACGCTCGACCAGGCGCACGCCCGGACGCTGGCCGAGGCCTTCGAGCTCTTCGCCGCCCTCCGTCTGGACCACCAGGTGAACCAGCTCGAGCAAGGCATTGAGCCCGATGAGCACCTCGATCCGAGGCAGCTGAACTCCCTCACCCGCCGTTATCTGCGCGATGGGTTCCGAGAGGTCGCCGCCGTTCAGAGAACCCTCGCCGCTGAGCTCAGGTGGACCACCTGATGCCGGGTTCGGCCAACTGTGACCCAGGCGCGAGGTGTCAGTGCATCTCCCCGATGGGCCCGGCGTCCTCGCGTAACACAGGTGCCCCGTCCAGCCGCCCACTCGGTCCGCGCGATCCGACCTTCAGCGTCTCGACCTCGAAACGACCGGGCTCGATAATCCCGTATCCCCAAGCGTCTGGGGGGTTGTGCAGTTACGGAGTGCGAGTCGATCGCTTGGGCAGAAAGCCCTCCTCTCTGCCCGAATCCCCGGTAATCGCGCGTAATCCCTGGTAATCCGTAGGGCGAAGCTGCCACGGCAGACAGCGGCGCAGACCGCTTGCTGCTGCGGTTTCTGCCCTCTTGGGACCCATCGCTTCACACGCGAGAGGTCGCTGCTTCGAAACCAGCCGCGCCCATGGCTTAGACAAGCGGTTTTGAGCCGCTTGCACCCCTTTCGTCACCGGGCCATTGGGGCTTTCTGCCAGTTCCAGGCGGACGACGGCCCCTGGATGCTTTCGAGCAGTCGGGGCGTGTAGACGGCTTTCGAACTCAGCGGTCCGCAGCCGCATCTCCAGGCTGCACAGACTCTCGGGCGAGGTGACTCAAAAGCGAGCTGAGGGCGATCGGATCCCGCGTCCACGTCCGCTTCTCGGGGCACCATGGTCTGATCGCCACGCCAACAGCCTGAAAGGAGTCGGCCTTGCGCCCTGACATCAAACCCGGTGCCAACTTCCCGGACTACCAGCTGCCAGATCACACCAAGACGCCGCGAAGGCTCAGCGAGCTGCAGGGCGACGATCCCCTGATCCTCACGCTCGCACGCGGCCACTACTGCCCGAAGGAGCACCAGCAGCACCTCGAGCTGGCGGCGTTCTATCCCAAGATCGCCGTTGCCTACACCAAGATCGCCACGATCGCGAGCGACGCGCATCACCAGTTGCAGGAGTTCCGGGCCTCCGTCGGCGCTGAGTGGCCCTTCCTCTCCGACTCCGAGCGCGCCGTCCAGAAGGACCTCGATATCCAGGAGTACACCGACCCGATGAACGACCCGTTGATCCCGCACACCCTCGTGCTCAAGCCGCATCTCGTCGTCCACAAGATCTACAACGGGTACTGGTTCTGGGGCCGGCCCTCGGTCTACGACCTCTGGCAGGACCTGCGGGACGTATCGAGCGAGATTCGCCCCGACTGGGATCTGAGCAAGCCGGGGCTCTGTGAGGCTTGGGAAGCGGGTGACCTCTCGCACTTCCATGGCTGGGACAAGCGCGACCCGGAGAAGCTCGCCCAGTTGATGCGCGACCGGGAGCGGCTTACCGAGATGACGCGCGACGCGGAGCGGATGGCCGCCGTGATACCCGACGTGACGGAGACGCCCTAGCTCATGACGGTCACCTGATCGGCGGCGGTCTCCTCCCCCATCGTCCCTGGCCGTGGACGGCCTGGACACATTGGACGTGGCAGTCGGCACCAAAGTGGCACCACGCGGGTCTCCTCTAGAATTGCTTGTCTAAGGCGCTGAGGGCGCTGTCACGACCGCCCACCAGCTTCATGGGGCGCAAAAGGGCGGGACGTGATAGCGCCCCCGGAATGGGACCACCACAGGCCGGGTGGGTTTGTGATCACCGCATCTTGAAGCGGTCGCCAGCCCTCGTTTTTCGAAACCAGCCGCGCCCATGCGGGTGTCTGACTCACAGGCCTAGGCTCGCCCGGCGGCGAGGAGGACGAGGTTCGTGAGCCGCACCGAGCCGTCATTGGCGGCCTCCTGCCCGATGGCGTGGGTTATTGCGGCCCAGGTCTCTTCCTGCACGTCGGACGGGTGCGGATCGATGATCGCCCTGATCGACGACGAGACCTCCCTGATGTAGGTGGTGAACTCCTCGGGGGATTGCCACTCGAAGGTGACCTGGGCCTCCTCCACGTCCACATCCAAGAAGCCAGCGACGTCGAGCAAGCCGCCCAGCGCCTCCGGTGTCGGGCGCGAGAGCGCGCCCGGCGTTCCCGGCGGGGGCGGCGGCACCTGCAGATGCGCCATCGCGGTCCTCATCGGAATCGCCATGAACGGCACCCGATCCGGCTGTCCCCAGGAGCTGACTGCCATGCGTGCGCCAGGCTCGAGAAAGCCGCGGACATGCGCTGCTGCCGTCTCTGCGTCAGGCTCGAAGATGATCCCCCAACGTGAGAGCGCGGCGTCGAAGCTACCCTCCGAGAACTCCAGAGAGGCCGCATCCGACTCCACAAACTCGATGTTTCCGAGCCCAGCGGCCCCAGCCCGCTCCCGCCCGAAGGCGATCATCTCGGCCGAGATATCGGTGGCCACGACCTCGCCCTCTGGGCCTGCCGCCATGGCCGCGGTCAACGTTGGCTCGCCGTATCCGGCGGCCACGTCCAAAACCCGGTCCCCCCGCTCAACGCCGGCCAGCTCGACCAGGCGTTCGCTGACCCCGCGGGCAGCCCTCTCGATCAGCTCAGACCACTTGCGCCAGCCGGTCGCCGCCTTGGCCCACTGCTGGCGCTGCCCGGCACGGAACTCGACGGGATCAAGTTTGCTCGTCTCCATCATCACTCCCCTCGGCTCCTCGCTAGATCGCAAACCTATGTGATCCTCACCGGCCCTAAAAGATCGCCGGTCGGCGCAGGCGATCGGGATCAGGGGAAGACCCGCTTCACATGCGAGAGGTCGCTGGTTCGAAACCATCCGCGCAGGCACTTACGGGTTTGGGCAACCTGCTCCGGACCGCAGCACGATTGCCCTGGACGCGCCGGCCATCGGGACAAGAAACGGGCCGGGGGGTCGCGATGGTGCTCGCGACCGCCGCGCTGCTCGGGTTCGTCTCGCTCGCCGTGATCCTTCGCTCGGCACCCCTGGCCCATGCCGCCTCTGGCAAGTCGAGGATCGTCTTCGACAGCAACCGCGATGGCGACGACGAGATCTTCACGATGAAACCGAACGGCTCGCACGTTCAGCAGCTCACCCACAACACCACCGCCGACTTCGAGCCCGCGTTCTCGCCCAACGGCCGACGAATCGCGTTCACCAGCGATCGCGATGGCGACTTCGAGATCTTCACGATGAGGGCGAACGGGGCTCATCTGCACCAGATCACTCACAACCACTCCGGCGAAGACGAGCCCGCGTTCTCACCAAACGGCAAGCGGATCGCCTTCGACAGCGCCCGCGACGGCGACGACGAGATCTTCACGATGAAGGCGAACGGCACCCACCAGCGCCGGCTCACACACAACACCGCCGCCGACCGGCGCCCCGCCTACTCGCCGAACGGCAAGCGGATCGCCTTCGATGGCGACCGAGCGGGGGACTTCGACGTCTTGGTGATGAAGGTGAACGGGGCCAACCAGCACAGGCTTACGAAGGGGCCTGCCGACGACTTCGCCCCCGCGTACGCGCCGAACGGCAAGCACATTGCGTTCACCGGCAGCGACGGCGACGAAGAGCTCTACGCGATGAGGCCGAACGGCTCACACGTGCGCCAACTAACGCACAACGCCGCATTCGACGAGCGTCCCACGTACTCGCCGAACAGCGAGCTGCTCGCGTTCGACAGCGATCGCGCCGGAAGCATCGACATCTTCAAGATGCGTGCTGACGGTTCAGCTCAGCGGCGCCTCACGCACAAGCCCGGGTTCGACGAGTTGCCGGACTGGGGCCGGGCGCCGTAGCCCGCCCGCCGCACGGCACCCGGGACTCCAGGTTGTTTGCCCCAAGCATCTGGGGAGACCTACGTCAGCCCGCGACGAGGCCCATCGCCGCTCCGAACCGATCGTCCGCCGCGGCCTGACCGAGGATGTTCGGCGTGTCCTGGCTCCAGAGTTGATTGGCGGCAGAGGTGAGCCCGCCGGCGGAGCCGTAGAGCATGTTCAGGGCACCGGCGCCGGCGGCGGTCCCGACGCTCTCGCCCGGAACCCCGATCGCCATGTCCGCGTGCCCGTCGCGGTCGACGTCCCCAGCTGCGAGCGCGGCGCCGAACGAGTCCCCGGTCTCGGCAGAGTCGAGGACGTTCGCGCGATTCTGCGTCCAGAGCTGGTTGCCGGTCGAGGTGAGCCCCGCGGCAGAGCCGTAGATCGCGTTGACGGCGCCGCCGGACGGGATCGTCCCGACGCTCTCCCCGGGTACCCCCACGGCGAGGTCGGCCTCGCCGTCGCCATTGAGGTCCCCCGTCGCGAGCGCCGCACCGAACCCGTCGCCGGCCTCGGCGGGGTCCTTGATGTCGGTGCTGTTCTGCGTCCAGAGCTGGTTGCCGGTCGAGGTGAGGCCGGCAGCGGAGCCGTAGATCGCGTTGACGGCGCCCGCGCCGGGCCTGGTCGTTCCGATGCCCTCCGCCGGCACCCCGATCGCGAGGTCCTGTTGGCCGTCGCCGTTCAGATCTCCCGCCGCGAGCGCGGCTCCGAACGAGTCGCCTGCCTCCGCGCCGTCGACGATGCCGGCGCTGTCCTGGGCCCACAGCTGGTTGCCGGTCGCGGTCAGCCCCCCGCCGGAGCCGTAGAGGACCTCGACGGCGCCGGCGCCGGTGTTCGTTCCGATGCTCTCCCCCGGCACCCCGACGGCGAGGTCGGCCTTTCCGTCGCCGTTGAGGTCACCGGTCGCGAGCGCGGCGCCCAAGGAGTCGCCGGACTCCGCCGCCTCGGCAATGCCGGGGCTTTCCTGGGTCCATAGCTGGTTGCCGGTCGCCGTCAGACCCCCGCCGGAACCGTAGATCACGTTGACGGCGCCGGCGCCGGCGCTCGACCCGACGCTGTCGCCCGGCGCCCCGACAGCGAGGTCGTCGCGACCGTCGCCGTTCAAATCGGCGGCCGCGAGCGCCGCCCCGAACCGATCGCCGGCCGCGGGGCTGCCCTGGATCTCGCCGCCGCCTTGGCTCAGGACCTGATCGCCGCTCGCCGAGAGCCCGCCGGGCTCGGTAACGG